>DBGAZC010000160.1:0-41210 GCA_048472015.1 Collinsella sp. | reverse complement strand
TCGTCGGTGGAGCGGGTGGGGTCGGTGTCGTCGATGCGCAGGATGAACGTGCCGCCGTTTGCGCGGGCGAAAGCCCAGTTATAGATAGCGGTGCGGGCGCCGCCGATGTGCAGCTTGCCCGTCGGTGAGGGTGCAAAGCGGACGCGAACGTCTGATGCCATGGAAATCTCCTCGATTGCAGGATGGATGTCTAACCGCATCAGTATAAAGCATCAAAGCAACCTCCGCACAAAGGGCACCGACCCAATCATTGGGGACAGACTTAAATGACCAGTCGTTGGAGACGTTCTTAGTTTAAGGCTGGTCATTTAAGTCTGTCCCCAATGAGTAGGTGCGGAAAGGGTGTGAATGTTTGATTTACGCGTTATGATGTGCCCTTGCATAGAGAGCCCGGCGGAATGGTAACGGTCGCGGGACACGTTTTTGAAAGGACAATCATGTCAGAAGAACTTCGTTCCATCCCACCCCAACACGGGTCCTTTGTTTTTACGTCGGAGTCGGTGACCGAAGGTCATCCCGATAAGATCGCTGACCAGATCAGCGATGCCGTCCTCGACGCAATCCTCGCCAAAGAAATAGAGCTGCAGGAGCAGGGCTACATCGCCCCCAACGGCGTGCCCGCCAACGTGGAGAACGTCCGCTGCGCCTGCGAGACCCTCGTGACCACCGGCACCGTTATCGTCGCCGGCGAGATTCGCACCCAGGCCTACGTCGACGTTCAGGAAATCGCCCGCGGCGTTATCCGCCGCATTGGCTACAACCGTGCCAAATTCGGTTTTGACTGCGATACCTGCGGCGTTATGAGCCTCATCCATGAGCAGTCACCCGATATCGCTCAGGGCGTTGACGAGTCCTTCGAGACCCAGACCGGCGCTACCACCGACCCGATCGACCTGATCGGTGCCGGCGACCAGGGCATGATGTTCGGTTACGCCTCCAACGAGACCAAGACCCTCATGCCCATGCCGCACTACCTGGCAAGCCGCCTGGCCGAGCGCCTGGCTGCCGTGCGTCACGACGGTACCCTCGCCTATCTGCGTCCCGATGGCAAGACCCAGGTCACCGTGCGCTACGAGGACGGCAAGCCCGTCGAGGTCACGACCATCGTCATCTCCACGCAGCACGCCGCCGAGATCGAGGACATGGGCAAGATCAAGGCCGACCTAATCGAGCACGTCATCACCCCGGTCATGGCCGCCGAGAACATGCCGTGGGACAACGCCGACATCTACGTGAACCCCACCGGTCGCTTTGTCGTGGGCGGACCTATGGGTGACACGGGACTGACTGGCCGTAAGATCATCGTCGACACCTACGGCGGCTATGGCCGTCACGGCGGCGGTGCCTTTAGCGGCAAGGACTGCACCAAGGTCGACCGCTCCGCCGCGTATGCCGCGCGCTGGGTCGCCAAGAACGTGGTCGCCGCCGGCCTGGCCGACCGCTGCGAAGTCGAGCTTGCTTACGCCATCGGCGTTTCCAAGCCCCTTTCAATCATGGTCGACACCTTCGGTACCGCTAAGGTCGCCGAGGACAAGATCGTTGAGGCCGTAGAGAAGACCTTCGACCTGCGCCCGGGCGCAATCATCCGCGACCTAGACCTGCGACGCCCCATCTACGAGAAAACAGCAGCCTACGGTCACTTCGGCCGAGAAGACGCCGACTTCACCTGGGAAAAAACCGACCGAGTCGAAGAACTCAAAGCAGCCTGCGGCCTGTAAGCTAACTCGAAAAGCTACAGCCAAATAACAACGCACCAAAAGAAGTACCGGCCCCAACCGGTACTTCTTTTTTATTTAAAGGTTGTGAAGATGAGCCTACCTGGGACATGGAATAAATCACAGGCCGATAAATTTTGCAGCAGAGCGACTCCAGCCATGTATCCTAAGTTCCGAGGGCTTTGGTATTTGGTCGGTCGCGAGTTCCGCACGAGCCGGAGGCCACTTAATGTGGCCTCCGTGCGAGCCAGGACTGTAGAGCAGGCGACCAAATACCAAAGCCCTCGGAACGACGGGACAAGTATGCCCCGCCCCTCGGAACGACGGGATAGAACAGGAGCACCCATGGCAGGCAAGCCGCAAACACTAGCTACGACCTCGGCATTCGAAATCTTGGGCCCCGTCATGGTCGGCCCCAGCTCATCGCACACCGCCGGCGCCCTGCGGTGCGCCCAAGTTGCTGCCAGCCTGCTGGAAGGCCGCATCACCAAAGTCACCTTTGGCCTGTGGAACTCCTTCGCCCACACCTACCGCGGCCACGGCACCGACCGCGCGCTCGTCGCAGGCATCCTGGGCCTCGACACCGATGACGAGAACATCAAGCAGGCCTTCGACCTCGCACGCGAGCAGGGCCTCGAATATCACTTTGGCATCAAGGGCGACGACGCCTCCATCCACCCCAATACCGTCGACATCGACATGGTCGACGACACGGGCGCCACGGCACAGGTCCGCGGCGAGAGCCTGGGAGGCGGCAAGATGCGCATCAGCCGCATTAACGGCGTCGGCGTCGACATCTCGGGCATGTATTCCACGCTCTTCGTGGCGCACAAGGACGTTCCCGGCGTGCTCGCCGCGCTCACCAACCTGCTCGCCTACGCCCATGTAAACATCGCCTTCTGCCGCACCTACCGCACCGAAGTGGGCGGCCAGGCCTACTCCGTCTTTGAGACCGACGGCGCGCCCGACGACACCGTCGTCCCCATGCTCCGCAAGCTCGACAATGTCGATTACGCGACCTTTATCGAGCTCCCCGGTTCTGCCTCGTCGCTCTCCCCCGGCGTCTCGGCAAAGGAGATCTTCGACGACGGCGAGCAGCTGCTCGATGCGTGCGAGGAACTGGGGCTCAGCATCGGCGCCGTCATGGCCGTTCGTGAGGCGCGTCTGACCGGCGAGGCCCACGCCGTCGCCGCCATGCGTCGCGTGCTCGACGTCATGCGCGAGGAGACCACGGCTCCCCTCGCCAATCCGCAGCGCTCGCTCGGTGGGCTCATCGGCGGCGAGGCCAAGCTCGTCGAAGCCACCGGCCGCAACGATTTGAGTGCAAGCCTGATGGGTGCTGTCCAGACCGACGCCGTGGCTCGCGCCATGGCCGTGCTCGAGCGCTCCGCCACGATGGGCGTGATCGTCGCCGCCCCCACGGCCGGCTCCGCGGGTGTTGTGCCCGGCTGCGTGCTGGCGCTCGCCGATCGCCTGCAGCTCGACGACGAGCAGGTCATGGACGCGCTATACTGCGCAGCCGCCATCGGCCTCAACCTCACCACAAGCGCCTGCGTTGCCGGCGCCGAGGGCGGCTGCCAAGCCGAGGTCGGAAGCGCCGCCGCCATGGCAGCCGCCGCGCTGGTACAGATGCTCGGCGGCACGCCCGAGCAGGCGCTTGACGCCAGTTCCATCGCGCTAAGTAACCTGCTGGGCCTCGTTTGTGACCCCGTCGGTGGCCTCGTGGAGGTGCCCTGCCAAAACCGCAACGCCATCGGCGTGGCAGCGGCCTTTAGCTCGGCACAACTCGCCCTCGCAGGCATTAAGAGCCTGGTGCCGTTTGACCAGATGGCACATGTCATGCTCTCGGTGGGTCACGCGTTGCCGGTCACGCTGCGCGAGACGGCAAAGGGCGGCATCGCGCAGGCTCCGGCCGCACTTTCGGCCTGTGCAAAATGCGGTGTGTGCGGATAGCGGCAAAGAACGACTCAAAGGTGGGACAAATGTCCCACCTCTTTTGAATGCCACCGTTTCCGTACCACAAACAGCAGGGCAATCGCTATAATGCAAGCCCAGTAAAAACACGATGAACCGCAAGGCGAAAATCGAAGGATATGCATACGATGTCGCAAAACGATCGAACTCAACTGATTCCCGATCCGCAGCAGCCGAGCAGGCACACCGGCGGCGTTCAGTCGCCGCGTCCTATCGCGCCGAGCCACGGTCAGCAGCGTAGTGCAGCAAACGCTTCCCAACACCCGAACCAACAGCGACAGCAGCGTCAACAACGTCAGCAGCGCCAGGCAAACGGCAATGCGCCCAAGCAGCCCCCCACGCACGCTCGAGGCGATCGCGGCCCCGCGCGCAAACCCGCCGAGAACAATAAGTCGGGCAAAAAGACGACGTTATTTGTCGTCCTGGGCCTAATCGTCATTGTCTATATCGTAGGCGTCGTAGCGTTTTCGCAGGTAGCCTACCCCAACACCACCATCGCCGGCGTCGACGTCTCGTTCTCCAACGCTTCGTCTGCCGCCACCAAGGTCAATTCGGCATGGAAGCACTATAAGCTCGCCGTGACAGGCGATGACTTTAGCTGGACCTATCAGCCCGAGTCCGATGAGCCCATCGTCGACGGCGAAGCTGCCGCAAAAGAAATCATCAGCCACAACGAAGCCTTTATATGGCCGGTCCGTCTTGTGGAATCCTTAAGCGGCAAAACCAAAACAACCGCTACCTCCAACGAAGTCGATCTTGATCAAGACGTCGACCTGTCCATGCTTTCCGACACCTTTGACCAAAAGAAGTTTGAGAAGGATCTGGGCGCCGCCATCGACGAGTTTAACGAGGGGCGTTCGGGCACGTTCGAGGCCAATAGCTCCTATGACGAGCAAGCGGGCAAGTTTACCGTCGAGAAGGCGCGCTCCAACGAAAAACTCAACCGCGAGCATGTCATCAAGTATGCCGAGCTCGAGCTTGCCTCACTGGCCGAGTCCGTAGATCTTTCCATGCTCGGCAACAATGCCTATGAGCCACTCAATGGAACGCTGACAGATGATCAGATTCAGGCCGCATGCGATGCCGCCAACAACT
Organism: Collinsella sp.; assembly: GCA_048472015.1. Classification (GTDB taxonomy): domain Bacteria; phylum Actinomycetota; class Coriobacteriia; order Coriobacteriales; family Coriobacteriaceae; genus Collinsella. The sequence continues at coordinate 36,426 of DBGAZC010000160.1, read as the reverse complement.
TCCTGGGCGTCAACGTGACCCTCAAGCTCAACGGCGAGGATGCCGGCAAGGTTGATGGCAGCTCCGTGTTGCAGTGGATCAGCTTTGCCGATCCCGCCAACCCCACGCTCGATACTTCGCAGATCAGTAGCTGGGCAGCCGAGCTCGCCAACGGCTTTAATACCGTGGGCTCCACTCGCTGGTGGACGCGCGCCGATGGCAAGCAGTGCGCCGTCGAAGGCGGCGACTTTGGTTGGTCCATCGACAGCAGCTCGCTCGCCAAGCAGGTCGAGGACGCCATTAACAACAAGCAGGCCGGCGAGATCGAGATCAAGTACTCCCAGAAGGCCGACACCTTTACCGCAAAGGGAGAGCCCGACTGGAAGGCGTATATCGACGTCGACCTGTCCGAGCAGCACGCGCGCTACTATGACGAGAGCGGAAATATCGTTTGGGAGGCCAACTTTATCTCGGGCAAGCCGGGCGAGGACGCCACGCCCGAGGGCGTCTGGCAGATCAACAGCAACGACGGCGGCAGTACCCTGATCGGAGCCAAGGACCCCGAGACCGGTAAGCCCAAATACGAAAGCCCGGTGAGCTACTGGATGCCGTTCGAGGGCAATATGATCGGCTTCCACGATGCCACCTGGCAAAACGACAAGAGCTTCGATAACGCCGAGTCGTACAAGTGGTGCGGCAGCCACGGTTGCATCAACCTGCGCCTGGCCGACGCCAAGGCACTGCACGACTGCATCAAAGTCGGCCTGTGCGTGGTTGTCCACTCGTAGTGCAACGCGCGCATTCCTACAACGTGGAGCTGCTGCGACCAATCTAACAGTTCCGAAAGAAACCGTCCTATGCGCCCGCCCCAACCGGTGGGCGCATATAATTATCGAGGTTCTTTCTATAAAGGAGACGCTATGCCGAATGTCCCCACCATTACCCCGGGCCCGGATGATACCGAGCACACGCCCGAAGGTGCCACCGAAACGATTCCTCTGATTACAAACGTGCATGCCGATAAGCAGAACGGACGCGCGAACGATGCGGCCGAGATTTCCGATGAAGAGGCATACGCCAAGCTCAAGGCAAAACGTGCCGAACGTCGGCGCAAAAAGCTGATTCGACGCGGTATTGCCGCCGGCGTCGTGGGTGCCATCGCGCTCATTGCCATTGTCGCAACCCTGGTTATCAATGCGCAGCCACAGGGCGCTAGCGAGCCTGTGACCGACATGGTGACCGAGGGCACGTTTACCACAACGGTCGAGGCGAAAGGCCAGCTCAAACCCATTTCGTCCTCAGTGGTCTCCCCTTCTGTCGACGGCACGGTCGATTCGATCAACGTTCAGCCGGGCCAATCCGTTAACGAGGGCGACGTGCTTATGACCATTAAAAACGACGAGCTCGATCGCAACGTTGCCGAGGCGCAGCGTGCAGTTGCAGCCGCCCAGGAAGACCTCACCAACGCGCAGAAAGCCGCCGCTGCCGCGCAGGCCACCCCAACGACGGACGATGATGGAGCTTCCGCAGCAGCTGGCATCACCGCCGCATCAGCGGACACAAACGCCGTATCGGCCGCACAGCGCAGCCTCGCATCGGCCCAGGCAAACCTCGATCAGGCGAACGCCAAGGCAGCCAGCCGTACGGTCACGGCCCCGAGCTCGGGTAGCATCGTGGAGCTCAACGCCAAGGTGGGCGCCACGGTAACAGGCGGCATGATCATGGGCGAAAGCGATACTAGCGACGGCAAGCAGTGCATGCAAATCGCCGACCTATCCAAGATGAAGGTGACCGTGCAGGTAGGCGAAAAGGACATCGCCAAGATCGCCGTTGGGCAGAGCGCCAACGTCACGTATCCTGCGTTTCCCGATATCGTGAGCCAGGGCACCGTCACGGCTATCGCATCGGTGGCAAACTCCGACGCCGCCAACGGTGGCGGCGGCAGCGTAACCTTTAACGTCGACATTCTCATTGAGGCGCCCGACGCGCGCCTGAAGCCGGGCATGACGGCCGAGGTATCGGTGGTGACCGAGCAGCTCGACGACGTGGTGATGGTGCCGACGATGGCGCTCATGACCGAAGACGGCGAACACTATTACGTCAACGTGGCAACCGATGACGAGGGCAAGCATACCCGTCGCGTGAAGGTGACCGTCGTGACGCAAAACGACAACGAAGCCGTAGTCGGCAAGACACAGGTAAAGCGCGACGACCAGGGCAACGAGATCAACCCCAACGTGCCGGTTACCAAGCTGCGCGATGGCGACACCCTCGTCATGGACACCGGAGCGGACGCAACGGCTGACGGCGGCTACAGCACGGATTCGGGCAGCATGTCTGACGACGAGGGCATGTAATGCGTCCCGTTATCGACATCCGCAACGTGCACCGCATTTTTGAGAGCGAGGCGGGTTGCGCCCACATCCTGCACAACGTGAGCCTGGCGGTAGAACCCGGCGAGTTCGTCGCCATTACCGGCCCTTCGGGCTCGGGCAAGTCAACGCTCATGAACATCCTGGGCTGCCTGGACAAACCGACGGCGGGCGACTATTACCTGCAAGGGCTCAACGTGGCCGAGCTCGATGATGACGAGCTCACCGAAGTCCGCGCCCTGAGCATTGGCTTTGTCTTTCAGAGCTTCAACCTGCTGCCGCGCCTGTCGGTTATCGAAAACGTCATGCTGCCGCTGGCCTACACCAATGTGCCCCGTAGCCAGCGCGAAATGCGCGCCGTTCACGCGCTGCAGGCTGTCACGCTGCCCGTCGACCACTGGGACCACCGCATATCCGAGCTCTCGGGCGGCCAGATGCAGCGCGTCGCAATCGCGCGCGCCCTCGTCAATGACCCGCCCATCATCCTGGCCGATGAGCCGACGGGAAACCTGGACTCCGCTACCGGAGCGCTTGTGATGGAGACCTTCCATAAGCTCCAGAAGCACGGCAAAACCATCGTGCTTATCACACACGACCCCGGCATCGCCGCCGAGGCCGACCGTGCCGTGACCATCCGCGACGGTCGCATTCACGATGGCGCGTATATTCCACATGCACCGCGGACCCTGCGCAGCGCCGTGGATAGCCTGCCCATGATTTCCGCCTCCGCCAACCCGCCGAAAGGAGAGATGGCATGAGCGCCCGCGATCTCATCCAGGAAGCCCTTCACTCGCTCGAGGCCAACAAGGGGCGCAGCCTGCTCACCATCCTGGGCATTGTCATCGGCATCGCCTCGGTTATCGCCATGACTTCGCTCATCGGCGGCATCCAAAACAGCCTGGTCAACAGCCTGGGCCTCAATGCGGCACGCATGGTGCAAATCTATTCGTCGCAAGAACTCACAGAGTCGGACATCGAGAAGCTTCAAAAACTGGTGCCGCAGATAGAGCAGATCGGCATTGTCGACAGCGCGTATACCGAGTACAAGACCGGCGATAAAAGCTATACCGTCATGGCACAGGGTGTCGATAGCGACATGCTCGACGCCGTGGGGGCCGGAAAGCTCGTTGCGGGGCGTACCTATTCCCAGGCCGAGTCTCAATCAGGCTCGCGCGTGGCGCTCATCAGCCGCGGCGGCGCCGATCAGCTTTACGGCAACGAACAGGATGCGCTGGGGAAAACCATCAAGGTGTCCAACGGCGAGGTGCAGATTGTCGGCGTGATTGACGGCGGCAGCGACTCCATGGGCTCGCTCACGCTGTATATGCCACGCGAAACCATCTCCGGCCTGTTTGGCGACGAGAATCCTTCATTCCCCAGCGTAACGGCGCTCGCCGCCGAGGGCACGGACATGGATGAGCTCCGCAAGACCATCGAGTCCAAGGTGCGCGCGATGAAGGGCATCGAGGAGGAGGATGAGTACAACAGTGTATCGGCGACCTCCATGAAAAGCGCCATCGATGCACTCAACTCCTTTATGGGCGCGTTTTCGCTCATCATGGGTGCTGTCGCCAGCATCTCGCTGCTTGTCGGCGGTATCGGCATTATGAATATGATGCTTACCAACGTAACGGAGCGCATTCGCGAGATCGGCATCCGCCGCGCTCTGGGCGCCAGTCGTCGTGATATCACCGCGCAGTTTTTGGCCGAGTCCTCGGCGCTGTGCGTCACCGGCGGACTGCTAGGTGTCCTGATTGGCTATCTGCTGGCCTGGGCTCTTGCGATGTTTGCCGCAGGATCAGGGGTTCTCGGCGAGCTCGGTGCCAGCGGGCAAATCACACCGAGCTTTTCAATCACCACGGTACTGCTGGCCTTCGCCGTCTCCGTCGGCATCGGCGTAATCTTTGGCTTCTATCCCGCTCGCCGCGCGGCAAAGCTCGACCCGGTGGAGTGCCTACGCTACCAGTAAGCCACCACCAACAAGTTGCGGTGAATTAGGGACTGAATATGCTATCTAGCAGCAAAAACAGACACTATTTCACCGCAACTTATTGAAGGGCTGCTTGCGCCAGTTCCGGGCGTCCTCCTCGAGCTATTGGCGGATGACGGTCTTGTACGGCTCGAGCTTGCTCGGGGCGCTCCTCCTCGCGGGCGGGAGGACGCGCAGGCGCGGCGAGCGCCTAGCGCGCGAACTCCCGTAAGAGTGCGTCTTCCACTTCCCGAAGCGAAAGGCCCCCGTCTCCCTCGGCGGGACGGGTGACCACGATGCAGCGCGCTCCCACGTCGCGCACGGCGGCAAGCTTCTCGGCCGTGCCGCCTACGGTTCCCGAGTCCTTGGTCACAAGCCACTGGGCTCCCACCTGCCGAAGCATCGCCTCGTTGAGCTCGCGGGTGAAGGGCCCCTGCATGCCGATGACGTGCGACGGCGAAAACCCCGCGTCGATGCACTTCGTTATAGCACCGGGCAGCGGGAGCACACGCACGAAGAAGCGCTCCGAGAAATCGGCGACGCGCGTATAGGGAGCAAGCTCCTTGCTCCCCGTCGTGAGAAGCGCGCGACCCGGGTTCTCGGAGAGAAAGCGCGCCGCGCAGGCGATCGACGCGACCGACACGACGCCTTTGGGCAGCGCCTCGGCCGCACGCGCAAGGCGCAGACATCGTACACCCACGGCAAGCGAAGCGGCCCGGATGTTGCCGCTGGCGAGCGTAGCGAAGGGGTGCGTGGCGTCGACGACGACGCGCGCGCCGGAAAGCTCGCGCTCCATGTCGGCCTCGTCGAGCCTGCTCGCATGCACCTCGATGCCCGGAAGCTCGCCCAAAAGCTCGCCTCCGTACTCGGTTGCCGCGTAGGCACGGGCGGGGATGCCCGCCCCGCTCGCCCATTCGCACAGAAGGCGGCCCTCGGTGGTGCCGGCGAAGATGCGCAGCGCCGGCGCAGATGCGGGCGCCGTCACTTCGGGCCGCCTGGGCGCGTGATCTGGTAGAGCAGCGCGTTCATAATGGCGGCCGCCACGGTCGAACCACCCTTGCGACCCCTCGCGACGATGGCCGGCGCGCGTCGCGCGAGTAGCTCCTCTTTCGCCTCGACCACGTTCACAAACCCGACCGGCACCCCAACGACGAGCGCGGGCGCGATCTTCCCCTCGTCCATGAGCTCGGCGAGGCGCAGAAGTGCTGTGGGAGCGTTGCCGACGGCCACGATGAGCGGACCCTCGATGCCGCAAGCTTTGTCCATGCTCGCAACGGCGCGAGTCGTGCCCGCGGCGCGCGCAGCCACGGCGACATCAGGGTCGGCCATGTAGCACACGGCCTTGCAGCCGAGCTTCGCGAGCGCAGGCTTGCTTATGCCTGCGAGCGCCATGTTCGTATCGGTGAGCACCGTGGCCCCTGCGCGCAGTGCGTCGAGCGCACAGTGCGCGGCGTCATGAGTGAAAACGAGGGAATCGGCGTACGAGAAGTCGGCAGTGGTGTGGATGACGCGCTTCACGACGGGTTCTTCGAGCGGCGGGAACGTGCGGCCGCCGAGCTCTTCGGTGATGATCTCAAAGCTGCGCCGCTCGATGTCGCCGGGCGCCATCTCCTTGGAATCCATCTAGTACTCCACTCCTTCCCTTGCACATATCCCCTGCTCGTAGGGGTGTTTCTCGCACCGCATCTCGGTTATGTAGTCGGCCTTCTCCACGATCTTGCGGGAAGGCGCGCGCCCGGTGAGCGCTACTTCGACGCCGCGCGCGGACATATCGAGCGCGCGGTCCACGAGCGCCTCGTCGACAAGCCCCTTCGAAAGCGCGTCGAGCGCCTCGTCGAGCACGAGCAGCCCCTCCTGCGCGCCCTCGAGCTCGGCGAGCGCGGAAGCGAGGTTCCCATCGTGCAACTCGCGCGTCGCGGCAAGTTCTTCCGACGTCATGGACCAGGTAAACTTGTCCGACGCCTTCCCCGCGAACACGGGCACGCCGAAATGCTCGGCGAGCAGGCGCGCCTCCCCGCTTTCGCCGTCTTTCAGGAACTGCACAACGACGACGCGGCGGCCTGCGGCGAGCATGCGAAGGGCGAGCCCCATCGCCGCCGTGGTCTTGCCTTTGCCGTCGCCATGATACACGTGGATCATACGCCCTCCTCGATAATGCGGTAGACATACTCCATGTCGAGCGCCCCGCGCACGGAGTCGGCCAGGCGGTCGAACTCGCGCGCACGGTGATCGGCCGCGGACACCGCGCCCTCAGCACCCAGGACGCTCTCGGGCAGGCCGCGCATGCGCGCGAGCGAGCGCGCGAGGGCGAGTGCCACCCCCGGTTCGTCGAACAGGCCGTGGAGATAGGTTCCGAACACGTTTCCGCAGGCCGCGCCTTCTGGTTTGCCGCCAATCGTGCCCGCAGGGGCGCAGGAGACGGTCGTATCGCCGTCGTGAATCTCGTACCCGCGCGCCGTCATGCCGTTCCACACCGAGAACGCGCCTTGGGCGCCCGTGATGCGCAGCTCCGACTGGGCGAGGCGCTTTTCCTCCTTGAACACCGTATTTGCAGGGATGAGCCCGAGCCCGCGCGCGGTGCCAGCGCCTTCCCTGCCGTGCGGGTCGGAAAGCTCGTCTCCCAAAAGCTGGTAGCCTCCGCATATGCCGAGCACCGGCGTGCCCGCGCCCGAAAGCGCGCGTACACAGGCTCCGATGCCGCTAGCCGCAAGCCAGCGCGCGTCGTCGAGCGTGGACTTCGAGCCGGGAAGCACCACCAGGTCGGGTCGGCCCAGATCGGTCGTCGAGGAAACGTAGCGCACGCCCATGCCGGGCACGCGCGAAAGCGGGTCGAAGTCGGTGAAGTTCGACAGATGCGGAAGGCGCACGACGGCGACGTCGATGACGCCGCGCGCCTCGCGGGCAGTTAGGCGCGGCGCGAGCGAGTCCTCGTCGTCCAGGTCGAGCGTAAGATACGGCACGACCCCCACGACGGGAACCCCGCACATTTTCTCGAGCGGAGCCAAACCCGGACGCAGGATTTCCACATCGCCGCGGAACTTGTTCACCATAAGCCCCCGCAAAAGCGCGCGGTCCTCGGGCGCAAGGAGCGCGACCGTGCCGTAGAGCTGGGCAAACACCCCGCCTGGGTCGATGTCGCCCGCGAGCAGCACGGGGGAGGACACGGCGCGCGCGAGCCCCATGTTGACGATGTCGTTTTCGGCAAGGTTGATTTCGACGGGACTGCCGGCGCCCTCGATGACGATGGCGTCGTTTTCCTCCGCGAGCGAATCGAACGCCTCCAAAATCTGCGGCATGAGCGCCTTCTTTCGCGCGAAGTAGTCCCTCGCAGCGAAGGCTCCCTGCGCCTTGCCGGCCACGATGAGCTGGCTTCGGTGATCGCTTTCGGGCTTGAGCAGGATGGGGTTCATGCGCACGTCGGGCGCGATGCCGCACGCCTCGGCCTGCATGATCTGAGCGCGCCCCATCTCGAGCCCGTCGGCCGTGACACCGCTGTTGAGCGCCATGTTCTGGCTCTTGAAGGGAGCCACGCGCAGGCCGTCCTGCGAAAGCACACGGCACAGCCCCGCCGCAAGCAGGCTCTTCCCCGCGTTCGACATGGTGCCCTGGATCATGATGGGCTTCGCCCTACCCACGGGTATCGACCTCCTTCGCCGAGCCTCGGCCATCCGCGCCCGCCATAGCGCCGCTGCAAGAAGCGCCGCCCCGTTCGTCGGGTTCGCCTTCGCCCGATGCGCCTTCCGCCCGAAGCGCGCGGCTGAACGCCATCGCAAGCCGGGCATTCTCCTTGTGCGTGCGCACGGCGACGCGGCACCAGAAACGGGACAGTATCGAAAACGAGTCGCACGTGCGGACCAAAACCCCCTGTTTATACAGGCGCTCGGGGATGTCTTTCGCCGGCGTGCGGACTAAAAGGAAGTTCGCATCCGACGGCACGACGGAAAGCCCGAGCGAGGCGAGCTCGTGGGAAAGCCACGCTCGCTCGCCCGCCAATACATCGCGCGTGCGCGAGACGTATTCGACGTCTTCCAGGGCGGCGATGCCCGCGGCCTCGGCGACCGAGGAGACGGGCCACGCCTGCCCCGCCCGACGAATCCCCTCGATGAGTTGGGCGTTTCCGCTGATCAGATACCCCAACCGCAACCCTGCCATTCCGTAGAGCTTGGTGAACGCGGAGAGCACGGCCACATGGTGCGAACACGCGGCGCGTGCGGCCACGCTCCTTTCGCGGGCGTCGGGCGCAAATCCGAGGAAGCACTCGTCCACGACGAGCAGCGCGCCCACCTGCTCGCAGCGGCAAGCCGCGGCATCGATCACGCGGGGGTCGACGAGGCGCCCCGTCGGGTTGTTCGGATTGCAGAGGTACGCCACGTCTCCCGGCCCCTCGATCGCGCGGGCGAAGGAGGCGGGCACGTCGAAGTCATCCGCCTCGGAGAGCGGGAACTCCTGCACGCATGCACCGTAGTACGATGCCGCCTCCGCATATTCAGAGAACGTCGGCGCGCACACGACGATGCGTTTCGGGCGTACCGCCGCGGCGAGCCGCCAGATGATGTCAGACGCGCCCGCGCCGCAGACGATAGTATCTTCGGGAATGCCCTGGGCGCGCCCTAGGGCGCGAACGAGGGCGCGGCTTTCCCTATCGGGGTAGGCGTCGATTCGAGAAAGCGCCTTGCAAGCTGCGGCGACGGCGCGCGGCGAGGGGCCTGCCGGATTCACGTTCACCGAGAAGTCAATGAGGTCGGAGGCGCCCCCTTCGCAAGCGATGCCGAGCGATTGCGAGCTGCCCCCATGCGCACGGGCGCGCAGGATTCCCCCGGCAGCCCGGGACGCGGCGTGGTCTTCCCTCATGCCATCGCCCCCACGGCGAGCACGACCGCCGCGCGCGCGGCGCCGAAGACGACGAGCGCGCATACGGACGCGGCGAGCATGAGCCTTGTCGCCCGGGCGATGTCGCCCCACTCGATTTCACGGGACGCGTCGCCTATCGTCGGTTTCTCAACGAGCTTGCCGAAATACACCGCGGGTCCCGCCAGGCGCAGCCCGAGCGCGCCCGCGCACGCTGACTCGGTCTGCGCCGAGTTGGGGCTCGCATGGCGACGCCTGTCGCGGCGCCAGATGCGCGCCGCCCCGCGCGCGTCGAGCCCGACGATCGGGCACACGGCGATCATGAGCAGGGCCGATAAGCGCGAGGGAATCCAGTTCACCGCATCGTCGAGGCGCGCCGAGGCGCAGCCGAAGTCGATGTAGCGCTCATTTTTGTAGCCTACCATGCTGTCGAGCGTGTTCACCGCCTTGTACGCCATGCCCAAGGGCGCACCCCCGATCATAAGGTAGAAAAGCGGCGCGATGACGCCATCGCTCGCGTTCTCCGCCACGGTTTCCACGGCGGCGCGCGCCACGCCCTGCTCGTCGAGAACAGACGTGTTGCGTCCCACGATGAGCCCGACGGCTTCGCGCGCCGCGACAAGGCCGCCCTTCGAGAACGCGCGGACCACGGCCAGGCTCTGGCGGCGAAGCTCGCATGCCGCGAGAATCTGATAGCTCGCCCATGCCTCGGCCACGAAGCGCAAGCCGGAGTGAACCATGCCGCAAAGATGCAGGATTCCCCAGGTCAAAAGCCCACACGCAAGCGGAAGCGCCACGGCGAGCACAAGCCCTGCGGCGCGCGTGCCCGCGGACGTTTGCGGGAATGCGCCCCGCAGGCGGCCTTCGGCCCACGTGATCGCGCGCCCCATGGCGACGACGGGATGGGGAAGCCAGCGCGGGTCGCCGAAGGCAAGGTCGGCCGCGAACCCGGCGGCGACGGCAAGAATCGTCATCACCGGGCATCGCCCCCCGAAGCGGGGCGAACGTCGCGAAGGCAGCGCCCATCCCAGGTGGCGGCCCATGCACCACCCGGCTCGGTATGCACGTCGAAGTATCCCATTTTCGGGACAGCTAGCTCGGAGAGCAGCGCTTTCACGGTACCCGCGTGTACGACGAAGACGGCGCGCCCACTCCCCTGGGCGCGCTCCGATTCGCACGCCTCCCGAAACGCCGCGACGACGCGGCTGGTGAAATCACTCTTACCCTCGCCATGCGGGCAGCGCGTCTCGCACCAGGAGTCTACCCAGGCGCGGTAACGCACATCCTCTTTAAGCTCGGCGGCGCTTCGCCCCTCGAAGTCGCCGAAATCCATCTCGCGCAGACCGGGGCACGCCATAAGCTCCGCGTTCGGGAAGAGAATGCGCGCCGTCTGGTCGGTTCGGGCCATGCCGCTCGTGATAACACGGAACACGTCACGATCGCACTCGAGATCGCGCAAAGCGCGCTCGCCCGCGCTCGACAGGGGCTCGTCGGTGCCCGCCCCGCTGTAGCGATGGTCTTCCGTGCCCGCCGTGGCACCATGGCGCACAAAGACGACTTCCAAAGGCGCGCCCGCGCCCTGCGTCCCTCGAGGTGCATCGGCAAGGTTTCCTTTGATGACCTGGGGGATCCCGCACGTCATGCGCACGACGACGTCGGCGCGCGTAGCGAGCGCGCATCCCAGGCGCCCCGCGCGCTCGCGCCATTGGGCGTCTTCCGCACGCATGGGGACGACCCCCGAGCCGACCAAGGACAGAATCACTGCGTCGAAGCCGATCAGCCGCTCGAGCGCCCGGTCAGCGTCGAGCGCGCGTACGAGTTCCTCAGCACGGTACGCGACGCGGCCGGCAAAAGCCGCGGGCACGCCGCCCTCCGCTAGCTGCGCCGCGTCGACGAAATCGTCCGCCGCGAACCCGAGCTTTTCGCGCACGAAGGTCCTCTTCCCCGAATGCGCGCCACCTACCACGAGCATCATAGGAGCATGCCCCCCGCCACCAGCATGGCAAGCATCGCGAGCTCGGCCCATTGCAGAAACCATCCGGCCAAATCCCCCGTCACCCCGCCGAAGCGGGACAGGGCAACATGGCGATACCACGCGAGCGCCAAAAGCCCCGCCACCGCCATAAGGGCGCCGACGGCCTGAGCGCACGCGACCATCCCTGCAGCCGAAGCCGCAGCGAAAGCGCAAAGCGGCACGACGATCGCCGCGCGCTTCTTAGCAGGCGAGAGTCCCGCGGCCATGCCGTCCGCCCGCGCGGCAGGCCAGCATTCTACGGCGAGCCCCGAAAGCGCGCGGGAGAACACGAGCGAGCACAGAAGCGCGAGGAACGCCCCCGCCGTAAGCGGCAGCGCGGTGAACAGGGAAAACTGCAGAATAAGGTACACGACAACACCGATGACCCCGAAGGCGCCCGCCCGCGGGTCGTGCATGATCTCGAGCTTTCGCTCGCGCGGGGCCCAACTTGCAAGCGCATCGGAGGTGTCGCAGAGCCCGTCTAGGTGGATGCCTCCCGTCACCGCCACAGGCAGCGCCGCGAGCACGGCCGCGACGATGGTCGCGGGTACGCCGAGCAGGTTCGCCACGTACCCCCACGCCGTCATGAGGAAGCCTTCCGCAAGGCCCACCAGGGGAAACGCGGCAAGCGCATGGGTTGATCCGAAATCGGTCCAGGCCGATTTCGGGACGGGGATGCGCGAGAACGTTCCGAACGCCGCGCCGATTGTCTCTGCTATCTTCACCTTGTAGGTCCTTCGCCTTTCATCCACACGGGAATCCCGAATACCACTTCGACTGCGCGGTCGGCCAGCGCCGCCACGCCAGCGTTCACGCGCGCGAGCGCGCGCCTCCATGCCTCGGTCCCCTCATCGTAGCGCATCCCATCGGCGAACACGTCGACGGTGACCACCACCGTATGCGCAGCGGCCTGAGCGAGCCGTTCGATGCCTCCGAGCACCTCGCGCGCCGCAGCATCGGGGTCACGTGGCGACAAGCCGCCTTCCGCGAAGAGCTCGTTCGCAACCAGGTTGCCCACGTCCTCCAAAAGAAGCGTGCAGCCGCACGGAAGCCCGGACGCTGCGGCGCCCACGTCACGCGTGCGCTCGAGGGTGGAAAACCCCTTGCCCTCGCGCAGCGCCCGATGGCGCGCGATGCGGCGGGCGCCCTCTTCCCCGAAGGGCTCCATCGTTGCCAGGTACACGCGGGGGCCGTCGTGCCCGAGGCACAGGGACTCGGCATAGGCGCTCTTGCCGCTCGCTGCGGCGCCGATAACGAACGTCACCGTCATTTCCCAGCCTCGAAATGCTCGTAAGCAGCCATGCCAGTCGCCGTGAACGTCTTCCCATCCCGGTACACGCGCAGCGCCGAATCCAGAAGGGGCAGATACGCCATGGCGCCCGCGCCCTCGCCCAAGTGCATGCCTGCGACGAGGGGTGCCTTTATGCCGAGCTCGCGAAGGAGCTCCTGGCTTGCGGGTTCGCTTGATGCGTGGGTGCCCACGAGGTAGCCCAAGACGTTGGGGCACAGACGCGCCGCGCACAGGGCCGCCGTGCAGGATATGACCCCGTCAAGGAGCGCCGGCGCCTTCGAGGCCGCGGCCCCCAGGTAGAAGCCGCACATCGCCGCGATGTCGAAGCCGCCCACCTTCGAGAGCACGTCGATCTGGTCGGCGGGATCGGGCGAGTTCGCGTCGATAGCGCGCTCGACCACGTCGCGCTTGCGCGCGAGCGAGGCGTCCGAGAGCCCCGCGCCGCGCCCGACGAGGCTCCGCGCGTCCGCCCGGATGAGCACTGCGGCCACCGCCGCCGAGGTGGTCGTGTTGCCGATGCCCATCTCGCCCGCGGCGAGAAGGCGCACGCCGGCGCGGACAAGCCCGCACGCGACGGCGATTCCGACATCGATCGCGCGCACGGCCTCATCGCGAGACATAGCGGAGCCGTGCGCGATGTTGCCGCTCCCCCGCCGTACGTTCGCGCGCACCATGCGCGCGTCTTCTATGCCCCGGGCCATACCCACGTCGACGGGCACGACCTCGGCACCCGCGAACGCCGCCATGCGACACGCGCTCGTGGCCCCCTCGCACATGTTGCGCGCGACGGCTCGCGTCACGTCTTGCCCGCTTTGCGACACGCCTTCGGCAACGACCCCGTTGTCGGAGAAGAATACCGCGAGCGCACGGGGAAACTCGGCAACCTCGGCGCTCCCCTGAGCTGCGGCGATACACGCGACGGCGTCTTCAAAGTCGCCCAAACCCCCCAAGGGGTGCGCGATGGAGTCCCACGCGGCGTACGCGGCGGCGCGGGCGCACTCGTCTGCGGGCGCGATGCGGGAGAGCGCGGCTTCAAGCACGGCGCCCGGCGCCGACGAGAACGCGCGCTCGACTTCCTCGCGGATGCTGGCAAGCGCGGTTTCGGTTGCTTCAGCCATGCCGTCTCCTCTCTGCGAACGACGCTGCGGCAGACGCGAACGCGCGCGCAACGTCGGGGTTCGCAGGATAGTACACATGCGGGAAGCCCGCAACCAGGGACGGGGTGGTCGTCATACACGGCCAGCCCTTGTCGCGCCGGGGCTTCTGCGCCCAGAAGTCGCCGCCCGGGCAGGTGGACTGCCAGTAGTGGAACTCGTGCGCGCGGATGCGTGTGCCGCACGGCCCGTAGAGCCCGTCGCGTTGGGAAGTGAGCTCCACGTACCCGAAATGGGACAGCCTTCCCCCGTTCTCGCTTGCGCCCTCAAGGGCGCCCGCAACAGGCCAGCGCCGCCCCTCGCTATCGGCGATTTCGCGCTGTAGGTACAGAAACCCACCGCATTCGGCGACCGTCGGCACGCCAGATTCCACCGCGCGCCGCACCGCCTCGCGCATCGGCACGTTCTCGGAGAGCTGCCGCGCATGGAGCTCCGGGTAGCCGCCTCCCAGATAGAGGGCGCTTGTCCCCCGGGGCAACTCGCTATCACACAGGGGGCTGAAAAAGGCCAGCTCGCAACCCAGGTCCTCAAGCGCACGCAGGTTCTCCTCGTAGTAGAACGAAAACGCCTCGTCACGCGCGACGGCGACGATGGGCTGCACTCCCGCGATCGGCTCCAACCGGTAAGGTTCCTCGCGGATATCGGGTACCGTCGCCGCTATTTCGAGCAAGCGGTCGACGTCGACGCTCTTTTCCACCAGCTCGGCCATCTTGTCGATGCGCGCGGAGAGCTGCTCGACCTCGTCGGCGGTCACAAGCCCCAGATGCCGGCTTTCGAGCGAGAACGCCTCGTCGGCGGGGATATTACCCAAAACCGCGACGCCCGTGTGTTTCTCGATCGCAGGCTTCGCGTAGGCGCAGGAAGCGGCGCTCGTCTTGTTCAGCACGACCCCGCGCACGTTCGCACAAGGCAGGAACTCGGCGATGCCGCGGATTACGGCGGCAAGCGATAAAGACGCCCCGCGCCCGTTCACCACTAAAACGACCGGCGTTTCCGTGTCGCGCGCAACCTGGTAGCTGCTCGCGTCGGCCACGCCGGGCGCCATGCCGTCGTAGAAGCCCATGACCCCCTCGAGCACCGCGACATCCGCGCCCGCGGCGCCGCGTGCGAGCAGGGCGCGCAGCGTCGGGGCGTCGGTGAAGAAGCCGTCTAAGTTGCCCGAGCGCGCGCCCACGACGCGGCGATGAAAGAGCGGGTCAATGTAGTCGGGGCCGCATTTGAAGGCCGCGCATGCGAGGCCGCGGCGCGCAAGCGCGCGCAGGAGCGCGCACGTAACGACCGTCTTGCCGCTCCCGCTCGAGGGCGCAGCGACCATGAAACGCGGGATGGTCGTGCTCACCGGGCGCCGCCTTCCCCACCCGCACCACGCGCGCTGACGAGGAACACGGGGTTTTGCGCCTTCATAAGATGGTGCGAGCCTACAGCCTCGGCGCGGGCGGCCGACACCTGGCACGCCTCGAACCCCTTAAAGCGCGAACCCGAGAGAAGCACGCACGCCTCGGTGAGCGTCTCAACGGTGACGCATGGCACGCACAGGCGAACCTGCGAGTTCTTCTCGAGCGCCGCCTCCACGATGGAGGGAAGCTCGCCCGCGCCCCCGCCGACGAACACGGCGTCGGGGACGGGCAGTTTCGCGAGCGCTTCGGGGGCGACACCGGGGACCGCATGTACGTTGCCGCACCCGAATGCATCCGCGTTCTCTCGGATGAGCCGCACGCCGGCCGCGTTGCGCTCGACCGCCCATACCGACCCCGCTCGCGCGACGAGCGCCGCCTCAATCGACACGCTCCCCGTGCCGGCTCCGACGTCCCACACGGTGTCGGTAGCGGTAAGGCGCAGCTTCGCGAGCGCGACGGCGCGCACCTCCTGCTTGGTCATGGGAACGTCGCCGCGGATGAAGAGCTCGTCGGGAATGCCCGAGGAAGCGTACGGCCAGCGGGAGCTCGCGGCGCGGGATGCGCCCGCAGGGTCCGCCGCGGAAGAAGCCGCCGCGGGCGATGACGCGTCGGCCGGCGCCTCGGAGGCTGCGCAAGAGCCCGCAGGCGACCCGGCGCTGCCTGCGAACTCAATAAGCATCACGTTCAAGTCGTCGAACGTCTGACCTGCGATTTCACTTGCGGTCGCGCAGGTGATGCGCTCCTCGGGGTACGACAAGCGCTCGGCCACCGTCACGCGCGCGTCCCCGAAGCCCGCCTGCACAAGCTCGCCCGAAAGCCGCGAGGGGTCTTCCCCGCCCGACGTGGCGAGGAAGAGCTCGCCTGAGCGCTCGGCCTCGGCCACAATGTCGCACGCCACGCCGTGAGCGCTCGCGAAGCGCCAATCCTGCCATGGACGCGCGAGACGCGCGGCGAGATAAGACGCTGAGCTTATGCCGGGAATGACGCGCACGTCCACCTGCGCATCGCCGGAGAGCGCCTCCACCAGGCGGCGCGCGCCGCTGAACAGCCCCACATCGCCCGTCATCACAACCACGGCGCGCTGCCACGGCGCCGCATCGGTGAGCGCGGCTACGATGTCCGCCGTCTTCACGAGCTCGCATCTCACCACGTCGGGCGGCACGTCGATGCCGACAAGCGCGCGATGAGCACCGATGACCACGTCGGCGATGCCGATCGCGTCGAGCGCCGAGCGCGAGAGCAAGTCGGGGTTTCCGGGCCCCGCCCCGATGATCGTTACCTTTCGCATGGAATCTCCCAATACCCGCGCGGCGTAACCATACGGCCGTCTACGCGCTTCGTGTCCGCGTTGCCGACGAACACGGTGGTGAACATGTCGGCGTCGATCTCCCCCAGCTCAGAGAGCCTGCACATGCCCGACTGCTGCCCCTCGCGCCCGATGTTGCGTACCCAGCCGCAGAGCGTGTCGGGGGCCTTCCATTCGAGCATAATCTTCGCCGCGCGTGAGAGCCTGTCGGCGCGCTTTCTGCTGCGCGGGTTGTACAAGCAGATGCAGAAGTCGGCGCTCGCCACGGCGGCGAGCCTGCGCTCGATGACCTCCCATGGCGTGAGCAGGTCGGAGAGCGACACGACCGCGAAGTCGTGGGCAAGCGGGGCGCCGAGCACCGCCGACCCGCTCTGAGCCGCGGTGGCCCCGGCGATAACTTCCACGTCTACATCGGGGTAGTCCTCCGCAAGCTCCAGCACGGGGCTCGCCATGCCGTACACGCCCGCGTCACCGCTGCACACGAGCGCCACGGCTTCTCCGCTCTGCGCGCGCGAAAGCGCCAGGCGGCATCGTTCGACCTCGTGCATCATCGGCGTCGCGAGATGCGCCGCGTCGGGCACGGCGGCGAGCGCGAGCTCCACGTATTTCGTGTACCCCACAACGATGTCGGCCGCCTCGAGCGCGCGCCGGGCCGCAATCGTCATGCCGTCGGGGCCGCCCGGGCCGATCCCCACCACGAAGAGCTTTCCCATCACCGCTCCTTAAACGAAAGTTCGATAGTTACCTTGGAAAACGCGACGGTCACGCCGCTGTGAGCGAGCTTCGGGAAGATAAGTTTGCCCCCGTCCGCGAGCGCCGCGCGCTCGCACACGTTGTCGACCCCCACCGTCGCGCGCACGAAATCAGATGGCGAAACGCTGCCTTCGACCCGCGACAACTCATCTGCGGAATACGTCGCAAGCGGAATATTGCGCGCGCGGCAGAAGGCGAGCAGACCCTCCTCGTGCGCCTTCACGTCGATCGTCGCCGCCTTGCGCACGGCCGAAGGCGAGATACCCGCCTGCCCGCACGCGAGAAGAAACGCCTCCTCGATCGCTTCGGCGCACGCACCGCGACGGCACCCTATGCCCGCAACGATGCAGGGCACGACAAGACGAAGCGGCTCGGACGCAGGCGCCTGCGCCCGCACGCCCGCCGGCTTCCCCGTCTCACCGGCGAGCACGACCTCGCCCGTTGTCTCCGCCGCGCAAACGGACGCACCTGCGTTCGCGCCAGCGAACGGCGACACGACGATATCGGCCCGAGCGCGGTCTGACGCAATGTCAACCCCCTCAGGCGGCTGTCCCGAAATCGGCATGTCGGAATAGAGCGCCACGCGCCCGCCCGAAAGCAGCCGCGCCGACACTCGCTTGATGGCCTCGGGATTCGAAACGGCGAGCCCCACACGGCGCGCCCACGTATCCACCGCCCACACGCCGCGGACGTCAGTCGCCGTGGTGATGACGGGGATGACCCCTGCCACGCGTGCCACAGTTTGCGCCAGCTCGTTCGCACCGCCCAAATGCCCCGACAAAAGCGGGACGGCAAAGCGCCCCGCCTCGTCGATCGCCACAACCGCGGGATCGTTTGCCTTCGAGGCGACATACGGCGCGATAGCCCGCACGGCGATGCCCGCCGCGCCCACGAACAGAAGCGCGTCCGACGCTTCCCACGCGAGCGCCGTCCATGCGCGCAAGTCGACCTTCCCCTCGCCGAACCCGCGCGAAACGGAAACGTCCCAGCCAGGGTCATCTTCACCTGTCTGCGCGCAATCGGAAAGCGCGCGTGCGGTGCGCTCCGCCAACGCATACCCCCTCTCAGTGAACGCTATGCAGGAAACCCTCATCTAGCGCACCACCATCGTCGAGAAGTAGCTGCCCCGATCGGGCACATCGTCAAGCGAGCAGTACACGCGCTCGCCCGGAAGCCCACAGTCCTCTACAAGCTCGGCACCGTCGAAGGCGCCCTCCTCGCAAAGAAAGCGCTTCGTGTCCGCAAGCGAGCGGCGCGCCTTCATGACCACCTTCGTCCCCGGCCAGCCGATTGCGCGGCCCACCCCATACAGAACGCCTTTACTCATACGTCGCCCCCAATTCCCCGATAACTGCATCGGCGCCCGACGTGCGGAAAATCTCGCGGCGCTCGGCGTCGAACACGACCGCGGCGATGTCGCATGCGCCCGCCGCGCGGCGGCGCAACCTGTCCTCGATTGCCGCAGCGAGCGAGGCGCGCGCAGCGTCCCCCACGCCGGCGGCCTCGATTACCTCGAGCGCCGCCGTGGTCGTGACCGACGACATGATCTCGCGCACGGTCTTCGCGCCCGCGCCGGCCAAGGCCGCGTGAGCGGCCAGAATCTCCGCGCGGCAGTCGGCGGTACGCGAATGGGTGTCCATGATGCCGCCAGCGACCTTCACCAGCTTGCCGATGTGTCCCACAAGAAGGACATTGGTGAATCCCTCGCGAACGCAGCAATCAATCGCATCGCCCACAAAGTTGGAGATGAAGACCACCGGCGCACCGTTTAGGTGGAAATGCCCCGAGATGAACTGCCCGCCGTAGTTGCCGGGCGTGAGCACGACTCCGCGCCGCCCCATAGCCGCATGCTGCCGGATCTCGAGCTCGATGCTGTCGCGCAAGGCAGCGAGGCTGCGCGGCTCGACGATGCCCGTCGTGCCCAGGATGGAGATGCCGCCCTCTATCCCCAGGTGCGGGTTGAAGGTCTTTTCGGCAAGGGCCACACCCTCGGGTACCGAAATCGTCACAGCAATATTTCCAGAAAAGCCGTACGCGGCGCACACCTCACGCACCGCCGAAGTAATCATCGCGCGCGGCGTCGCGTTGATGGCGGCCGCCCCCACCGGCTGCTCGAGCCCGGGCAACGTCACGCGCCCCACGCCCACGCCGCCATCGACAGAAACTTCCGATTCGTGCGCGGGCACGTCCTTGCTGCCCGCAGTACCCGTGCCCGACCCCGCATGTTCCACGCGCGCGTACACGAGCACGCCGTCGGTCACATCGGCATCGTCGCCTGCGTCCTTTCGCACGGCGCACTGGGCGCACCCCTCGCCGATGCATGCGTCGACCACGTTCGCCTCGACGGGCAGCCCGCCGGGGGTGACGATCGACACGCGGCCGACGGGCTTTCGTGACAAGAGCATCTCGCAGGCCGCCTTCGCCGCGAGCGCGGCACAGCTCCCCGTGGTGTAGCCACAGCGCAGGCGGGTCGTCCCGGTATATATGTAGTGCTCGAAGGCCACGCTAGCTGCTCGCCTTCCGATACCCCGTGGCAAACGAAGGGTCGTAAAGCTTGCTACGCTCGTACGACTCCGCTTGCGCGCCGTCGTGCGCAAGTCCGCCGCGAGCTCCGAGCACGCGGCCCACCACCACGAGCGCCATGCGGTCGATGCCCTCTCGCGCGCCCGCATCGGCGAGCGTGCCCACTGTGCAGCGCACCACGCGCTCCTCAGGCCAGGTCGCCTTGTACACGAGCGCCGCCGGCTCATCGGAGCTGCGGCCCGCGGCCAAAAGCTCGGCGGAAAGCTCGGCGAGCATACCCGAGCTCAGGAAGATGACCATAGTCGAGCCGCTTTCCGCCATGGCGCGCATGCCCTCGCCCGCGGGCATGGGGGTGCGTCCGGAAAGCCGCGTGATCACGACCGACTGGCTGATTCCCGGCAGCGTGTATTCCTGGCGAAGCGCCGCCGCGGCACCGCAAAAGCTCGACACGCCGGGCACCACCTCGTAGTCCACGCCGCGCGCGTCGAGCGCGTCCATCTGCTCCTGGATGGCGCCGTACAGGCACGGGTCGCCCGTGTGCAGGCGCACCACTTCCTCGCCCCGCGCATCTGCCGCGCACATCACGTCGAGCACTTCCTCCAAGGTCATGTGCGCGCTGTCGTAGACGACGCAGGATTCCTTGCACTCGGCGAGCAGCTCGGGGTTCACAAGGCTCCCCGCCCAAACGACCACGTCGGCCGCGCGCAGAAGGCGCGCCCCGCGCAGCGTGATAAGGTCGGCGGCGCCCGAGCCAGCGCCAACGATATGAATCATCCGAGCCTTCCCTTCCCGTTTCTCATCGCAACCGTTGACGCCGCCATTCGCGCAGCGGACAAAACACGGCGCCTGCGGCGGCAATCGGCGCAAATACGCAGGCAGGAGGCGCAATGCCGCCCGCCCTGGCTTTGACACGTTCACAAGTGCCCACTATCATAGTAAAAGTTTCGGCAACGAGCATATGACAATCGGATAAAAGGAAATGACCGGCGCGGCGCCCGCACAGCCCGCGCTGGCTTGCGGAGGGAACCAGGTGGGAATCCTGGGCAAGGGACATTACTGTGTAGGACGCGCAGGCGAACCGCCTCGCGCCCCAAGCCAGACTGCTTCGCCTTTTCCTCACGGCATCGCCGTGGCGTTAGCTCCTTGTGAACCCCGAGGGGCGCGCTTTTCTTTCGCTTGTGCCGACAAGCAACTGTCGCCGGGGGACCGGCAAACCGAGGAAAGGAAAAACCATGTCCGACCAGATGTCACGCCGCGGCTTCATGGGCGCCGCAGCAACCGGAGCATTCGCGCTCGCCGGAGTCGCGCTCGCGGGCTGCTCCAGCACCTCCGGGAGTTCCGAGAAATCGAGTGAAAAGGAGAAGGCCGTGAAGCCGGTCATCCTCGTCACGAGCTTCGGCACGAGCTACAACGACTCGCGCCACATCACCATCGGCGCCATCGAAGACGCTATCCGCGAGAAGTACTGGCAGGACTACGACATCCGCCGCGCCTTCACCGCGCAGATCATCATCGACAAGCTGAAGAAGCGCGACGGCATCACGATCGACAATATGACCGAGGCGCTCGACCGCTGCGTGGAAGACGGCGTGAAGGAAATTGTCGTGCAGCCGACGCATCTCATGGCTGGCCTGGAATACGCCGACGTGAAAGACGAGCTCGACAAGTACGCCGACAAGTTCGACAAGATCTCGCTCGGCGACCCGCTGCTCACCTCCGACGACGACTACAAGAAGGTGGCCGCAGCCATTAATGAGAACATGGCGTCCTTCGACGACGGCAAGACGGCGCTGTGCCTCATGGGCCACGGCACCGAAGCCGATTCCAACGCCGACTATGCCAAGATGCAGGAAGTGTTCAAGAACGAGGGCTTGACGCAGTTCTTCGTCGGCACCGTCGAGGCTGAGCCGACCTGCGAGGATGTTATCGCCGCCGCGAGCGCCGCAGGGTACAAGAAGGCCGTGCTCGCGCCGTTCATGGTGGTCGCGGGCGACCACGCGAACAACGACATGGCAGACGAGACCGACCCCGACAGCTGGGCTGCGAAGTTCGTGGCCGCTGGCTTCGAAGTGACGTGCCTGCTCCAGGGTCTGGGACAGAACGCCGCGGTCGACGACATCTACGTCTCGCACGTGGACGACGCCATCGCCAAGCTGTAAACTCGCCGCGCACGGGGGCGCCGGTCGCGTCCTCGTGCAACGGGCATGCGCCTTCCCCGACTGACGGTGCATGCCCGTTGCATTCGCATCCCGCCCGCCCACCGCACGGCGCGGGCGGTCGAAGCGATTGAAAGGAACCCCTCCATGTTGAAGAAAACCCTCGCCTTCGCCCTGTCGGCGGCGCTTTTCGCGTTCTCGCTCGCCGGCTGCGGCGGAAATTCAATCGACAGCGCAAAGGCAAGCGATGCCGATTCCCAGGAAAAGACCGAACAGGCGGCCGATGCGCCCGAGGGCGCAAGCGCTGCCCCCATCACCGTCGACAAGGTGGCCGACGGCACCTATCCGATCACCGTAGATTCCAGCTCGAACATGTTCAGGATTGTGGACGCCCAGCTCATCGTGGAAAACGGCTCCATGCACTGCGTGATGACACTTTCCGGCACGGGCTACGGCAAGCTCTTCATGGGCACGGGTGACGAGGCTGCCGCCGCGAGCGAGGCCGACTTCATCCCCTATGTGGAAAACGCGGAAGGCAAGTACACCTACGACGTGCCCGTTGAAGCGCTCGACGAGGACACCGCCTGCGCCGCGTGGAGTATTAGAAAAGAGCAGTGGTACGACCGCACGCTCGTGTTCGAATCCGCCGGCGTCGATCTGCGCGCCGACGCACTGAAGTAACGCCATGCGGTCGATTCTTCCCAAGGGGGAAAACAGGAAGCGCCACAGCATCGCGGCGCGCGCGATCGCCTGCGTTCTCGTCGCCCTGCTCGCGCTTCCCTTCGCGGGGTGCAGTGCGAGCCCGAACGCGACCGGTGCCACGACGGGCTCTCAGGAATACACTGTGAGCGTCTCGCTTTCCGGCGGGTCAGGGCGCGCAAGCATCGCCTCACCCACCACAATTGTGAAGGATGGCGACACCTACACCGCGACGGTCACCTGGTCGAGTTCGAACTACGACAAGATGACCATCGACGGCGTGGACTACGCGCCCATAAACGACGGCGGCAACTCCACGTTCGAGATACCCGTCACGCTCGACGAGGACATCGCCGTGTCGGCCGAGACCGTCGCCATGTCGACGCCGCACACCATCGACTACACGCTCCACTTCGACTCATCCACCATGAAGGAGAAATCGGGCGACGATGCAAGCGGCGACTCCCCCGCGGGAACGGCTTCAAGCGCCGCGGCCGACTTCCACAACCCAGATTTGGGCTGCGGCTGGGAGCCGACGGGGACGCTTCAGCTTGAATACGCCAAGCACTTCACTGTCGACGAGTTCGAAGGCGGCCTGCGGCTTATCTGCGTTTCGAACGGGGAGCGCTTCCTCGTGGTACCGCAAGATGCGAAGGTACCTGATGGGTTGAGCTCTGACATCGCGGTCATAAGGCGCCCCGCCGACAAGGTGTACCTCGTGTCGTCGGCGACGATGTGCCTGGTCGACGCGCTCGATGCGAACGACAATATCTTCATGTCGGGCACGAAGGCCGACGATTGCTCGGTCGCGGGCTTCAAAAGCGCGCTCGAAAGTGGGGCGATCGCCTACGGCGGCAAGTACAGCGCGCCCGACTACGAGCGAATATCGGCCTCGGGCTGCACGCTCGCCATCGAGAACACCATGATCAACCACACACCCGATGTGAAGGAAAAGCTGCAGAAGCTCGGACTCGTCGTGCTCACCGAACAGTCGTCGAGCGAGCCCGAAGCACTCGGGCGCGTCGAGTGGATTAAGCTTTTCGGCGTCCTGTTCGACAAGGAAGACGAGGCCGCGCACCTGTTCAACGAGCAGAAGGCCCGCGTCGAGCAAACGTCGAGGCTTGCGTCGTCAGGTAAAACCGTGGCGTATTTCTACATTAACTCGAACGGGGCCGCCGTCACGCGGCGGGCGGGCGACTACGTGGCGCAGATGATCGAGCTTGCAGGCGGCAACTACGCGCTCGATGACGCGCAGACGGCGTCGACGTCAGGTTCGTCAGTAACGCTCGAAATGGAGCGCTTCTACGCGACGGCGAAGGATGCCGACATCATCGTCTACAACGGCACCATCGACGAATCGGTTGCCACCTTGAACGACTTTGTAGGCAAAAACGCGCTATTGTCGCAGTTCAAAGCCGTGAAGAACGGCAACGTCTGGGTCACAAGCGCCGACATGTACCAGCAGATGACTTCTACCGCCGACATTATCGACGAGCTGCACGGGGCGTTCACCGGCGATGACGCGAGCGACTTCCATTATCTGAGGAAGCTCGGCTAGCACCATGAGAAGCCGACTTTCCATGACATACGACGAATCGGGGCGCGCCGCGCGGTGTCGCGTCGTGACGGCGCTGCTCGCCGTTGCCCTCATCGTGCTCGTCGGGGCCAACCTGTGCATCGGGAGCGTGCTCGTGCCCGCAGACCACATCCCCGGCATCCTTTCGGGCGGCGCGGCCAATTCCATGGAAAGCCAAGTCATCTGGGAGATTCGCCTGCCGCGTGTGCTTTCAGCCGTGCTTCTCGGCGGGGCGCTTTCCCTCTCCGGGTTCCTGCTGCAGACGTTTTTCAACAACCCCATCGCCGACCCGTTCATCTTGGGCGTCTCCTCGGGCGCAAAGTTCGTCGTCGCGCTTACGATGATCGTACTTCTGGGCGCGAACCAGGCCATGTCCTCGCCGGCCATGGTGGTCGCAGCGTTTCTGGGCTCGCTTATCACCATCGGCTTCGTGCTCCTCATCGCACGGCGCATAAGTTCCATGGCCATGCTCATCGTGGCGGGCGTCATGGTGGGATACATCTGCTCGGCGGCGACGAACTTCCTCATCGCCTTCGCCGACGACCAGTCCATCGTGAACCTGCACAACTGGTCTTTGGGTAGCTGCTCGGGTTCGAGCTGGGACGACGTCGCGGTCATCGCGGTCGTGGTGATCACCGTGAGCGCATGCGTATTCGCGATATCGAAGCCCCTTTCCGCCTTCCAGCTGGGAGAAGCCTACGCGAAAAGCGTCGGCGTGAACGTTGCACGCTTCCGCGTGGTGCTCGTCCTTCTAGCGAGCATGCTCTCCGCCTGCGTGACCGCGTTCGCTGGTCCGGTGTCGTTCGTAGGCATCGCGGTTCCGCATCTCGTGAAGTCGGCGCTGAAGTCGTCGAAGCCCATCCGCGTGATTCCTGCGTGCTTCTTGGGAGGCGCCATCTTCTGCGCGGGCTGCGATTTGATCGCGCGTACGCTGTTCTCTCCCGTCGAGCTTTCCATCAGCGCCGTCACCGCTATCTTCGGCGCGCCGGTGGTTATCGCACTCATGTTGAAGAAGCGGGTGAGGTAGATGGGGGAATTCGTGCCGCGGCCCAAAACGCTCGGAGGGGAGTCGAACCTCGAAACCCCGGTCGAAACGCAGGCTGACGGAGCACCGCTTTTCCGCATAAGCGACCTGTCGGCGGGCTACGACAAGAAGGTCGTAGTCGAAGGCGTCGAGCTGGAGGTTCGCGCGGGCGACGTCGTGGCGCTCATCGGGCCGAACGGCTCGGGCAAGTCGACCATCTTGAAAACCATCACACGCCATCTGGCACCGCTTGCCGGCGCGGTCGAGCTCGACGGGCGGGAGATTTCCCGATGGAAGACGGCGGAGTTCGCAAGGAACCTTGCCGTTATGCTGACAGATCGACCCCGGACCGAGCTCCTCACCTGCCGCGATATCGTAGAGGCGGGAAGGCATCCCTACACCGGGCGAATGGGCACACTCTCGCCCGACGACCATAGTCGGGTCGATGAGGCCATGAAAACCGCACATGTGGAAGAGCTCGCCGAGCGCGACTTCATGCAGATAAGCGACGGGCAACGCCAGCGCGTCATGCTCGCACGCGCCATCGCGCAGGATCCGCGTGTGCTCGTGCTCGACGAGCCCACGTCGTATCTCGATATCCGCTACCAGATCGACCTGCTGCGAATACTTCGCCACCTTGCGAAATCGCGGAATGTTGCTGTCATCATGTCCATCCACGAACTCGAGCTTGCGCAGAAAAGCGCCGACAAGGTGATTTGCGTGAAGGACGGCCGGGTCTTCCGCGCCGGCGCACCCGAGGACATATTCACGCGCGAGACAATTGGCGAGCTCTACGGCCTTCAACATGGCACCTTCAACGAGCGCTTCGGCAGCGTGGAAATTGGGCGCCCACACGGCGATGCACACACGTTCGTCATCGCCGGCGCAGGTACGGGGTCGGCTGTGTTTCGCCAGCTCATCCGGCAGGGCAAGACGTTCTACGCGGGCGTTCTGCACGAAGGGGACATCGACTGCGAGCTCGCGCGCGACCTGGCGACGGAATGCGTGGCCGAACGCGCCTTCGAGCCAATCGGGGATAAAACCATAGCCCGCGCCAAAGAGCTCCTCGTCCACTGCGCGCGCCTTATCGTGTGCCCCGCCGCCTTCGGCACCATAAACGCCCGCAACGCAGAGCTCGTCGAGTTCGCACGCTCACATGGTATCGAGGTCATGCGAGCGTGCGAAGGCGCATTGGAGGATTCCAATGGATACGCCTAGGCGCGGTCCAAGAAATCGTCCACATCCCCATCTGACACTATTTCACCGCGACTTAGAAGGTGTCGGCGTATAACGCTTCACCCCAAATTAAATTGATTCGTTGAATAGACACATTACAAATCTTTAGACTTCGTTTAATCAACAAGTGGGTATTATCACACATTAAGCACACGTGAAAGGATATACCCATGTCGCTTACACAGTCAGCAGAGCGTGCAGCGCTCAACAAGCTCATCGATTATCTCGACGACAACCCGCAAGAAAACATCGACAAAATCATGGACCTCGTGAACAAGCTGGTCCCCAATCACGTATTTCCTGTACAGCGAGAGGCATTCACCAATGTCATCAAGAGCCGCGGCAATTAGTATGACCTGATTATGCGTGTGTTCAGCCTTAATCCCCAGATGCGAACCAAACTGCTTAAGACCCTCATTGTCGACGCCAACCTGCTTGCTTGGCCAGAGCAGGAAAAGAACCGCGAAAAGTACCAGTGCAACGTTCCGTGGGCCATCCTGCTCGATCCCACGAGCGCCTGCAACCTGCATTGCACGGGCTGCTGGGCCGCCGAGTACGGCTACAAGCAGAATCTCTCGTTCGAAGACATCGACTCTATCGTTACGCAGGGCAAAGAGCTCGGTACGCATATCTACATCTATACCGGCGGCGAGCCGCTCGTCCGCAAGCACGACCTGATCAGAATTTGCGAAAAACATCAGGACTGCGTGTTTCTCTGCTTTACCAACTCCACGCTGATCGACGAGGCCTTCTGCGACGATATGATTCGCGTAGGTAATTTTGTCCCCGCCATCAGCGCCGAGGGCAATGAGCACACCACCGACGCCCGTCGCGGCGAGGGTACCTACGCAAAGATCGAGCACGCCATGAAACTCCTGCGCGAGCGCGACTTGCCGTTTGGTATCTCCACCTGTTGGACCAGCGCCAATGCCGATACGGTTGCTACCGAGGAGAACATGGACTGGATGATCGGCTAGGGAGCACTCTTCTGCTGGTACTTCCACTTTATGCCGGTTGGCCGCAATGCAACCCCCGAGCTCATGCCCACGCCCGAGCAGCGCGAGCACATGTATCACTTTATCCGCGAAATGCGTGAGAAGAAGCCGCTGTTTACGCTCGACTTCCAAAACGACGGCGAGTTTGTAGGCGGATGTATCGCCGGCGGCCGCCGCTACCTGCACATCAACGCCGCCGGAGACGTGGAGCCGTGCGTGTTCATCCACTACTCAAACGCCAACATCCACGATGTGAGTTTACTCGACGCGCTGCGCTCTCCCCTCTTTATGAAGTACTACGAGAACATGCCGTTTAACGACAACTACCTCAAACCATGCCCCATGCTCGAGAATCCCGACGTGCTGCCCAAACTGGTCGCCGAGAGTGGCGCAATGAGCACCGACCTAATCGAGAAGGAGTCACCCGAGCAGCTGCGCGAAAAGACCCAGGCTGCCGCCGAGGCATGGTCACCTGTCGCCGACCGCATCTGGAACGACTCCGACGATCCGTTATACGCCAAGCGTCACGAGGACAAGTCGCAGGGCATGGCCGATAGCGACATGCACAAGTTCGAAAAACAGGGCCGCATACTCAAAAACGGCGATTAATGCTGCCCTACACGACAAACGCTCAGAAATGAAGCGGAGCAGTCTCGAGGCTCATCTTCGAGGCTGCTCCGCCTTACCATCAAAACAGTTTTACTAAGTTGCGGTGAAATAGGGACCAGAACGGCCTTCCAATAACCAAAACAATCCCTATTCCACCGCAACTTCTATAAGTTGTTGAATTATCGATGCTATTCGAAGCGAGATTCCAGACTCGACAGACCATTGAGAGTCAGATCGTTGGCGACCTCAGAGACGCGCTCGATAGGAACCGAGCCGTCAGACAGCGCCCACGTGCGATAGATACCGATAATACCCGACAGCAAAAACGCCAGATAGTAGTCGAACATCTCGTCCTTGAGACCTTGGGGCAGCAGATCGCGCTCGGCAATCTCATGTTCGAGCGGCGCACGAAGACGAGCCATAAAATCATCGAGCGGAATGTTCTCGATCAGCTGACGATTGAGCACCAAGTTGTTGCACAGTGCCTCGTTAACGGTTTTAAAGAAGGTCGCCGCCGCGCCAAGAGCGCGCTCGTTGGTGTCACCGTCCATAGAAGCAAGCGTTTTCTCGACCGAGTCGACAATCATCTCCACCACATCGACGGCAATGGCATCGAGCAGGCCGTCAACCGTGCCAAAGTGAACGTAAAAGGTCTTGCGGTCGA
This sequence comes from Collinsella sp., assembly GCA_048472015.1. GTDB lineage: Bacteria > Actinomycetota > Coriobacteriia > Coriobacteriales > Coriobacteriaceae > Collinsella. The sequence goes on along the minus strand of DBGAZC010000160.1, from coordinate 7,861 downwards.
CATTGGCCTCGCGCGCGATGGCACTCACCGTAATGTCTGCCAGCGGCTTTTCCATGAGCAGGCGCTCGAAAGCCGAAAGGATGGCATTACGGCTGCGAACGATGCGGCGGTCAAGACGCGGTTTGCTGGTTGCCATGGGCGTGTCCCTTCGATATGCGAGCATTCATCAACAGATGAGAGATAATCTACGTAAGAGGATTATCCCCCATACGGCACAAATATGCTCCGCATCATGAAGAACGCACGACTGCCCTACTGCGACTTAGGGTGCTTCTTCTTATTGAGTGCCGACGGAGATACGCGAATACCGTCTCCTGTCTGACGCACATAGGCCTTATGAGCCGGCTTAGCGGTCCCAGAAGCCTTCTGAGCGTGCTTCTTGGGATCAACGGTAACAGCATTCGTGGGGTGCGGCTTAGTGGGCGCAGAGGGCGTCTGAGGCGTGCGGCCGAGCTTGCGCATCACGCGATCCCAGCGCGCATGGATGCTCTCGTTGTGGGCGCTCTTAAGTCCCAGCAGGGGCGCAGCCAAAATGGTAGGCGCAATAAACGTAATGAGACGCCACAGCAGATAGCCGGCGGTCGAAGCCGAACCGAAGAAATGACCCAAGAACAATGCGAAGCCGCCCTCAGCGCCACCAGTTCCACCGGGCAAGGGAACCGCAGAGCTTAACAGCTGGACAAAGGCGCTCGCGGCCATGACCGAGAAAAAGTCGACCTCGTGGTGGCCAAAAGCAAGCATCAGGAAATACGGAACCAGATAGAAAAACGCGAGCTGCAGCATGGTGATAAACACGGTGAGCAGCATGGAAGAAAAATGTCCGGCCGAAAGCTTGAACTTCTCGGAGAAGGAGTAGATCTCGCCATCGACAAACGTGCGCCAACTCTCGATCTTAGTGGCCGAGACACCAATGCGCTCGAGCCAATTGATGATGCAATGGGCGACGCGCGTGACGGTCTTAGGCATGAGCGCGACGGCGAAGATGCCAAGCAAGATGCAGCAGTGTCCACCAAAGCTAAAGACGCACAGCAGCGTCATGTCGCCGTAGCGTTCGGCAAAAAACGGCATACGGGCGAGCAGCAGGATAGCGCCCCAGGCGACCAAGCCAAACTGGTACACGATAAAACGCGTGAATTGCGTGGCGCCGGCCTCGCCCACGTTTTGGCCGGCCTTGGTCAGGCGATAGATCTGAGCCGGGGTGGAGCCCATCATCATGGGCGTCAGGTTGCCAAAGAAGATGCCACTCGCCTCGACCGAGATCAGATCGCGGATGCCGACGGGCGAATTGGGATCGAGCCAGACGGCGATCGCATAGGCCACAATGCCAAAGAACAGGTACATGAACATGCAAAGACACGCGACAACGAGCCATGACGCCTGGACGCTCGACATAGCGGCCCAGAACTGCCCCATCTGCCCGGTTACCACCAGGTAGACGATATAACCTACCAGCACGACGCCGATAAAGATGGCACCGCGGCGTGCGCTCTTATTGTCATCTCCGCCCGAGGCCTCAACCTCGACCTGGGGCTTAGACGTATGCTGAGAGGACTCCGTCATGAGACTCCTTCTAACAGTCAAAATATCTTGGATATTGTACCCGTAAGGGCCATAGGCAGAACGCAAAGCTCTGGTTCAAACGGGAATTGCAGACAGTTGTTTGAAAATAAAAAACCCGGCCTTCCATAGGAAGTCCGGGTATCAGATGCGTGGTAGCCCGTACCAGATTCGAACTGGTGATCTCCGCCTTGAGAGGGCGGCGTCCTAAACCGCTAGACGAACGGGCCACATGACATCTGCACTGCCGTGCTGCGGGGTAATATATTACGGGAAAAAAACGTCAGCGCAAGAAGAAATTCCAAATTGCCGAAAAATTGTCGGCAGGTTATGGAACACGCAGGTAAACTAGGTAGCTAATTCAAGTTGAGATGGACCAAAAGAGCTTCGCGATCGTTGGGAATGTTGTCTTCGATCACGGCGTCGAGGGCGGAGTTGAGAAGCTGCCCCAGTTCCGGCCCGGGCTTGACTCCAGCACGGATCAGGTCGCCGCCGTTGATGGCGAGCATCTTGAGCGTATAGGGCTCCCCCGCCCTCAGCAGCTCGTGCGCCATCGCGCGCATCTCCTCAATCGTCTCAACGTAATAGAAGCACGATGGGGCCTTGCCAAGCGTGTCAGCACGCTTGAGGTCCATGAGCTCGTCAATCAGGCGGGCCGTGTCGACGCCCTCACCCGAAAGCGCGCGCATCATATTGAGCAGGCAGGAGCGCTCGGGGCGCAGCGGCTTATCGTGATATTTGATGAGCAGGCAAACGTCGCGCACCAGGTCGTGCGAGAGTGCCAGGCGATCCATAATGACGCGCGCTTTCTTGGCGCCGAGCTCGGGATGACCGTAGAAGTGTCCGCTGCCGGCGTGATCGACCGTAAAGCACTCGGGCTTGGAGACATCGTGCAAAAACGCCGCCCACATAAGGCTCGACGATGGCGCGACGCCGTCGCACAGCGCCAGCTCCCCTGCCACCGTCAGCACACGGGCGATATGCTCGTAGACGTTAAACGCATGATAGACACTTCGCTGATCAAACCCGCGACCCGCTGCCAACTCGGGCACAGCGGCGCAGATGAGCTCAGGGTAGCGCAACATGGCGTCTCCCCCGTGACCGGTCGAAAGAATGCCCTCGAGCTCAATACCCACACGCTCACGCGCCACGGCATCGAGCAGCGGCGCGCACTCGGCAAGCGCACGCTTGGTCTCGGGCTCAATCATAAAGTCCAGACGGCAGGCAAAGCGCACCGCACGCAGCATGCGCAGGGCGTCCTCGTTAAAGCGACGCTTGGGATCGCCGACAGCGCGAATCAGCTTGCGCTCCAAGTCACCCTGGCCGTCGTAGCGGTCGACAAGCCCGCGCTCGGGATGCCAGGCCATGGCATTGACGGTAAAGTCGCGGCGCGCCAGATCGTCCTCGAGCGAGGCGGCACGCTCCACACTCTGGGGATGGCGACCATCGGTGTAAAAGCCATCCAGACGGTACGTGGTGACCTCGATACGCTCGCCATCGGAAATAGCCGTGATTCCGCCAAATTTAATGCCCGACTCCACAACCGCGATGCCGGCGGCCTCGAGCGCCGCTTTGGACTCCTGCCACAGGCCGCTACAGCACATATCAACATCGTGGCTGGGGTACCCCATCAGGGCGTCGCGCACCCAACCGCCCACGTACCAAGCCTCAAGACCAGCCGCCTCAAGCGCGCGCAGGACGCACAGGGACGCATCGGACGGTTGAGTACCGCTGAGCGAAACATTGCACATGCCTATGGCCTCCTGCGACTATCAAATTGGCTATCGATTGCGTCTGCAAGAAGTCTAGCAAGAAACAGCCTCCACTGCACACGCAAGTCCGATAAACAAAAACGCATCCGTCCTAGTCTAAGACGGATGCGAAATAATCAAACTATTCAGACAAGGTGCCGGAACTAGCAGACCTGGCGAACCTCGATGTGCTTCTTATATTCGTCCACCTTGGCAAAATCACCCAGACCGGGGCACTCGACCACGTTGGCGCCGGTAGCCATCGAAAGGCGCAGGGCGTCCTCGACGCGCTCGGGGGCGTCGTGCCACACGGACAGGAAGGCAGCGAGCGAGGAATCGCCGGCGCACACCGTCGACAGCAGCTTGACGTCGAAGGTGCGGTTGGCAAACCAGATGTGCTCGCCGTTAGAGAAGTACGCACCAGCGCCGCCAAGAGTCAGCAGCACATTCTTGGCGCCCTTGGCGTGCAGCTCGGCCATCGCGCCCTTGACGGACTCGTCGTCGCCACCGCTCACCTTAATGCCAAAGATATCGAGCAGCTCGTCGTCGTTGGGCTTAATCAGCAGCGGCTCCATGGCAATGAGGTCTGCCAGCTGATGGCTCGAGATATCGAGGACGAACTCGGCCCCCTTGGCCTTGACGCGGCGCAGGACCTCGGCCAAGAAGCCCTCGGAAGTGTTGGGAGGCAGCGAGCCGCTGATGACCAGGCAGGTCATGTCATCAAGCGAATCGATGAGCTCAAACATCTCCTGCTCGTTGGCCTCATTGATGGCGGCACCGGCGTTGACCATGTTGTACTCGGTGTCGGGTCCGGCATTGAGGAACACATTGACGCGCGTGATGCCGTCGGTCCAAACGGGCTTGACGGGCACGCCCAGGGCCTCGGCGCCCTTAACGATAAACTCGCCCGAGAAGCCGGCGAAAAAGCCCAGGATCGTGGTGTCGACACCGTAGTGATCGAGGGTGAACGAGACGTTGAGACCCTTGCCGTTGGGCGTGTAGACGGCGTTACGGGTACGCGTGACGGTGTTGGCAGCAAGGCCGTCGCAGGAGATGTTGTAGTCAATGGCGGGATTTGCAGTGAGCGTGTAAATCATGAATGTTCCTTTCACGAAGTAACGTGTTGGTGAAAGTATATTCCACCCATCGGTAAAAGGCTAGGACAACTCGGTGAACGGTGTGGAAACGATGAAGTACGGCAGAACATCTCTCTCCAATGACGGAACAAAAAAGGCGCCCCAGCCGAAACCGGGGCGCCGCATGCGCACGAATATGTCGCGTTTCGATTACTGACGATCGAGCTTGCGGACAGCAACGCGCTTGCTGTACTCGTCGACGTGACCGAAGTCGCCGATGCCGACGGACTCGGCAACGTTGGCGCCGGTGGCCATAGCGAGCTTCATGGCCTCCTCGACGTTGTCGCGATCCCTGTACCACTTGTGCAGGAACGCAGCGAGGGTGCAGTCGCCAGCGCAGACGGAAGAAACCAGCTTGATGTTGAACTCACGCTTGGCGTACCAGATGTCCTCGCCGTTGGAGAAGTAAGCGTCGCCGCGGCTACCACGGGTGAGCAGCACGTTCTGAACGCCAGCGTCGTGAGCCATCTTCATAGCAACGCGAACCTCGTCGTCGGTGTCGACCGGCACGCCGAAGATGGCCTTCATCTCGTGATGGTTCGGCTTGATGAGCAGCGGCTTCTTGTGAGCGAGCTCCTTGAGCTTGTCGGAGGACAGGTCCAGGACGACGTCGGCGCCACGAGCCTGAGCGTGCTCCATGACCTGAGCCAGGAAGTCGGGCGTAGCTTTGGGAGGCACGGAGCCGGAAACGATCAGGCACTCGAGATCGCCCGCGGTGTCCAGGATGTTATAGAGCTCCTCCTGGTGCTGCGGCGTGATCGGAGCACCCGGGTTCAGGATGCCGTACTCGTGCTGGCCATCGTTGACGTAGGTGTTAATGCGCGTGATACCGTCGGTCCAGACCGGGCGGCAGAGGCAACCCAGGTTCATGACCTCCTCGACGATGAACTTGCCCGTGAAGCCAGCGAAGAAGCCGAGCGCGACGGTGTCGACGCCCATCTTCTTAAAGGCGAAGGACACGTCGAGGCCCTTGCCGTTAGCCGTGTAGCTGGCCGAGCCGGTGCGGACGTTCTCGTCGGGCTCGAGCGGAGAGCTCGAAACCGTCATGTCGACAGCCGGGTTAGCGGTTAGCGTGTAGAACATTTACAGTACCCCCTGTATATGTGAGGGCCGCGTGGCCGGCCCATTCCAACCACGCGGTTACCTCTGATACCAAATTAGCGAGCTGCGGACTCGAGCAGTGCCTTGACCTCGGCTGCGGTGTTGCAGGCGAGCGCCTTCTCGGCGAGCTCGTCGCACTCGGCCTTGGTCCACTGGCTGATGGTCTTGCGGGCGCGCAGGATAGAAGGAGCGCTCATCGAGAACTCCTCCAGGCCCCAGCTGATCAGCAGCGGCTCGAGCAGCGGATCGGCAGCGGCTTCGCCGCACATACCGACCATGATGCCGGCCTTCACGCCGCTCTCGATGATGTTCTTGAGCGAGCGGAGCACGGCGGGATAGTAAACCTGGTACAGGTTGGAGATGGTGTCGTTACCACGGTCGGCGCACATGGTGTAGCCGATCAGGTCGTTGGTGCCGATGGAGAAGAAGTCGGCGACCTCGGCAAGACGGTCTGCGAGCAGCGAAGCGGCGGGCGTCTCGACCATGATGCCGACCTCGATGTTCTCGTTGAACTTGCGACCCTCTTCGGTTAGCTCGGCCTTGCACTGCTCGACGAGCTCCTTGACAGCCAAGACCTCCTCGACGCAGGTGACGAGCGGGATCATGATCTTGACGTCACCGAAGGCGCTAGCGCGCAGCAGAGCGCGGAGCTGGACCTTGTACTGGTCGGGATTGGCCAGGCAGTAACGCACGGCGCGGAAGCCCATGAAGGGGTTATCTTCCTTGACCATGTGCAGATACGGAATCTCCTTGTCGCCGCCAACATCGAGCGTGCGGATGATGACCGGAGCACCCTTGAGCGCGCTGGCGACCTTACGGTAGGCGTTGAACTGCTCCTCCTCGGAAGGAAGCTCAGCAGAGTCCATGAACAGGAACTCGGAGCGGAACAGACCGATGGCCTCGGCGTCGTGATCGAGCGCGTTGGGCACGTCATCGGGGTTACCGATGTTGCAGGCGATGATCTTCTTGATGCCATCGGCAGTCACGGACGGCTTGCCGCGGAAGGCCTCGAGGGCTGCCTTCTCGGCAGCGAAGGCCTCGGCCTTGGCGGTGTATGCGGCGAGCGTCTCCTCGTCGGGATCGGCCTCAACGATACCCTTGCCACCGTCGACGACAACGGTCATACCGTTGCGCAGCGCGGTGCAGCTATTGGAAACCGAAAGGACAGCCGGGATCTCGAGGGCGCGCGCAATAATCGCGGAGTGCGACGTGCGGCCACCGGTCTCGGTGACGATACCGGCAACGTGGGCCTTATCGATCGTGGCGGTCATGGACGGCGTAAGGTCGTGAACGACAACGACAGTATTCTCGGGCAGGACGGAGAGGTCGACGACCTCCTTGCCCAGCAGCTCGGCCAGAATACCGGTGCGGATGTCGGCGATGTCGGCCGCGCGCAGACGAAACATCTCGTCGTCCATAGACAGGAACATGTTCTCGAACATGGTCGAAGTGTCCATGAGCGCCTGCTCGGCGCAGGTACCGCCGTCAATGGCGGCGTTGATGGCGTCGGTCATGCCCGGGTCCTGAGCCAGGACAATGTGTCCGCTCATGATCTCGGCCTCGGCCTCACCCACCGTCTCCTTCATGTGGTCGGCCTGAGCCTGGGTCTTCTCGCAGAAGACCGAAAGAGCGGACTGATAGCGCTCCTTCTCTGCTGCCGAATCAGCAACCTCGTGCGGCTCAAACGTCAAGTCGGGATCGACGGCGACCATGACGGTGCCGATACCGATACCCTCGGATGCGTTGACTCCCTGATACATTCCCATTCCTCTCTCCGTGTCATGTGATAAAGCGTTTTGCCATATCCATGACAAAAGAGCGCAGCTACCTTGATACAGGTCACTGCGCCCCCAAGTATGAACTTAATTGTTCAACATGCGACCCGTTTGAGTTCTACTCGCCAAGACCGCTCTTGATGAGCTCGATGGCAGCAGCCAGAGCCTCGGCCTCGTCGGCGCCGTCGCACTTGACCTCGACCTCGGTACCGCAGGGGATACCAGCAGCCATGAGGGCCATCGGGGACTTGCCGTTGACCTCCTTCTCGGGGGTGACGACCGTCACGTCACAGGCGTACTTGCCCATGGTGGAAGCGAACAGGCCGGCCGGACGCATGTGCAGACCCTGAGGATTAACGAGGGTAGCCTTCTCAGAAACCATAATTAACTCCTTTTTTGTGTTTAACCCCTGTCGTGCGTGCGGCAGGAGTCAGATTCACGACGTTGTTTATATTAACTCACATCAAACGGTTTTTCATTGTGTTTCAGACGAATTATTGGACAGATGTGTTTGTCGTCCGCTTGCTCACCCACAGGGGGC
>DBGAZC010000159.1:0-8470 GCA_048472015.1 Collinsella sp. | reverse complement strand
TTGGTGGCGGTAGCCTGCTCCTGAGACTGAGAATCAGTTTCCTGCATGAGACGTACCTCCCTTAGGCCTTATCCGACGGACCGCCAAGGCGGATGCGCGGGTCGAGGAATGCATAGCTAATGTCGACGAGCAGGTTGATCACCATAACGACGACGACGATGAGCGTAACGCCGCCCATAACGATGGGCCAGTCACGCATGCTAATGGCGCGATAGACCTCATAGCCGATACCGGGCCAGTTAAAGACCGTCTCGGTCAGGATGGCGCCCGAAAGCATACCGCCAAAGTCGACACCAATATAGGTAACGACGGGGATGAGTGCATTCTTAAGCGCATGCTTGACGATGATCGCACGATTGGAGAGACCCTTGGCCTTTGCCGTACGGATGTAATCCTGGTTCATGACGTCAAGCAGCTGCGAGCGCATGATGCGCGCAGCATAAGCGGTCGAAACCGAAGCCAGCGTAATGGTCGGAAGCACATAGTGCATCCAATCCTGATACTGAGAGCTGGAACCGCCGGCACCCGAGATCGGCATGGAGATTGCACCGCCCGTGGCGTCCTTGAGGATGACGCCAAAGAACAGCTGCAGCAACATACCGAGCCAGAAGGCCGGGACCGCAACAAGGATCGACGTGGTGAGCGTTACCAAAATATCCCAGAAGGAATAACGCTTTACCGCTGAAATGATACCCGCACCGATACCCATAATTGCCTCGAGCACGATGGCGCACGCGGCAAGTTTGACCGTATACGGATACTTCTGGGCAAAGATATCCGTAACCGGCAGCTTGCGCTGATACGAATTGCCCAGATCGCCATGAAGCAGGCCGTTCATGTAATACAAGTAACGGTCCACAAGCGACGTTTGAACGGGGTCGCCGTTCTCGTCAAGGATCGCGTTGCCGTCCTCGTCCGACTGGACCAGGTGATAGCGAACGCGAAGCTGAAGCTCCACCTCGGGGGACAGAGCCTTGTCTCCACCGATCAGCTTGATCGGATCTCCCGGCACGATATTCTGGAGGGCGAACAGAATCAGCGTAACGCCCAAAAATACCGGGATGAACTGAAGCACACGTTTAACGATGTACTTACCCATACCACTCCCCTATCTAGGGATTAACCTAAATGGGATGCCGATCGCCAGACCGGCATCCCAAAATTACCATCAGCCAGTTTACCCCAGGTTAGGGAGAACTGTATGTTTCCCATGAGGTCTACGTAAATACTTGACCCTCACGGAAGCTGCAAACTCTTAGGCGAGCTCAGCGGTACCCAGCTCGGCGTGCTTCTGCGGATCGACATAGAGGTGCTTGATGCGATCGGAGCCGACGATGGTGTGCGTGTAGAACATCACCGGGATGACCGGGCAGTCGGCAGCGACCATAGCGTCAGCCTCCTGCATCTTAGCGACGCGCTCTTCGTCGTCAACAGTAGTGCGAGCCTCGTTGACCTTGGCGTCGAACTCGGGGTTGTTGTAACCGGAACGGTTGTCGCCACCGAGGGAGTCAGAGTGGAACAGCGGATACAGGAAGTTGTCCATAATCGGGTAGTCGGCAATCCAACCCAGACGACCGAACTGATAGTTAAAGTTCTGATACTGCTCGAGCAGGGCAGACCACTCAGGGGTATCGGAGACAGCGGTAACGCCAACCTTGGCGAGGTCGCCGATGATGGACTCCATGATCTCCTTGTGACCGCCGTCCTGGTTGTAGGACAGGGTCACGCTAATGCCACGATCCCCGTTAGCGTCAGCGGGAGCAACCTTGTCGAGGTACTCGTTAGCCTTGTCGACATCGTAGGCGCAGAACTCCCATGCGCCCTCCTTGTAGCCATCGATGCCCGGAGGAACAATGCCGTCGGCAGGGGTACGGGTACCCTTGAAGATGGTCTTGCAGATGGCCTCACGGTTGATGGCCAGGGAGATGCCCCTACGCAGGTCGGCGTTGTTGAACGGCTCGGCCGTGGTGTTGCAGGTCAGATAGTAGGTGGAAGGCTCGGCGCCGAGCAGCATGCGCTCGCCGTCACCCATGGTGTAGCCGTCCTTGGACACGCCGCGATCCTTCTTGGCGGCATCGATCTGAGCGACGGGAACGTCGCAGACATCGAGGTTACCGGCCTGGAACTCCTTGTAAGCAGTCTCCATGTCCTTGATGACCTGGAAGTGGATGCCATCGATCTTGGCCTTGTCGCCATAGTAATCGTCGAACTTCTTAAGGTTGATCTCCTGACCATCCTCCCACTTGCCGTCCATCATGAACGGGCCGTTACCGACCGGTGCAAGATAGAAGCTCTTGACATCGGACTCGGCGCACTCGGGAACCGGGGCCAGAGCCGGGTGAGAGGCGACGAAGGGGAAGTCGGCGTAAGCGGAAGACAGCTTGACGACGAGGGTCTCATCGTCGGGGCAAGTAACACCGCTGAGCTCGGTAGCGTTACCGGCAAGCAGGTCGTCATAGCCCTCGACCATAGAAAGGTGATAGGAGACCTCGGAAGGGCCGTACTCGGTAGCGATGGCCGACTTGGTGTTGACCAGACGCTCCCAACCGAGCTTGAAGGACTTGGAGGTAACGTCGTCACCGTTGTGGAACTTGGCCTTCTTGATCTTGAAGGTGAACTCGGTGGCGTCGTCGTTGGCCTCAAAGGACTCGCAAGCCAGCGGAACAATCTCGCCCTTCTCGGCGTCATAGGAGGTCAGAGCATCAAAGAGCTGGTACTCGACCTGAGTGCCCTGGTCCTCCTGGACGTTATAGGGGTCGATGCAGACCGGGTTGTTGATGTAGAAGTTCAGCGTCGAACCGGACTCAGAACCGGAAGCGTCGCCGCCCTTCTTGCCGCATGCGGCAAGAAAAGCCATGGAGCTCGCAGCAAGGGTACCGCCGACAAAGGCGCGACGACCCATAACGGGCTGGTGGAACATAGAATCAGCCATGCCATCCTCCTTATGAGATAGGACAAAGTAAGTTCGGTCGGGCAACGTCAAGACAGCCCAATCGAACCATTCAAACGCGGTCCGCCGTTTTGGCTGGTTATACAAAGCGGGCCAACGTATTGCAATACAGTAGCGCATTTTATGCACGATTTGGGGCTAATTCCGGTTAACGGTCGAGATTTTCTTTAGTTGGGCGAAGTATATGAGGATATTTTGACTCTGTTACAAATATGTAAACAAAAAGGGTCCCGCACTTGCGGAACCCTTTTCAAGTATTTATGTGGCTCGAGCTTAGTAGCCCACGATGCCCTGCGGGAAGAAGAACATGCACAGAACGACACACACGGCAAATACGACAGCCATGATGACGGTCAGGCGGTCAAGGTTCTGCTCCATAACGCCTGTGGCTGAGCTGGAGTTATACAGCGAACTGGCAATCATATCCGAAACGCCGGTACCCTTACCGGAATGCATCAGGACGAGAATCGTCAGCGCCACGGCAGAAACAGCCCAAACGACAAACAGAAGAATCTGGAACGGACCCATAGATAAGCTCCTTAATAGAACAATTCAAACTCCAGTACTGTACCACAATCCCCCGTTCTCCCCTACCTGCCACTCGGGGACGGGGCGGAAATGGCAGAAATACCAAAAAAGGGGATTGTCCGATTGTGGACAACCCCCTTGCTAGAAAACGGTATTTGTTTTCTCTTAGGCCTCGGTGGCGAGCACGCGGCCCGTCATCTCGGCGGAAGGCTCCAGACCAGCCATGGTGAGCATAGTCGGAGCGATATCGGAAAGACGACCGTCCTCGATACCGGTGAGCTGTGCCTTCTCATCAACGATGATGAACGGCACGCGGTTGGTGGTGTGCGCCGTAAACGGATGCTTGGAACCGTCGGAAGCAACGTCAAACATGTGATCGGCGTTGCCGTGGTCGGCGGTAATCAACGCAAAGCCGCCCTTGGCGAGAATCGCCGGGACAACCTTGGACAGGGCATCGTCAACAGCCTCGACGGCCTTAACGGCAGCGTCGAAGACACCGGTGTGACCAACCATGTCGCAATTCGCGAAGTTCACGATATAGAAATCAGCGCGATCCTCGTTGATGGCGGCGACGAGCTTCTCGGTAACCTCGGGAGCGCTCATCTCGGGCTGCAGATCGTAGGTAGCAACCTTGGGGGAAGCGACGAGCACGCGCTCCTCGCCCTCCTTGGGCTCCTCGATGCCACCGTTGAGGAAGAACGTCACGTGGGCGTACTTCTCGGTCTCGGCAGTGTGCAGCTGCTTCAGGCCATTGGCGGCGATAACGTCGGCCAGGACGTTCTCGGGGAACGTCTTGGGGAAGGCGACCTCGACGTCAAACGTCGGATCGTACTCGGTCATCGTCACAAAGTGCGAAAGCTTGATCTGCTCGCGCTCAAAGCCGTCGAACTCCTTGTCCGTGAACACGCGGGTCATCTGACGAGCGCGGTCGGGACGGAAGTTGAAGAAGATAGCCGCGTCGCCCTCGTGAATGCCCTCGTTGTGGGCAGCGAAGGGCTCGACGAACTCGTCGCCGCGCGGGTCCTTCTCGTAGTAGGCCTTGATACCGGCAACGGGGTCGACATCGGCATCGGACGCGTTGACCATGACGTCGTAGGCGCGCTGGATGCGCTCCCAACGGTTGTCGCGGTCCATCGCCCAATAACGACCCGAGACGGTGGCAACGCGAGCGTCGCAACCGGTCTCCTCGGAAATCTTGGCCAGGAAGGCGCAGAACTCGCTCATGTAGCCAGCACCGGACTGCGGGTCGACGTCGCGGCCATCCATGAAGGCATGGACACGAACGGTCTTGACGCCATGCTCGGCAGCCATCTTGACCAGAGCCTCAACGTGGTTCATATGAGAATGAACACCGCCAGGGCTCATAAGGCCCATGAGGTGGAGAGTCTTGCCGTCAGCCTTGACATCGTCCATAGCCTTGACAAAAACCTCGTTCTTGGCGATGGAGCCGTCCTTGATGGCATTGTTGATGCGCGAAAGCTCCTGGAACACGATGCGGCCGGCACCGATGTTGAGGTGACCCACCTCGGAGTTGCCCATCTGGCCGTCGGGAAGGCCCACGTCCTCGCCCGAAGCACCGAGCGTGGTGTGGGGGTACTTCTCGTACAGGCCATCAAGGAAGGGCGTCTTGGCAGCGGCGACGGCATTCTCGCCATCGGCCGGAGCAAGGCCGCAGCCATCCATGATAATCAGGAGTGCAGGAAGATGACGTTGTGCCATATGTCCTACTCGCCTGCCTTGACGACCATAGAGGCGAAGTCGGCAGCCTTGAGCGAAGCGCCGCCCACGAGGGCGCCGTCAACGTCGGGCTTGGCGACGAGCTCGGCGATGTTGCCGGGCTTGGCGGAACCGCCATACAGCACGCGGATGCCGTTGGCGAGCTCCTCGCCGAACATCTCTTTGAGGGTCTCACGGATAGCACCGCAGACCTCCTGAGCGTCCTCGGCGGTAGCGGTCTTGCCGGTGCCGATGGCCCAGATGGGCTCGTAGGCGACGACGACCTGCTTGGGGCAGGTGATCTCAAGACCAGCAAGGCCAGCCTTGACCTGGTTCACGACGTGCTCGACATAGGTGCCAGCCTCGCGGACCTCGAGGGACTCGCCGCAGCAGAAGACGGGAACAAGGCCGGCGGCAACGAGAGCCTTGGCCTTCTTGTTCTGGTCCTCGTCGGTCTCGTGGAAGTAGTCGCGACGCTCGGAGTGCCCGATGATGCAGTAGGTGCAGCCAGCGGACTTGAGCATGTCGCAAGAGGACTCACCGGTGAAGGCACCCTTGGCCTCCCAGTACACGTTCTGTGCGCCGAGGGCGATGGGGGCAGCCTGAATGCGGTCATGAACCGTGGTGATGTCGATGGTCGGAGGGCAGACGAGCACCTCGACGCCAGCCGGAACCTCGGGCAGAGCCTGAGCCAGCTCGTCAGCGAGCTTGGCGGCCTCGGCGACGTCGTTGTTCATCTTCCAGTTACCAGCGATAAGAAGGGTGCGATTAGGCATCGAGAAGCGCCTCCACTCCGGGCAGGGCCTTACCCTCGACGAGCTCCATGGAAGCGCCACCACCGGTGGAGATCCAGCTCATCTTGTCGGCCAGGTTGAACTTGTTGACAGCTGCGACAGAGTCACCACCGCCGATGATCGAGGTGCAGTCAGCCTCGGCGAGAGCCTCGGCGATAGCCTGGGTGCCGTGAGCAAAGTTGTCAAACTCGAAGACGCCCATGGGGCCGTTCCAGAACACGGTCTTGGCGCCCTTGACAGCCTCGGCATAGAGCTCCTCGGTCTTGGGACCGATGTCCATACCCTCACGATCGTCGGGGATAGCGTCGGAAGCAACAACCTCGGGGACAGCGTCCTCGCCAAAGTGATCGGCAACACGGTTGTCGATGGGGAGCAGGATCTTGACACCCTTCTCCTCGGCCTTCTTGAGCATCTCGCCGGCGCGCTCGACCCAGTCCTCTTCCTTGAGGGACTGACCGACGGACAGGCCCTGAGCCAGGAAGAAGGTGTAGGCCATGCCGCCACCGATGATCAGGGTGTCAGCGGAGTCGATGAGGTGATCGAGAACGCCGATCTTGGAGGAAACCTTGGAACCGCCGACGATGGCGACGAAGGGGCGCTCGGGCTCGGCGAAGATGCCGGTCAGCGTGTCGACCTCCTTCTCGAGCAAGAAGCCGGCGACGGCAGGCAGGTAAGCGGCGGGGCCCACGACGGAACCCTGGGCGCGGTGAGCGGTGCCGAAGGCATCGAGAACGAAGACGTCACCATAGGAAGCGAGCTTCTTAGCGATCTCGGGATCGTTCTTCTTCTCACGCTTGTCAAAACGGACGTTCTCGAGAACGAGGACCTTACCCGGCTCGACGGCGGTGACAGCCTCAGCAGCCTTCTCGCCGTAGGTGTCAGCGACAAAGGCAACGTCGAGACCAGAGAGCTCAGCGAGCTTCTTGGCGACGGGCTCGAGGGACAGCTCGGGCTGGAAGCCGGTGCCCTCGGGACGGCCGAGGTGGCTCATGAGGATGACGCGAGCGTTGTGCTCAACGAGGTAGTTGATGGTGGGCAGGGCAGCCTTGATACGGGTGGTGTCGCCAACGACGCCATCCTTGATAGGCACGTTAAAGTCAACGCGGACGAGAACGCGCTTTCCGTCGACATCGATGTCGCGGACGGTCTTCTTGGTAAAGGCCATGTTTGCTTCTACCTTTCGTACGTGTCTGCCTCCCATTACGGCAGACGATTTCTTATAAAAAGGGCGCGACCCTAGGGTGTAAGCCCTATAAGGCCGCGCCCTTCTTTAGACGCTCAACGAGCTATTCGCTAAAAGCTAAATTAAGCAACGAACTTCTCGAAGTACTTGATGGTGCGGACCATCTGAGAGGTGTAGGAGTTCTCGTTGTCGTACCAAGAGGTGACCTGAACGAGGGTCTGGCCGTTGCCGAGGTCAGAGCACATGGTCTGAGTGGCGTCGAAGATGGAGCCGTGGGTCTCGCCGACGATGTCGCGGGAGACGATCTGGTCCTCGTTGTAGGCGAAGGTCTCGGGGATGGTCTCGGCGTAGGCCTTCATGGCAGCGTTGACCTCGTCGACGGTGACCTTCTTGTCAACGACGGCGTAGAGGTTGGTCAGCGAGCCGGTCGGCGTCGGGACGCGCTGGGCGGCACCGATGAGCTTGCCGTTGAGCTCGGGGAGAACCAGGCCGATGGCCTTGGCAGCGCCCGTGGTGTTCGGGACGATGTTCTCGGAGCAGGCGCGGGAGCGACGGAAGTTGCCCTTGCGCTGCGGGCCGTCGAGCGGCATCTGGTCGCCGGTGAAGGCGTGGATGGTGGTCATGATGCCGGACACGATGGGAGCGAAGTCGTTCAGACCCTTGGCCATCGGGGCGAGGCAGTTGGTGGTGCAGGAAGCAGCGGAGATGATGTTGTCCTCAGCGGTCAGCGTCTCATGGTTGACGTTGTACACGATGGTGGGCAGATCGCTGCCGGCCGGAGCGGAGATGACGACCTTCTTGGCGCCAGCGTTGATGTGGGCCTGAGCCTTAGCCTTGCTGGTGTAGAAGCCGGTGCACTCGAGAACGACGTCGACGTCAAGGTCGCCCCAAGGCAGGTTGTTAGCGTCGGCCTCCTTGTAGATCTTGATCTCCTTGCCGTCAACGGTGATGGAATCCTCGCCAGCAACGACCTCGTGATCGCGAGCGTAGTTGCCCTGCGTGGAGTCGTACTTCAGCAGGTAAGCGAGCATATCGGGAGAGGTGAGGTCGTTGATAGCGACGATCTCGGAGCCCTCATGACCGAACATCTGACGGAAAGCCAGACGACCGATGCGACCGAAGCCGTTAATAGCAACCTTTACTGCCATTGTGTCTCCTTTCGTAAGGCCCCCGCGAGCTACAGCGCCCGCCGTTGAGGCCCACAAACTAACCACTCGCCTAATATACCTTTTTTTTGACTTGAATTTCACGAGAATGCTCGAAATTGAAAATCAAATTTACGTTAAAACGTTTTAAAGA
>DBGAZC010000158.1:0-11536 GCA_048472015.1 Collinsella sp. | reverse complement strand
TCAATTCCCCAATTTAAACATCGCCGGTCGGCGAGGGTTGTCCAGGTGCCCGAGATTCCGAGCGACAAGCCCGACGACGCGTACTTAAGTACGCGAGGAGGGTTGGAGCCGGAAGGTCGGGTGCCTGGGCAAGCCGCAGCATTAGAAGTCCAGCCTCACAGGAATACCTTGAGAGGCCATATACTCTTTGACTTCGCGAATGCTGAACGTCCCAAAGTGAAAGACGCTCGCCGCCAGCACGGCGTCGGCCTCGCCCTCGATCACGCCCTCGGCAAAATGCTCGAGCGTGCCCACGCCGCCGCTCGCGATGACGGGAATCGGCACCGCGCGCGCCACGGCGCGGGTGAGCGCCAGGTCAAAGCCGGCCTTGGTGCCGTCGCGGTCCATACTGGTGAGCAAGATCTCGCCGGCGCCGCGACGGGCCGCCTCCTCGGCCCACGCCACCGCGTCGATACCCGTGGCGTTGCGGCCGCCTGCGGTAAAGACCTCCCACTTGTCGGCACCAGATGCGCCGGGCAAACCGACGCGCTTGGCATCGATCGCCACGACCACGGCCTGGCTGCCAAACGCCGCGGCAGCCTGGCTAATCAACGACGGATCGCGCACGGCGGCAGAGTTAAGCGACACCTTGTCGGCGCCGGCTGCAACCATGGTGCGCATGCCCGCCAGGTCGCGAAAGCCGCCGCCCACGGTATAGGGAATAGCGAGCTCCTCGGCCGCATGCGCCGCCATCTCGATGGTCGTCGCGCGGTTGTCGCTCGTGGCGGTAATGTCCAGGAAGACGACCTCGTCCGCACCCTCGCGGTCGTAGGCGCGGGCCAGCTCCACCGGGTCGCCAGCATCGCGCAGGCTCACAAAGTTGACGCCCTTGACCACGCGGCCGTCCTTAACATCCAGACAGGGAATCACGCGTTTGGTAAGCATGGTCTACTCCTCCCCCTCGGGCGGCGGCCAGCGCCTGAACCAGCGTAAAGTTGCCTTCGTAGAGCGCGCGACCGGTGATGGCGCCTTCAATCGCGCCCCCACCTACCGCGGCAAGCGCACGGATATCGCCGAGCGTCGAGATACCGCCCGACGCCACGACGGGAAAGCCCGCGACCTCGGCCACATGGCGATATGCCGCCACGTCGATGCCCGTCTGCATGCCATCACGCGCGATGTCGGTATACACCAGATGCTTAAAGCCCAGCTCGGTAAGCTGCCCCACGGCATCGTCGAGCGCCACGCCCGCGCCGTCGCGCCAGCCGTTCACCTTAACCTGGCCGTCGCGTGCGGCAATGTCGGCGACCAGCAGCTCGCCAAAGCCTTGGGCTGCCACCTCAGCAAAACCCGGCTCGGTCACGAGCACGGTGCCCAGCGCAATGCGGCGAGCACCATAGCCTGCCAGCTCATCGATGCGTGCGAGCGAGCGAACGCCGCCGCCCACGTCCACGGACAGACCGTCGACGCCGCAGATGGCCTTAATCGCCGCCGAGTTGGCAGCGCATGTATCCTCGTCCTCACCAAAGGCAGCGGACAGGTCGACGACGTGCACCCAGCTTGCGCCCTGCTCGGCAAACGAACGGGCGACGGCCACGGGGTCGTCGGAATATACCTTGCAGCGGGTGCGGTCGCCGCGCTCCAGGCGCACAACCTTGCCGCCGATCAGATCGATTGCGGGAAACAGAATCATCGGCCAACCTCCTCGACGATGCTGACGAAGTTCTTAAGGATACGCTGACCCAGCGCGGAGGATTTCTCGGGATGGAACTGGCAGCCCCACACGTTGCCGTGGCGCACGATGCACGGGAAGCTCCGTGTATAGTGTGTGCGCGCCAACACATCGGCGGCATCGACGTCGTCGGCCACCGCGTAGCTGTGAGTGAAATACATGTTGGCGCCCTCGGCAAAACCGGCAAGCAACGGATCGGCCGCACCGGCGGGCGTCATGTGCACCTGGTCCCAGCCCACGTGCGGGACCTTCAGGCGGCTTGATTCCAGGTGCGTGCACGAGCCACGCATGATGCCCAGGCCATCGACCCAGGGACCACCGGCCTGCTCGGAGGCATCGTCGTCCGCGTCCGCACCCTCGTCCGCAGGCACGCCCTCGTTGCCGCGCTCAAAAAATAGCTGAAGGCCCAGGCAGATGCCGAGCAGCGGAGTTCCGGCGGCAACGGCATCGAGCACGGCCACCTCCTCGCCGCTCTGGCGCATAAAGGCGATTGCGTCATAGAACGCGCCCACGCCCGGGATGACCAGGCCGTCGGCGTTGCAGATCTGCTCCGGATCGTCCGATGTGCAGGCGGCGGCACCGGCGCGCGCAAGCCCGCGCACGACGCTCGACAAGTTGCCCTTGTGGTAGTCGACCACCACAATCTTTGGTTCGCCCACGCGACCCCTCCCTTTTCCCATTCAAAACCTGTCCCTTTTTGGCAGGTTACAGCGAGCCCTTGGTGCTGGGGATGCCCTGCACGCGGGGATCGAGCTCGCAGGCGCGGCGCATCGTGCGGCCCACGGCCTTAAAGGCGGCTTCGATAATGTGGTGCGAGTTGCCGCCCGCCAGCTCGCGCACGTGCAGCGTGAGCTTGGCGTCACGCGCGAAGGCATAGAAGAACTCGACGGCCAGCTCGGTATCGAAGCTGCCCACGCGCTCGGTCGGCACGGGCAGCTCGCAGTAGGCCTGGCCGCGACCCGAAATGTCCACGGCGGCCATCACGAGCGTCTCGTCCATGGCGATCGCCGCATCGGCAAAGCGCGTAATACCCGCTTTGTCGCCCAGCGCCCGGCAAAACGCCTCGCCCAACACAATGCCCGTGTCCTCGACGGTGTGATGCGCGTCGACCTCAACGTCGCCTACCGCATGTACCGTCAAATCGAACAGGCCATGGCGGCCAAAGGCATTGAGCATGTGGTCGAAAAACGGCACGCCGGTCGAGATATCGCACGTACCGGTTCCATCCAGGTCGAGTTTGACGACAATGTCGGTCTCCCCCGTCTTGCGGGTCACCTCGGCATAACGGCCCATCTAGATCTCCTCCTTCACCAGCACGGCAAACGCAGACAGTACCTCATCGTTTTCCTGCGGCGTGCCCACGGTAATGCGCAGACAGTCCGAAAGCCCCGGCGCATAGCTAAAGTCGCGCACCAAAATCGAATACTCGTCGCGTAGGCGCTCGCGCACGCGCGTGGCATGCGGCGTACGCACGAGCACAAAGTTCGCCGCGCTCGGCCATACCTCCACGGGCAGGCCTTCGGCAGCCATCGCGCGCAGGGCGCACAGCTCGCGCTCGCGCTCGGTTGCGACCTGTGCCACCACAGGCGTGTACGATTCGCGGGCACGCAAGCAGGCAAGCGCGGCGGCCTGACTCAGCACATTGACCGAATAGATCTGGCGAATCGCCGCGAACACGTCGATGACTTCCGGCGCCGCGATCACGTAACCCAAACGCGTACCGGCAGCGCCAAACGCCTTGGACAACGTATGCAGAATCACCAGGTTGGGATGCTCGGCGATAAGCCCCTGCGCCGTGGTGGCCGCGCCAAACAAATCGTCGGCAAACTCAACGTAGGCCTCGTCGACCATTACCATGCCGGGGCACGCATCGCACAGCGCCGCGACAAAGTCGAGCGGTGCCACGTCACCCGTGGGGTTATTGGGCGAGGTCACGATTGCCAGGTTGCACTCGGACGCCGCCGCAAGCACGGCTGCCTGGTCGAGCTCAAAGGTCGCGGGGTCGCGCCACACGTCGCGCACCTCGGTCTGGCAGAGCGACGCAAAGAACGCGTACTCGCTAAAGCACGGCGGGCAGTTGAGCAGGGTCCGCCCAGCGCCGCCAAACGCCAGCAGGTAGTTATAGAGCAGCTCGTCACCGCCGTTACCCACGCAGACATTCTCGCGCACAACACCATGCCAAGCGGCCAGCTCGTCGCGCAGATCGTTGGACATAGGATCGGGATAGCGGTTGAGCGGCGTAGCGGCCAGGGCGGCGTCGACCGCCTCGCGCACGCCAGCCGGCACGGGATAGGTGTTCTCGTTGGCCGAAAGGTTGATGCGTGTGGGCGTAAAGTTGGGATCGTAGGGCTCAATGCCGGCCAAGTAGGGCTGGACGAGCTCCTTCATGCGGGGCGTGAGCTCGGCCATATTAGGCCTCCTTGCCAGTCGCGCCGGCGCCATCCGCGCTTGCAGCCGCCAGGTCCACGCCATCGGCAACCGTCGTCACGGCGTCGCCCGGCCAGGCGACCTTGGTCAGGTCAGCCGCGGCGAGCGACTCGGCGCTCACGGCATCCTCGCCCTGCTCCAACACGCGGCGGCGCAGCGCGGCGGAAAGCGCGTGTGCCCACAGACCCTCGGCCTCGGCCAGGCGCTGCGTGGCGGGAGCGTCGGAGAGCAGGCCCTCAGGCGTATAGCAAATGACACTCGAGCGCTTGACGAACTCCTCCACCGAAAGCGGGTTGGAGAACATGGCCGTGCCGCCGGTCGGCAGCGTGTGATTGGGGCCGGCAACGTAATCGCCGAGTGGCTCGGAGCTCCAAGCGCCCACAAAGATGGCGCCGGCGTTGCGAATACCGCCAAGCAGGCCCATCGCATCCTTGCAGTGCAGCTCCAGGTGCTCGGGCGCCACGGTGTTCACCGCCTCGACGGCGGCGGCCATATCGGCAGCCACCACGATGGTGCCCTCGTTATCGAGTGAGGCGCGTGTGATCTCGGCACGCGGCGACTGCGCTACTAGAATGTCGATGCCCGCCTCGACCTCGCGCGCAAACTGCTCGTCGCAGGTCACCAGATAGCAGGCCGCCAGCGGATCATGTTCAGCCTGGGCCATCAGGTCGGCCGCGACCACCATGGGCTTGGCCGCGGCGTCGGCCAGCACGCAGACCTCGGAGGGACCGGCGACCATATCGATACCCACATCACCCGAGACAATCTGCTTGGCAGCGGCGACAAAGGCGTTACCCGGGCCGGTAATCTTGTCGACACGCGGAATGGTCTCGGTACCGTACGCCAGCGCGGCCACGGCCTGGGCGCCGCCCACCATATAGATCTCGTCCACGCCGCCGAGCTTGGCGGCCGCGAGCGTATACGGGCTAATCAGTCCATCCTTTTGCGGCGGGGTTACCATGACCACGCGTTTGACGCCGGCCACCTTGGCGGGAATGGCGTTCATAAGCACGGTGGAAGGGTACTGTGCACGACCGCCCGGCACGTAGATACCGGCCGCAGCAAGCGGGGTCACCTTAACGCCGAGCATCGTGCCGTCCGGGCGCGTGGTAAACCAGCTCTGCTCGACCTCGCGCTGGTGGAACTCGCGAATCTGGCGTGCAGCCTTTTCGAGCGCCGCGACAAAAGCGGGATCGAGGCCTTCGAGCGCGGCATCGATCTGCTCTTGCGGTAGACGGAAGCTCTGCAGTTCAACGCCGTCAAAGCGCTGGCAATAGTCGCGCACTGCGGCATCGCCGTTGGCACGCACGTTGGCCACAATATCGCGGGCGGCGTCGACGATGTTTTGCGGCAGCACGCCCTTACGGTTGAGCTGGTTGGTAACGAGGCGCTCACCGGGAGCAAGCTTGATAGTCTTCATATCGGTATCCCCTATCGGTCGAGGTCTTGTTCGAAAAACGAGAGACCGGGCGGCGGCGCCAATCAGCCCGCAGCCCGGACGTTGGGGCGCCCGTTGCGTGCTCGCGCTATTGTGCCGAGCCCGCAACGGGCTCAAAATGCTTGTCCTTCACGGCTGCCGCCAAGCGATCTGCCAGATTGCGT
Organism: Collinsella sp.; assembly: GCA_048472015.1. Classification (GTDB taxonomy): domain Bacteria; phylum Actinomycetota; class Coriobacteriia; order Coriobacteriales; family Coriobacteriaceae; genus Collinsella. Next base: position 5,796 of record DBGAZC010000158.1, on the reverse strand, counting down.
ACGCGCGGATCCAGACGTGCGGCGCCTGGATTGACAAAGAAGCGGGCCGTGCAGTCCATGATGCGGCCGGTGATGACCAGGTCATTGTCACGCAGCGTGGCGCCCGTGGCGGTAATGTCCACGATGCGATCGGTCATGCCGACAATGGGGCCCAGCTCGATGTTGCCGTGCAGCGAGACGATATCGGCATTCACACCGCGCTCGGCATACCAGGCACTCGCGATGCGCGGGTACTTAGTTGCCACGCGAAGCGACCCGCGGCGGGCATAGTTGCGCTCGGCCTGGGCGGCGCGCCACGCGGGCTCCGCCTCGATAAAGGTGCACAGGCCGTAGCCCAGATCAACCAGCTGCAGCAGGTTGAGGTCGGCCTCGATGAGCGAGTCCCAGCCGCAGATGCCGCAATCGGCACCGCCACAGCCCACAAAGGCGGGCGCATCGCTGGGACGCACGATGACAAACTCGATATCGCCGACCGTGCCCTCACCAGCGTGTGTGTCGCGGCCGCGCACGATGAGGTGACGACCGGGATCGCGCAGCTCCGAGACATCCAAGCCCGCGGCCTCGAGCACGTCGAGCGTGTCGGCCTTGAGCGAGCCCTTGGGCACGGCAATGCGCAGCGGACCCTCGGTGCCGCGGCCCACGGCATGGTCACCATCGGAAGCAGCGTCCTCGGCCGAGGTGCGCGCAGCCTCCAGGCGCTCAAGCGAAAAGGCGAAACCCGCCGCCGGCACCTCGATGCCGTCGCCAAATGCGCCAGTAAAGATGGAGTCGTAGCGTCCACCCGAACCGACCGGATCGGGCAAGCCGCCAGCATAGGCCTTAAAGACCAAACCCGTGTAGTAATCGAAAGAGTTCATGATGGAGAAGTCGAAGGACAGCACCTGGGCGTCCTCGGGAGCCAGGCCCTCGACCAGGGCGCGCAGCTCGCGCGTGAGCGGCGCGACAATGCCCGCCGCCGCCAGCAGCGCGTCGACGCGGTCGAGTACCTCGGCGCCGCCGTGCAAGCGCGGCAGCTCGCTAATGGCAGCCTTGACGGCCTCGGGCTCGGCACTTGCCGCCACGCGGGCATCGAGGCCCACGAAGTCGTTGGCGTGCACACAACGCAATGCCTCGGCAGCCAGTTCGCGATCCTCACAGGCCGCGAGCAGCTCCTTAAACGGACGCACGCTGCCCGCGATAACGCGCGCATCGGGAAGCGCCAACTTGCGCACGGCCTCGGCCACCAGCGAGACGATCTCGACATCGCCCGCGGTATCGCCCGCACCGATAAGCTCAAAGCCCAGCTGCGTAAACTGACGCGAGCCACCGGCATTGCGTTGGCACTCGCGGACCACCGGCGCCTCGTAGCGCAGGCGCAGTGGCAGATCGACTGCGCGCATGCGGGTCGAAACCAAGCGCACGATCGGCAGCGTGTTGTCGGGACGGACCACCAGCAGGCGGCCGTCGTCATCGAAGAGCTTAAACGGCGTGTCCGCAATGCGGCCGCCCTCCTCGAGCGAACCCTTGTCCTCGAGCAGCGGCGTCTCGACCGGCAGGTAATGATGCTCCCTAAAGCAGCCCTTCACCGTACATGCGATCTCCTCGCGCGCCTGAGCCTCCTCGGGCAATATGTCCCGGAATCCCCACGGTGTGGCCGTCATCTGGTGAGCCTCCTCATGCTGTGTTTCATATAGAACAGAAGACCAGCATAGCTCCGCCGGTCTTCTGGGTACTTTAGCATACTAGAGTGTTTGCGGGGAAAATCTATCGCAGCCGCTCACGCCGTATTCATTTGGAAACATAGGGCAGATCGCCGCAACCCAAACCCGCCTAGGCGCCAATCGCACGACGATACTCTGCCATCACCTGCGCATCGGCAGCTGCGGGGTCGGCGAAATAGCGCCCGTCATAGGTCTCGGCCGAAACAACTCCGCGATAGCCGCGCGCCACCAGCCTATCCAGGTCGGCGCGCATATCGCGGTCGCCGTCACCCCAGGCAAGATGCGTCGTGCCGTCTGCCGCAACATCGACAAAATGCACGTGGGCGACATCATCGCCAAGCAGATCGAAATAATCGTCGATGGTATCCCCTGCCACCGCCATAGCGCCCAAATCCAGACACGCCTTAAGTGCCGGATGATCAACTGCCTCGATCATGCGCTTCGTGTCGGCCGCCGAGTTCACGATCATCGACTCAACCGGCTGTAGGGCCTCGAGTACCAGTCGCACGCCGCGCTCTCCAGCGTGCTCGGCAATCGCACGCAGCATCGAGGCGCTGCGACCCCACGCGTCCTCGATCGGCTCGTTCAAAAATGCCCAGCCGCTCGAGACCATGACCTGCTCGGCTCCAAGTTCCGCCGCAATATCTACAACGTTCTTAAAGTACGCGAGTGTGCGGGCACGTGCCTCATTCCCGCGCGCCGCGATATTCCACGGCTTGGGGTTGTTCTGTTCGGGACAAAGCCCCACAATCCGAACCCCATACCGCTGTGACAGCTCCCGCACCTGCTCGAGCGAATCGTATCCATGGCAATCGACATACAGATGCATCGCTCCGGTCCAAAGCTCGCAACACGTGTAACCCGAGGCCGCTGCCGAAGAAAAGAATTCCTCAAGGTCAAAATAACGATGGCTGATATTCATGACGGCAAGCTGCGGATACTCCATCTTGTCCACCTTTCGGCAAAAGGGCGCCGCAGCACAGTGTGCGCGACGCCCCCTCTTACATTGTTCTCATTATGACGGATACTCTACTGGACACCAAGCACTCCAAAGAACGCGCCAGCGATACTCACGAGCAGGATCACGAGCATGATGAGCAGCGGATTCATCTTCTTCTTGAGCATGAGATAGACGATTCCAAACAGCCCCATCGTGACAAAGCCCGGGAAGATTCCGTTGAGCAGCTCGGCGAGCGTCTGAGCACCATCGCCCGCACCGACCATGAGCGGAATGTCCACGGTGACCATCTCCATGGTCATAGCACCGATCACCATGGCGCCCATGATGGAGGCCATCTTGACGATCGTGTCCATAATGCCCGATTCCTGGACCTTGCTGATCATGTCCGAGCCAAAGCGATATCCCACAAACGTCAGCAGGTAACGGATGATGTAGTGAGGGACGTTGAACACGAGCAGAAACAAAATCGGGCCAAGAATAGAGCCCTGCAGCGCCAGCGACGTGCCGACACCCGTTGCCAAAATTCGCAGCGTGCCCCAGTAGAAGGCATCGCCCACGCCGGACAGCGGTCCCATCAAAGCAAGCTTGACATTAGAGATCGCGCTCGTGTCAAAGCTATCGTCAGTAGCGTTGACCTCTTCCATTGCAGCGGCGATGGACATGGGGAGCGTCGAGATGTACGGCGTGACGTTATAGAGCTCCATATGGCGCTTAAGGGCGGCCTTAAAGTCCGCATCCTGCGGATACAGCTTGCGAAGAATCGGCATAAGGGCCCACATAAAGCCGATATGGCCCATACGCTCGTAGTTCCAGGAATGCTCATAGGGAATCGAGCGCCAGAACAGCTTCTTAAGGTCTGCGCGGGAAATCAGCCCGTCGTAAGAAGACTCAAACTTAAAACTCATCGAACCCACTCCCAATCGCAGGATCCTCGGTTGCCACTGCGGGCTGCTCCGCTTTTTTCTTATCACCCAAAACCGTCATCGCGACGACGATGATCGCGGCAAAGATCGCCACGCCCGTCGTGCTAATGCCAAAGTAGGCGACGAGGAAGAAGCCAGCGAAGAAGAACGGAGCCACCGTTTTGTTCATAATCATCTGCGCCAGCATCGCAAAGCCGAGTGCGGGCAAGAAGGCGGCGGCGACATCCATGCCGGTCTGAACGAAATCGGGGATGATGTTGAGCAGGCTGGCAACAGCATCGGCGCCAAAGAAGAATGCCAGGGGAATAATCAGCAGGCCGCACCAGCTCTGCGCGTAACCGGCGATGAGCATGTTGCGCGTGATGGCCTTGGTGTCTCCGTCCTCGACGTTTTTGTCGATACGGTGCACCAGCAGCAGCATCACCGGCTGGCCCAGGGCGGTATCGAGCGCCAGGACGATCGTTGCGATAGGAATGCCCAGGGTCAGGGCCGCCGAAGCGTCCGCGCCGGCCTGCATGGCAAGAGATACGCCCAGGATAGTGCCGGAAATCGTATCGGGCGGGTTATAGGCGCCGACCGAGATGGCGCCGACCATGGCAAGCTCCATCGTGGCGCCCATGATCGTGCCGGTCACCATGTCGCCCATGACAAGGCCAACCAGAGGTCCGAGCACGATCGGGCGCTGGAGGTAGCTCGTGCCCGTCAGCCACTCGGAATAACCCAAAAGGGCAATAAGAAAAATCAGGATTGTCTTGATAACCATGATGGCCCCTAACCGATGACCTTCGCGGCGTCAGTCTTCGCATCTGCCGGAATCATCTGAATGAACAGCTCATAGCCCTCGCCGAGCAGCTCTTTGACGTATGCCTCGTTTTCGGGCGTGAGAAATACGCTGGTCGAGACCTGGCGGGCGTCCTCGCTAAAGGCAACATTGCCGAGGTTGATCTTCTTGATCCCCATCGCCTTGGCGACGGCACCGGCCTGCTGGATCGTCTCGCAAACCACGAAGAGCTTGTACTTGTCGGTCACACCGCTCTGGAGCGCCTTGACGGCGTCCTCGGTGTTTTTGACAACGACCTTGCAGCCCTCCGGCTTTGCAAGGGACAGGGCCTGCAGACGAAGCTTGTCGTTGAGGACCGTGTCGCTCACCAGCAGGATGCAGTCGGCACCCAGAGCCGAGGTCCAGCTAACGGCAACCTGGCCGTGAAGCAGTCGATAATCTACACGAATCATCTGAATCATGATGTGCTCCCTAGTGGTTAAAACTCATCGAGTTCGGCCTGCCCCAGCAGGTCGTTGACGTACTTGACCTTGGTGTCGTCCGCCTCGACGATCTGGCGAATGGCCTCATCGATCGGGGTGGATTCGGGCACGAACAGCAGCTGAATAAGGAGCGGCAGGTTCATATTGGTCACGAGGTGCGTGTTGGGACGCGTCTGGACGATCTTGGTGAACTCGTTGTTGACACTGCCGCCAAAGAGGTCGGTGCAAACAACGACCTCATCGTCCGCGGCAAAGCCGTCCAGAATCGCTGCGGCCTCCTTGGTCAGGTCCTCGTTTCCGTCGACATACATAGAGAGCGCATGGACGTTTTCGCGCTCGCCGGAAAGCAGCCCAATGCTCTCGACGATTCCAGACGCAAAATGGGCATGGGATGCAACGATAAACTGCCTCATTCGATTCCCCTTTCTTGCGAATTTCGGCATAAAAATGCCCGGACGCATGCGCCCGGGCAGGGTGCTTCTTGATCAGTAGCTTATTTGTCACCGATTAGTAGTCGAACTGGTGATAGTAACGACGGTAGTTGAGGTTGTGCTTGGTGACCGTCTCGTAGTAAGCGGCAAGGCGATCGGTGATCAGCGAGGAGAGGATCCACGGAGACACGATGACGCGGAACTCGTCGTCAAGGCCGGGGATCGCGAACTCGGCGGTGTCGATGACGTTGATGTCGGTGTCGCCGGTCACGCCGCGGTTGAGGAAGGCGCGGACGCGCTCGTCGAGCTTGCGGTTCTCGTCCTCGCCCATGAACAGGAAGACCGGGACGCCGGGCTCCACGAGCTCGAGGGTGCCATGGAAGAAGTCGGCCGAGGTGATGTAGCGGGTGCGCTTCCACTGCATCTCCTCGAGGATGCACATCGAGAACAGGATGGTCTCGCCCCACAGGGCGCCGGAGCCGATGAACATGGTGTAGGGGGCCAGGGCGTACTTCTTG
>DBGAZC010000157.1:0-4581 GCA_048472015.1 Collinsella sp. | reverse complement strand
CGGCAGGTCGCCTACATGGTGCGCACGCTCACGCAGCTCGACCACGACCCGCATCCCGACCATGCCGCCGATGCCCTGGCCTGCGCCATCTGCCACGTAAACCTCAGCCGCACCCGCGCCCTCACCGGTGGCGAGTTCTATCAACAGAGAGGAACCGGATACTGATGATTTCCCAGCTCCATGGAACGCTTGTCGAGGCCACGATGAGCTCTGCTGTCGTCGATGTGTCGGGCGTTGGCTTTGAGCTCGGCATCTCGGGCAGCACTGCGGCCACGTTGCCGACGCCCGGCGGCGAGGTCCGCCTCTATACGCGTATGCAGGTGCGCGAGGACGCCATGACACTTTTCGGTTTTTCCTCCAAGGATGAGCGCACGATGTTCGATCGGCTCGTGTCCGTCTCGGGCGTTGGCCCGCGCTTGGCGCTCGCCGTGCTTTCCACCTATACCGTGGGGCAGCTGTATTCGCTGGTGATGGCCGAGGACGACAAGGGCATGGCCAAGGTACCCGGTGTGGGCAAAAAGACAGCTCAGCGCCTGATCCTGGAACTCAAGAGCACCTTTGCCAAGGATAAGGGCTTTGTGCCGGTCGACGTGATTCCCGGCCAGGTTGCGATGCCCGTGCCCGCTGCTGCTCCCTCGGCCATCGATGATGCCCGTGCGGCGCTCCTTTCCATGGGCTTTAGCCCGCAGGAGACCGATGTTGCCCTGAGCGGGTATGATGGGCAGAATATGCGTGTCGAGGATCTGCTCGGCGCGGCGCTTAAGCGACTCGGAATGGATGCGTGATGTGGGAAGCCGATGACTCTCAGGACCTGTGGGCGACGCCCGGTAACTCGCCGGCGGCATCCATGGCGCACGGCGAGCGCATGGTGGGCTCGGAGCTGACGGCCGAGGACCTCGATGTCGACCGCACTTTGCGCCCCCAGCGCCTGGACGACTACTGCGGCCAGGAGCACATCAAGCAGAGCCTGCGCGTGTTGATCGAAGCGGCGCAGAACCGTGGCGAGACGCTCGACCACGTGATTTTCTCGGGTCCTCCGGGCCTGGGCAAGACCACGCTGGCCACCGTTATCGCCAACGAGCTGGGCGCTCAGATTAAGACCACGAGTGGCCCCGCCATCGCGCGCACGGGCGACCTGGCGGCCATCCTTACTAACTTGCAGCCGGGTGATGTGCTGTTTATCGACGAGATCCACCGCCTCAACCGTTCGGTCGAGGAGGTCCTGTACCCCGCGATGGAGGACTTTGCCCTCGATATCGTGATTGGCAAGGGTCCGGCGGCGCGCTCGATTCGCCTGGATATCCCCAAGTTTACGCTGGTAGCGGCAACGACTCGCTCGGGCATGTTGACCGGCCCACTACGCGACCGTTTTGGCATTTCGTATCGCCTGGATTACTACACCGTCGAGGAGCTCGCCCAGATTGTGACACGCTCGGCGACCATTCTGGGTGTGACGATCGACCATGCCAGTGCACTCGAGATCGGCTCGCGTTCCCGCGGTACGCCGCGTCTTGCCAACCGTCTGCTCAAGCGCGTGCGCGACTACGCGCAGGTGCGCGGCAACGGTCCTATTGAGCTTGACATTTGCCGTCAGGCGCTCGAGTTCTTTGAGATCGACGAGCTTGGTCTGGACTGGATGGACATTCGCATCTTGGAGACGCTTGCCAAGACGTTCTCCGGCCGTGCCGTGGGCCTGACGACGCTTGCTAGCGCGGTGGGCGAGGACCCGGGTACGCTTGAGGATGTCTACGAGCCCTATCTGCTGCAGTGCGGCTTGATGATTCGCACGCCCCAGGGCCGCCAGGCAACGCTTCGCACCTTTGAGCATTTGGGTATTGAACCGACCCTGTAGGAATGGGCTTGTTTTAGCGCATCTGTAGGCTATCGCTGGGCATCGGGTAAACATATCGCCGTTCATCGGTTATGGGCGTTTTACTATTGCGCGCCCGTGCTATGCTGAATTGGTCTTTTTCTCATTCGGTAACGAAAGGACCGCCCATGCCTACTGACATCGAAATCGCACGTTCTGTCACGCCGCTGCCTATTACCGAGGTGGCCAAGAACGCCGGCGTCGACGTTAAGCACCTTATTCCGTACGGCTTCGACAAGGCTAAGGTCGACTATTCACTGCTCAACGAGCCGACTGATCACCAGGCCAAGCTCGTTCTCGTGACCGCTATCAACCCAACGCCTGCGGGCGAGGGCAAGACCACCACGACCATCGGTCTGGCCGATGGCCTGCGTCGCCGCGGCGTCAAGAGTGCCGTGGCCCTGCGCGAGCCTTCGCTCGGCCCTGTCTTTGGCGTTAAGGGCGGTGCTGCCGGTGGCGGCTGGGCTCAGGTGATCCCCATGGAGGATATCAACCTGCACTTTACCGGCGACTTCCACGCTATCGGTGCTGCCAACAACCTGCTGGCCGCCATGCTTGATAACCACATCCAGCAGGGCAATCAGCTCGGTATTGACGTTAAGCGCATCACCTGGAAGCGCGTCGTCGACATGAACGACCGTCAGCTGCGCCATGTTATCGATGGCATTGGTGGTAAGGCCCAGGGCGTGCCGCGCGAGGACGGCTTCGACATCACCGTCGCCTCCGAGGTCATGGCAATCCTGTGCCTGTCTACGAGCATCAACGACCTCAAGGAACGCTTGGGTGAGATTGTCGTCGGCTATAGCTTTGCCGGCGAGCCCGTCCGTGCCCGCGACCTCAAGGCCCAGGGTGCCATGGCCGCGTTGCTTAAGGACGCGCTCAAGCCCAACCTGGTGCAAACGCTCGAGGGCACGCCCGCGTTTGTCCACGGCGGTCCCTTCGCCAACATTGCCCACGGCTGCAACTCTATCATGGCCACGCGTATGGCGATGCGCTTTGGCGATGTCGCTATTACCGAGGCCGGCTTCGGTGCCGATCTGGGTGCCGAGAAGTTCCTCGACATCAAGTGCCGCATGACGGGCGTTCGCCCCAGCGCTGTCGTGATCGTCGCGACCGCTCGTGCGCTGAAGTACAACGGTGGCGTCGCCAAGGCCGACCTCAACGAGGAGAATCTCGAGGCACTCAAGGCTGGCATGCCCAACCTGCTGCGTCACGTCGACAACATCCAGAACGTTTATGGTCTGCCCTGCGTGGTCGCCATCAACCGATTCCCGACGGACACCGAGGCCGAGCTTGCGCTCATCGAGTCCGAGTGCCAGAAGCTCGGCGTCAACGTTAAGCTATCCGAGGTCTGGGCCAAGGGCGGCGAGGGCGCGCTCGAGCTGGCCGATGAGGTTATGCGTCTGATTGAGCAGCCGAGTGAGCTCAAGTTTGCCTATGAGGACGGCGCCGATGTGGCCGACGCTCTCGAGGCCATTGCCACCAAGGTCTACCGCGCCGACGGCGTTGACTTTACGCCGGCCGCCAAGCGCCAGCTCGCCGAGCTGCGCGAGAACGGCTTTGGCAACCTGCCGGTGTGCGTCGCCAAGACGCAGTACAGCTTTAGCGACAACGCCAAGGCCCTGGGCGCTCCCGAGAACTTCCGCATCACCGTGCGTGAGCTCAAGGTTTCTGCCGGCGCCCACTTTGTGGTCGCGCTGACCGGCAGTGTTCTGACCATGCCGGGTCTGCCCAAGGTGCCCGCGGCCGAAAACATCGACGTCGACAACGACGGCAACATCACCGGCCTGTTCTAAGCCTGCTGTCCATAGCTGCTAGCCCGCCCCGCCGCGCCCACAAGGCACGGCGGGGCTTTTTGATCCTTAGGCCCGCGCATGTCTTGTAGATACCGACGGACTCTGCCCGTCATAGGCTTTTGCGCGGGTAGAATGCATGGATAGCTTGAGGCTCACGCGCGACGGAAAGGAATCGTTGCATGGATCAGGACAAGACAACCGTGATGGGCGGCTACGGTTCCGCGCAGGTTGGCGATAGCGCCGATGCGACCCGCGTTGTTCCCAACCCCGGTTATACCGACCCCGCCGCGACGCAGCCTTCTGCCGAGCCCACCCGGGTTATGGGCTATGGCGACACGGCGCAGGATTCTTACGCTGCATCTTCGCAAGGCCCCTATGGCAACGCAGCCCCGGATCCGTTTGATTACGCGCCGCAGGATTCTTATGCTGCCTCGACGCCGAATCCCTATGATGACCTGCCGCAGAATCCCATTCCGCAGCCTCAGCAGACGACGTATATGCCTCGCACGGCGCAGCCTCGCTACGAGTCGCGCGAGCCGTATCGCGAGTACCCCAAGTCGATTCCGCAATATGGCGAGGACGAGGAGAAGAAGCCGTCGCGTTCGTCGAGCGTGATCAAGAAGATCCTCATCGTGCTGGCAATCTTCTTTGCGCTGTCGGTTGTGTTTGCCATCGTGTCGGGCATGCTCAACAAGCGAGGGAGTTCAACGGCCGATACCACTGCCGAGCAAACCGAGTCCGCCTCGTCTAGCACCGTCGATCTGAGTGATATCCCGGGGCAGTACTGGTCCAACGCCAAGAAGATCCTCAAGTCGCGCGGCGCCGATCTTTCGAATGCCGTGGTCCTGACTGATGATGGCTCAACGCCCGTCGTCGATGCCAACTGGGTCGTTACTTCTGCCTACTATAACGACA
>DBGAZC010000156.1:0-5327 GCA_048472015.1 Collinsella sp. | reverse complement strand
TGGAAGAAGTCGGCCGAGGTGATGTAGCGGGTGCGCTTCCACTGCATCTCCTCGAGGATGCACATCGAGAACAGGATGGTCTCGCCCCACAGGGCGCCGGAGCCGATGAACATGGTGTAGGGGGCCAGGGCGTACTTCTTGGCGAGCTCCTCGGCGCGCGGCTCGAAGCTCTTGCGGATGTCGACCAGGTGGGTCCAAACATCCTTGGTCTGCTCGATGAACTTATCGAACTGCGGGAAGCAGCCACGGCGATTGAGCAGGCGCAGGCCGAAGCAGTCGGCGAGGTAGTAGCCCATCTCGCAGCCGCCGTTACCATGATCGGAAGCCATCTTGACGCAATTCTCGGCGCCGACAGCCTGGCCGATGGGGCCCTCGGGCTTGGTCATGGCGTAGACACGAATGCCCTTTTCCTTCATCTTCTTGACGGCCTCGAGGACCTCGGGGGTGGTGCCGGACTCGGAGGCGGTGAGCACGACGGACTTCTCGGTCATGCGCTTGTGGCCCATGACGTTCCACTCGGCGGCGTGGATCAGGTAGACCTCGAGGTCGCGGTCGCCGAACTTGTTCATGAGGTACTCGAGCTGCATGAGCTCGTCCCAGGTGCCGCCGACGCCCATCAGGAACACGGCGTCGTAGCCCTCGTCGGCGACCTTGTCGGCGAGCGCGGTCATCTTCTTGCCGGTCTCGTAGAGCGCCTTGCCGTCCTCGAGATAGCCCTCCTGGTCGAAATGCATGATCTCGATCTTCTCGGTTTCCTTCATGGCTTTTCCTTTCTGTCCAGCACGCGAATCTATACATCGCGTTTCTTTTCGATACCAATTATAGACATACACCCAACGTGTTTTTAATACCACTTTTCAATCTGTTCCAATCCTCGGTGAACGGTCGAAATTCTCTGGTGAGTGGTATTAAATTAGAATTTGATGTATAGCTAACGCCCCCGGCGTCTCCCTTGTGTGACAAAGAACAGCGTTCCTACCAGCGCAATAATGGTCGATGCTCCAAACAGTACCGTCTGGACGCCCAAAGCCTCCGCCAAAAACGGAGCCGCCAGCAGCGGCACCACGCCGGCGCTCATCAGGCCAAAACGCACAAAGCCGGTAATGCGCCCCAGGTATTTGATGTCGGCACGCTCCTGAATCAAGATCATCTGCAGCGGCTCCAGGAACCCCCAGGCCAGACCGTTAATCGCCTGACCGATAATCGCGACCCCCAGCATATCGGTGCCCACGTACACCATGGACCCAATGCCCACGGCCATGAGCGCGCCGAGCAGCAATCGCAGGTTGACATGGCAAGCAGAAAGCTTGGTCAGGATGAACGCACCCACCGAGGAAGTGAGGCCCACGACCGAGGACAACCAGCCCAGCCAGACGATATCCACGTTGAGTACATCACGGTAGAACAACGACTCCAGCGAATCGAACGCGCCAAACGCAAAGAAACCCAAAAAGCCCGAGATAAAGATGAGGCGCAAGTCGTGGTCGCGAAACGTAAGTCGCGCACCCTCGGCCATGCCGCCCAGAATACCGCCCTTCGGCTTCTCCCCTTTTGCGGGAGCAACACACTCGTGACAGCCCAAGGAGAGCACGGCCGCCACACCCATCATGCCCGCCATGAGCAGGTAGACCGATTGCGTGGCAAAACAGCTCACGATGGCACCGCCGAGCAGCGGGCCAGCGGTATAGGCGATATTGCTGTAGAACACCATGAGGCCGTTCACGCGGGTACGACCCTCGGTGGTCGACTCCAGGTATCCCGGAAACGCATGCGTGCAGGTGTTGATAAAGCCGCCCGCAAGTCCCAAGACGCACGCGGCAAACACAAGCCCGGGGACAGACAACGGCGCTAACCCCACGCCAAGCGATAGCACTGCCGTAATCACGCACGTCACAAACGACGTCCGGCGCGGTCCAAATCGATCGATGACCGAGCCCGACACCATATTGCCCACCGACGTCATAAGATTGCGCACGAGCGTAATGGCGGCAACCAAAAAGGCCGTGCCGGCCAGATCATACGTGGCCGCACCGATAAGCCCCAAAAAGTAGACCGCGTTGTTGGCGCACCACTGCAGGGACTCAATAAGAATCAGCCTGACCTCTGCCGGCGTCAGGCGCATTGCTTCGCGATCCTTCGCGAACATACGAACTCCTTCTATACAAAAAGGGGATGGAGGGCATAGGCCTGCTCCATCCCCTTTCCAGGTTGCAACGAAAATCTATGCAGCCGGGCCCTTACGCCAGCACGCCGAAGAACGCGCCGATGATGCCCACGACCATGGTGGCCACGATCAGCACCATGGGGTTGATCTTCTTGGACAGCAGCCAGTAGTACAGCCAGAAGGCGAGCATGCCGAGCATGCCGGGCATGATGCCGTCCAGGATGTCCTGGAGGGTCTGGGCGTCGTCGCCCGAGCCGATGGCCACCGGGATGCTGGCCCAGAACATGTCCTTGCACATGGCGCCCACGACCATGACGCCCACGATGCCCACGCAGGTCATGATCTTCTGCATGAGGCCGGTCCTCTGGGCCTCGTCCAGGAAGCCCACGCCCAGCTCGTAGCCCTTGACGGCGCCCCAGATGCGCAGCGCGAAGCCGGGGACGTTGTAGATGAGCAGGAAGGCGATGGGGCCGAAGGGGTTGCCGGCCTGGCACAGGCTGATGCCCACCGCGGCGGCGACCACGCGCAGCGTCGACAGGAAGATGGAGTCGCCGATGCCGGACAGCGGGCCCATGAGGGCGGCCTTGACGTCGTTGACGCTCTCGGGCTCGATCTCGCCGCGGGCGACCTTCTCCTCCATGGCCATCGCGATGCCGCCGACGAACGGGGCGAACTGGACGGTGATGTTGAAGAACGCGCAGTGGCGGTGCAGGGCCTCGGCGTAGTCGTCGGGGCGGCCGGCGTAGATCTTCTTGAGCATGTTGGCGACCATCAGGCAGAAGGCGATGTTCATCTGCTTGTAGTAGGTCCAGGAGAACTCCATGCCCAGGGCGCCGACGTTGACGGCGCTCTTGACGAGGTCGGAGCGCGTGATCTTGTTCTCGGGACTAGAAGTCATCGTCCTCATCCCCTTCCGCGGAGAGCTGGGGCTGGGCTCCGCCCAGGCCGAGCAGGTCGAACTTGTCGATGCCGATGATGATGGCGATCAGGGCGACGCCCAGGACGGGCACGTTGGCGTAGGAGCACAGCAGGAAGCCAAGGAAGTAGAAGGGCACGAGCTGCTTGGTGAGCACCAGGCGGCCGAGCATGGCGAAGCCCATGGCAGGCAGGATGTTGGCGGCAACGCCAAAGCCAGCAAGGACAAAGGGCGGGATGAAGTCGAGCATGCCCTGGATGGCGTCAGCACCCAGATAGAACGACAGCGAGCACAGCAGGAACGCCATGATGATACCGGTCAAACCGATCAGGAAGTGCATCGCATAGACACCCTTAAGGTTGCCCTGGCCGGAGAAGACATCAGCGCGGTCAACCAGGATCGGCAGGGCGGCGTTGAGGATGTTCTTGATGGCAAGGCACAGCGTGGCGATGGGCATGGCAAGCGCGATGGCTGCCTCGGTGCTCTGGCCCAGCTGGATAGCGAAGGCGCAGGCGAGCACGCCGCCGATCGTCTCATCAGGCGGCACGTAGGCGCCGATGGAGATCGAGCCCATGAACAGCAGCTCCAGGCTGGCGCCGATCGCGAGGCCGGACTGCAGGTCCCCCAGCACCAGGCCCACGAGCGGGCACAGGACGATGGGGCGGAACGCATAGAGCGTACCGAGCTGGCAGTCGAACTTACCAAATGCGGCGATAAGTCCGATGAGGATTGCTTGGGTAAGCATATATCCCCCTTTCCTAATAGGAAACTACGAAGAGCTCAGACTCTTCGAAATTGAACGCCTAGAGCACGCTGGCGCAGTCAACCTTGGGTTCATCGGCCAGGGGTCGAATCTCGACCTCAACGCCACGATCCAGCATCTCGCGCACATCGGCTTCCTCGGCCGCGGTCAGGAAGATCTGACGAGAGACCTGACGCGCATCGGGACGCTTCTCGTCCTTGGGCTTGGTGTTGCCCAGGTTGACCGACTTGATCTGCGGGCAGCCCTCAACAAGCTGCTTTGCCTCAGCAATAGTGGCGACACAGATGATCATCTTGTACTTGTCGGTCACGCCCGAGTTGATAGCTTCGATTGCATGCTCCATATCTTTGATGACGAGCTTGCAGCCGGCAGGCTTGCCCATCTTGAGCGTCGTCTTCCACACCGGGTCGTTAGCGACCTTATCGCCCACGCAGAAGATGCAGTTGGAGCCAAGGCCCTGAACCCAGGAAACTGCGACCTGGCCATGAAGCAGGCGATGGTCAACGCGAAGTAGCTGAATCATAATGTGACCCCCCAAAGGTCTTGTGCCGTCTTACGGCGTGTCAGTAGGTGCTGCGGATTAGAACTCTTCTTCCTCGTCGTCATCGACCAAAAGATCGTTGACAAACTTCACGCGCGTATCGTCCGCAGTGACGATGGCGCGAATCGTCTCCTCAACCGGCGCCGACTCGTCAGAGAACAGCAACTGGATGAGGAGAGGAAGGTTCATGTTGGTAACGAGGTACGTGCGGGGACGCGTCTGGACGATCTTGGTGAACTCGTTGTTGACGCTGCCGCCAAAGAGGTCGGTGCAGACAACGACATCATCGTCGGCAGACATGCCTGCCAGCAGCTTTTGGGCCTCCTCAGCCACGTCCATACGATCGTCGACGAACATCGAAAGGTCGTGGACGTTGTCGCGGGCGCCCGAGAGCAGCTCAATGCTCTCCTTGATGCCGGTAGCGAAGTGCGCATGGCTGGCGATGATGTACTGTCTCATTCTGCGAATCCTTCCGTGACTGACGCGTCCCCGCGCTTGGCTTTAGTAGTCGAACTGGTGATAGTAGCGACGATACTTGAGGTTGTGCTTGGTGACCGTCTCGTAGTAGCGAGCCAGACGGTCAGTCACGAGCACCGTCAGGATCCACGGGGAAACGATGACGCGGAAATCGTCGTCAAGGCCGGGGATGGCGAACTCGGCGGTGTCGATGATGTTGATATCGGTGTCGCCGGTGACGCCACGGTTGAGGAAGGCGCGGACGCGCTCGTCGAGCTTGCGGTTCTCGTCCTCGCCCATGAACAGGAACACGGGCACGCCGGGCTCCACGAGCTCGAGGGTGCCGTGGAAGAAGTCGGCCGAGGTGATGTAGCGGGTGCGCTTCCACTGCATCTCCTCGAGGATGCACATCGAGAACAGGATGGTCTCGCCCCACAGGGCGCCGGAGCCGATGAACATGGTGTAGGGGGCCAGGGCGTACTTCTTG
>DBGAZC010000155.1:0-3386 GCA_048472015.1 Collinsella sp. | reverse complement strand
CAGGCGGGTCGAAGAGACACGCAGGGACCTTGGTATCTCCAAGGTTGATTTTTGTGTGGCGACAGGAATCAGCCGACCCTACCTCGACCGAATCGAAGATGGGACGGCAAATTTCACGCTCAAGGTTCTATTTAAGATCGCACCCGCACTCGGTATGACGGTGTCAGAGCTTCTTGAGGGTATCGAGTAGCCTTTTTTGCTAGATTTGCCGCTTGTTGAACGGGTCCCCCCGACGGCGGCGTGCAAAAACGCGAGTATTCAGCATCCCTCAATAATTTGACGGCAGCCGGGGCCACAAATACGACGCGTAATGTTTTGGACTATCCACAAAATTCAATAATATGAGGAATAACAAGCGCGCGGAACGAGTCTTTCGAGTCGAAAGGCAATTTACAGCCAGCGGTTTTAACGTTCCCGGAAGGGGCGGATGCTGAAAACTCCGCTTTTTGCACGTTCCGAGGGGTACCACGTGCCCTACAAGGCCCAAAGAGGCGGATTTTGTTTTAGCTACGCCATCGGGATACGGTCGTGGTTGACTTGGCTGTAGAACAGGCGTTGAATCTCTGCCGCATCACGTGACTGGCCGAGTGCCCACATGGTTTTGGCCACGAGCGTCTCGGTTGTCATATCGTCGCCGCGTAGAATGCCCGGATGGTCGGCGTAGGCACGGCCGACCTCATAAACACCCAAATCGAGGCCCTCCTCGGGGACCTGTGTGGTCATAACGACGGTGCGACCCGAATTGACCCAGCGGAAAATTGCCTCTTGGAATGACTCGCCGGACTCGCCAAACTCGGGGATACCGCCAATGCCAAAGGTCTCCAGAATCACGGCGTCGTAGCTATCGGCAAGGGCGTCAAGGATACCCGGGTTTACGCCGGGCGTCAGCTTAAGGACAAACACGCGCGGGTCGATGCTATCGTAGAAACGCACCGGGTTTTCGCCCTGATGCGTGCCGTGAAGCCCGTTGCGCACGATGCGGTCGTTGCGGATGTAGGCAATGGGCGGATAGTTGACGCTAATGAACGCGTTAAAGCTCATGGTGCGCTGCTTGCGGGCGCGCGTACCAGCAATGGCGACGCCGCCAAACACGATAGAGACGTCGTGCGAATGCTCATCGAGCGCATAGAGCAGGCTCTGGTACAGATTGAGTTTGGCGTCAGTAAAAGGGTTGCCCATGGGCTTTTGCGAGCCGGTGAGTACGATGGGCTTGGGACTGTCCTGAATCAGATAGGAAAGCGCTGCCGCGGTGTAGCTCATGGTGTCGGTGCCGTGCAGAATCACGAAGCCGTCGTGGTCGGCATAACCCTCGACGATGACGTCGCGGATACGCATCCAGTCACTCGGGCGCATGTTGGTGCTGTCGATGTTCATGGGCTGCACGACGTCGAGCTCGCAGAGGCCCGAGATCTCGGGGACGCTCTGGGCGAGCTCCTCACCGGTCAGGGCGGGGGAGAGGCCGTTGCCGTCCTCGGTCGATGCGATGGTGCCGCCCGTGGCGATGAGAAGGATGCGCTTCATGCTGGTATTCCTATCGTATTTGCCGCCACAGAGGCGGGGTCGTTCGGCAGTATTGTGGCACAGGGCGTCCAATGTTCAAACGTATTACATCATCTGTAACGTTTGGTAATACTTCAATTGTCGTCAAATAGGGGCCCAGGTCGTGCGTTTGCCGTGCGCTGATGGCTGCGAGAGGCGAGAAACCCCATATAACGTGTACACTATGGAGGTTATTTTCGTTCATTCACGCGGGTGGGCACCGGCTCCCCGCCAACAAGAGGGGGAACCATGGATCAAAAGGCTTCCGCAAAGGTCCTCGTACTCGACTTTGGTGCGCAGTACGGTCAGCTCATTGCCCGTCGCGTCCGCGACCTCAACGTGTATTCCGAGATCGTCCCCTGCGACATCTCGGCCGACGAGATTCGCGAGATGAACGCCTCTGCGCTCATCCTTTCCGGCGGCCCGGCTTCTGTGTATGCCGAGGACGCTCCGTCCATCGACCCCGCCATCTTTGACCTGGGCCTTCCCGTCCTGGGCTTTTGCTACGGTCATCAGATCACGGCCGTGACGCTCGGCGGCAAGGTCGGCCACTCTGAGGTGGGCGAGTATGGCCGCGCCACCATCACGCGCACGGCTGGTGCCAAGCTCTTTAACTCTACGCCCATGGAGCAGACCGTGTGGATGAGCCACCGCGACGCCGTTTCCGAGGTGCCCGAGGGCTTTACCGTTACCGCCAGCACCGACGTGTGCCCGGTTGCCGCCATGGAGTGCGTCGAGCGCAAGATTTTCACCACGCAGTTCCACCCCGAGGTCAAGCACACCGAGTACGGTCAGCAGCTGCTGAGCAATTTCCTGTTTGAGATTTGCGGCCTGGAGCCCAACTGGAGCATGGACAACCTGGTCGAGACCATGACGGCCGAGTTCCGCGAGAAGGTCGGCGACGACCGCGTGATTCTGGCCCTGTCCGGTGGCGTCGACTCCTCCGTCGTGGCCGCCCTGGGCGCTCGTGCCGTGGGCAAGCAGATGACCTGCGTGTTCATCAACCACGGTCTGCTGCGCAAGGGCGAGCCCGAGCAGGTGGAGGAGGTCTTCACCAAGCAGTTTGACGTCGACTTTATCCACGTCCACGCCGAGGACCGCTATGCCGAGCTTCTGGCCGGCGTGACCGAGCCCGAGGAGAAGCGTCGCATCATCGGTACGCAGTTCTGGAAAGAGTTCTTCGCCGTGGCGCAGCAGCTCGAGACCGATGGCAAGCTGGTCAAGTACCTGGCTCAGGGCACCATCTACCCCGATATCATCGAGTCCGGCGCTCGCAAGACGGGTGGCAAGACGGCCACCATCAAGAGCCATCACAACTTGATCCCGTTCCCCGAGGGCGTGCACTTCGACCTCATCGAGCCGCTCGACCACTTCTTTAAGGACGAGGTCCGCGCGCTCGGTCTGGCGCTGGGCCTGCCGGGTCACATCGTGTTCCGCCAGCCTTTCCCGGGCCCGGGTCTGGCCATCCGCATCATCGGCGCGGTCGACAAGGAGAAGCTCGAGATCCTCAAGAACGCCGACGCTATCGTGCGCGAGGAGCTGGATGCTTACAACCAGCGTCTGTTTGAGCAGACCGGCGAGCGCAACTCCGAGCACAGCTGCTGGCAGTATTTCGCGGTCCTGCCCGACATTAAGTCCGTCGGCGTTATGGGCGACGAGCGCACCTATCAGCGCCCGATCATCCTGCGTGCCGTCGAGTCCAGCGATGCCATGACCGCCGACTGGGCCAAGCTGCCCTATGACGTACTGGCCCGCATCTCTGGCCGCATCGTTGCCGAGGTCCCCGGCGCCAACCGCGTGTGCTACGACATCACGTCCAAGCCGCCCGCGACCATCGAGTGGGAATA
>DBGAZC010000154.1:0-17056 GCA_048472015.1 Collinsella sp. | reverse complement strand
GGTCGGCAAGGGCGGCGTGACCACCGCACAGAAGGAGATCGAGGCCAAGTACGGTTTCCCCGTCGCGAGCATCGTCTCTATGGCCGAGGTCGTCGAGACCCTCTACAACCACGAGATCGACGGCAAGGTCGTCATCGACGATGAGCTCAAGACCGCCATCGACGCCTACTACGAGCAGTACGGAGTCCGGGAGTAGTTACGCGGTTTTCCAAACCGCGTAACGGCTCGACGCTGCGCGGGCCGCATTTGGACAATCTGACGTTCAACTTCAAGGGCGCGACCAGAAGGTCAGCGCCCTTTCGTTTCACGTCACCTTGTCTCAAATGCGGCCCGCTCGCTGTCCGTCCTCTGCCTGCGGCGTCATCTTGCTCCAAATGCGGCACTTGGGGACGTTCCTGTTTGACTAGTCGTTTAAGAACGTCCCCAATGATCAGTCTGAAATGAGCGTGGGTAATCTCCCGGTTTTGGCCTGTGTGGGGCTCAAAGTGGGAGATTATCCACGCTCGTGATTTGAGTGTCCGAAAATCCACGCTCGTTTGGTCGGTGCATGTCTACGCAGCGTAGGTTGTCGAGGGCTGTCTTCAAATGGATACTGGCTCTTGAACCGGTTCGCTCCATTCTTCCAATCTGATCGGACATCTCATGAACCAGACACCGCAAAGCAATGTCCCCCATACTTTTTTGGCAGCACATGCCATCAAGCGGCTGCGCGAAGATCGCGGCCTCACCCAGCGCGCCCTGGCGGAAAGCCTTGGCGTGACCGATAAAGCCGTCAGCAAGTGGGAGTCCGGCCGCGGCCTTCCCGACATTTCCCTCGTTGAGCCTTTGGCCCAGAGACTCGGCATAAGCGTGGCTGAGCTTTTGGCTGGTGACATTCGGGCCAACGCCAACCGTGCAGGCAATATGCTCAAAGGTGTCTTTTACGTTTGCCCTATCTGCGGAAACGTTGTGCACGCGCTCGGAGAAGGCAGCTTTAGCTGCTGCGGCTCCACGATGTTTCCCCAGGAGGCCGAAGAGCCGGACGCGGACCATGCCTTTTCCATCGAGCGCATCGAGGACGATTGGTACGTCACGCTCGACCACCCCATGACCAAGGATCATTACATTAGCTTTGTGGCATATGCGACTATGGATGGCATCTGCCTCAAGAAGCTCTATCCAGAGCAATCGGTGCAACCGCGTTTTCATATCACCGGACGCGGCAGAATGTACCTCTACTGCAACCAGCACGGACTCTTTGTTTTGCCGACGCCGCCTATCCGCAGATGGCGAGCGGATGACTAGCGTCCGTCGTCCCCTCCTGCGTCAGCGAGTTGCGGTGGAATAGTTCCTGAAAGTGTTGCTCGGGGCCCTTTTGATCACTTCCAAAAGCGAAGCAGTCAAAATAGCCCCGTCCCAAATTAGCTACTCTTGCACCAAAAATGAGCGTCCGAAAATCCGCGCTCGTTGCTACCTGAGGCCGGGGAGGCGGGTGTAGGGGAACGAGCGCTCTAGGAACTCGGCGCAGCGGGCGTAGTCTTTGGCGAAGTAGCTGCTGTAGAGCGAATCGAGCACGTATTGCACGGCGATGTGGCTGGCGAACTGCGTGATGCGGTGCGTCATGCTCTCGTGGTCGCTCACCGTGAGGTAGGCGGCAAAGCCGGGGTGCAGGCGCGCACAATAAGGTGTGCCGATGACAATGACGGGAACATGTCGGCTGCTGAGGATCGGCAAGATTTCCTTGAGGTTGGGCGCAAGGCCGCTGTAGGAGATTACGATCGCCACATTGCCGGAATCCGAGGCGAGCGCCGTGCGCACCTGGGCCTCGGTGCTGCTGTAGCATGTGGCGCTCTTGCCGGACGAAAGCAAGCGGTCGCGGAACATCCCCGCTGGATAGAGGTTGTGCGAGCCGGTGTAGATGTCGACCTGCCGTGCCTTCGCGATCAGTTTGGCGGCGCGGTCGAGCTGTGCGGGGTCGAGCAGCTCCTGCGTCTCGGCCAGCGTGGTCTGGTAGAGCCCTTCCATGCGCTCCATAACCTGCGCAGGCGTGGACGTGGCATCGAAGGGAAAGTTGATATCTACGTCGCGGCGGTTGCCTGCTTCGGTCGCCAGACGGATGAGCTCGACCTTGAGATCCTTAAAGCCCTCGAGGCCGAACTTTTTGCAAAAACGGTGCACGCTTGCGACCGAAACATTGGCGCGGGCGGCAAACTCCTTAATGGAGAGTCCGCGGATGTCTTCGCCCATGGCGAGGGCCGAGATGCCGAGCTGCTGCTCGGTAGGGGTTAGGCCCTGTGCCTCGGTAATCTTGCGTTTGATATCCATTCGAACTCCCGCACTCGCCAAACCTGCCAAAAAGGGACGGGTTTATTTTGGCAGGTTTTGCCCGAGAAGGGTAACGGGGCCGAGGACACCGCTGGGCGCGACGGGCTCGGTGAGGGCGAAGATGTCGGGAATCGCATGGTCGAGTGTGTTGATGACATCGATGGTGAGCTCGTGCGTGCCGGCGGCAAGCGCGCCTGTCGCAAAGCGATAGGGCGGGCAGATGCGCGTGCCGAGCGTTTGTCCGTCGAGCGTGAGTGTTGCGACTTCGTAGACATCCCCCAGGTCAATGGCGGTGTGGGCGAGGTCGTCGGTCAGCTCGAACGACGTGCGATAGTGGAACGTGCCGCAGATGCCGGCGAACTGCTCGGCCGTGAGGTCGCACAGCTGCTCGAGCTTTTGCGGCTCGCCAAAGGTTCCATCGCTGCCGGCAGGGGAGAGGGCAACGGTCCACGGTCCGTCGATGCTAAGGCAAACCGCATCATCCGCATTCGTGTTCGCCCCGTCATCGAGTCCGACCTCGTCGCCCGTTCCCAGAACAACAACGCAGCTCTCGAAGGGCGCCAGCTCCAACGCGCCATCAAACGCAACGGGTTCGGTGCCGTTCAGCAGGTCGAGGCGCGTGCCGCAAAGGCGCTCGCCTCGAGCAAGTGCAACCGTACAGCAAATACTTTCACGCGGATGCTCGTTGACTAGCATCACATAGGTCTCGCCCGCACGCTTGTAGCGAAGTGCGCGCAGCCAGGGCTGTGGCCTATCGGTCACAACGGTCTGCAGCCCCGCGTCTGCCAGCGCGTCCGCCACATCGGCAAGTGGCGTTGCCGTAAGCCCGTCCAGATCGGCTGCGCCATCCGCGTCATAAAGAGCGCCGGGCACTTCGTCAGCAGCGAGCACCGTGACACCCGCGGCCATCATGCGCCTCACCTCTTCCGCTGTAGCCGCGCCAATAAACGAGGCGCCGGGCAGAACAAACGCCTGATAGCGGCAGCCGTTAACGGCAAACGTTCCATCGGCAATCGAAATATCGTAACGCTCCTCATCCTCAAAAGCCTCGGCAGGCACAAAATCAAAGTCGATCTGCGCGCGCGTGAGCTCGGCTGCCACGCACTCGATGGGCATGGCGTTGCCGGCCCATTCGGCATCGGCATGGTACAGGATGGCGACGGGGCGAGCGGCGGCGCCTTCCGAAAGGAGCGTCGCCATGCGATTCATATAGCGCATGAGCTGGCCAAAGTGCGGCCACTGCGGGTTGTTGCCGTGCGCGTAAAAGTGCGGCGGGCAGTCCCAATCGGGGAAAGGCGCCATGCTAAACGCGTGCGGCGTAAACCAATTAACACCGCGGACGAGCATGTGATCGGCGATCCACTTCATCTCACGCAGGCCCTCGTGCCAGCCAAAGGCGCCAAAGACCTCGGCCATGCAGCGCCCCTGCTTTTTGGGGTCGAGGCGCGCGGCCGAAGAGCCCAGCTTGGCAAGCGCGTACGTAAAGAACTCCATGTTCCATGCGCCGTGGAAATAGCTGTAGCGCCCGCGGTCAATTCCGGGGGCAAGCTGGTTGATGACGACGTCGACGCCGGCCATGTCCTGCCCCGCGACCGCGCGGAAGTAATGTCCCGCGCCCTGGCCCAGGCGCGTGTGGCAACTCTTGTCCTCGATCACGTGGCCAATGTGCATAACGCCGTGCGTACGGCACCAGTCGCCGATCTGCTCGTCAAAGCACGCGCGGTAGAGCTGCGTGGCAATATCCATGTAGGCGTGACGGACCTGGGCGCCGTCTGCCTCGCGCGTCCAAAGGCCGTGCAACTTGGTAAGCCAATTCTCGCCAAGCGCATCGTATAGGCGGCGGGCAAGCTCGTCCGACCACGGCAGCGCCAGGTCGCTTCGCCCGATAAAGCTGCTGGTAGAGGCATCGTCGAGCGTGGTGCCCTTCTCGTTCATAAAGCCGGGCTCGTCGGTAAAGAAGCCCAAGATCGTTTTGCCAAACTCGTCGCCCAGATGCTCAAACGTGGGCTCGTAGACGGCATCGATCAGCATGCGGCATGAGGCACCATCGGCCATGTTGATGTACTCATCGCGAAAGCCGGTCTTTTGGCTGGTGACGTACAGCTCGATCGTGGTGACACCGGCGGGGGCGTCAAAACGCAGGCGGGCGGGTGCGCCATCGTCACCATGCTCAACAGCAAGCGCAAGATCGAGCGGCGTACCGGCGGCATCAAAAGCCGCTGCGCCCACAAAGCGCTCCGTGGGATCCATGAGATTGCCGAGCTTGATAGTCGTGGACGGCTGAGGCCCAACGAACGTAACCGCGCGATGCTTGAGCACGGTCTTCTTGAGCGCGGGGTCGGCGCCATCGCCCGCAAGCGCGCCGTTGGCATAGCCTGTGGGGAAGTGCGCATCGTCGAGCAGCCAAATCTTCAGCCCCAGACGCTTGCACTCGCCGATGATAAAGCGCAGGTCAGACCACCAGCCGTCGCGACAGAAATCGGGATGCGTGCGCGATTCCAGGCAAACCTCGCGGATGTCCGCCCCGGCAATCTGCTCCAGATACTCGGTAATCGTCTCGCGCGCCTCGTCCTTGAGCCACAAGAATGGAAGTACATGGTTGTCGTAGGTGCCGCCAAGCACCTGCTCAAAATACGCCGCCATATACGCTCCTCCAAAACCGGCCTTTCAAATCCATTGAAGTCAGAGTACGCCGAGCGCGCCGCCCTGCTAATATCAAAACCACGGCAGAATATGACCGAATCAACGATGGGAGCACTATGGAGCTCGCGCGCTTGGATAACCTGCTACTCGAGCTGACCGACAGTGAACGCGCCTATCGCGCGGGCGCCCATTACGACTGGAGCGATGCACTCGGTCAAGGTAATCAGGCAGATATTGATGGCCGATTCATTCGTAAAATTGGCAACCCAACGCTCGCTCTGCACCAAGAAGGCATGCCCGAGGGGCTATCGATTGTTCGCAACTCGCGCTTCAATCCTGTGCCGGAACACGTGCACGATTATGTCGAAATCAGCTATGTCTATCGAGGACGAGCGCCGCAGATCGTCAACGGCGCGCCGCTCATGCTCGCTCAAAACGAGGTCCTCCTGCTCGATGCCGCCTGCCCGCATGCTGTTGGCGAGCTCGGTGAGCACGACATAATGCTGAGCGTCATCATCTCGCGGCCAATGCTGCGCCGTAGCCTGGAGCAAAGCCTTTCGCCCACAAGCGCGGTCTCGCGGTTCCTGCTCAACGCCCTCACGGACGAAACCGACCACCGCGGACACGTGCATTTCCATACGGGCGGCAGCCGTCGCGTGCGCCGCTACATGCAGGAGATGCTGCGCGAGCGTCTGGACCCCACGCCAGCGAGCCCCCAGATCGTCTCGAGGCTGTTTGAGCTGCTGTTGGTCGAGCTCATGCAAAGCTACGAGGCCGGTCTTCTGCGATCGGACGCGCCCGCGCTGCCATCGGCGCAGGTCGCGGCTGCTATGGGCTATATCGAGCGTCACGCCTGCGATTGCGCGCTCGACGACCTCGCCCGCCATCTGCACCTGAGCCCCAACTACGCAAGCGCCCTACTCAAGCGTCAGACAGGCCGCACATTCATGCAGCTCGTGCAGGAGGGCCGCCTGGCGCGCGCAGCGGCACTGCTCGACGCCGGTGCCACGGCAGAGGCGGCTGCGCGCGAGGCGGGCTATGCCAACATGAGCTTCTTCTACAAAAAGTTTGCCGAGCGCTATGGCTGCACGCCGGCTGCCTATCGTCAGCGTTTTCCCAGATAAAACCGACCAAAATAAACCTGTCCCTTTTTGGCAGGTGTCAGGAAGTGTCAGGGGCGGGCAGGCGGCGGGGTGCCGCTGCGAAAAGAAGTATCGGGTTTGGCGCCCCCGCCTCCGCATGTCTCCCGCGTGGGCGATACTCGGCTTATCGACCCACGATGCAAAGGAGATGCTCATGGCAAACATCAAGTTCCCCGAGGGTTTCTATTGGGGTGGCGCTACCGCCGCCAATCAGTTTGAGGGCGCTTGGAACGCGGACGGCCGCGGTCCTTCCGTCGACGACCATTTCTTGGGCGGCAGCTACAAGGAGCCGCGCCAGATTACGATCGACATCGACCCCAACCGCTTCTACCCCAACCATGACGGCATCGATTTCTACCATCACTACGAGGAGGACATCGCGCTGTTCGCCGAGATGGGCTTCAACATGTTCCGCATGTCCATCTCTTGGAGCCGAATCTTCCCCAACGGCGACGACGCCGAGCCCAACGAGGCCGGCCTCGCCTTTTACGATCGCGTCTTCGACTGCCTGCGCGCTCACAATATCGAGCCGCTCGTGACGCTCTCGCACTACGAGATGCCCTATCACCTGGTCGAGAAGTACAACGGCTGGGCGAGCCGCGAGCTCATCGACTTCTTTGAGAAGTATTGCCAGACCGTCTTCGACCGCTATCAGGACAAGGTCAAGTTCTGGCTCACCTTCAACGAGATCAACTGCGGCACTATGGACATGGGCGCCATGATGGAGACCGGTCTGATCCAGGGCTTCGAGGGCCCGGCGAGCGCCATCAAGACCACCGCTCAGCAGCGCTACCAGGCCCTGCACCATCAGTTTGTGGCCAGCGGCCGCGTCGTGCGCTACGCTCACGAGCACTACCCGCAGTTCAAGATGGGCAACATGGACTGCTTCATCCTCTCCTACGCCGCTACGTGCGATCCGGTCGACGTGTTCGCCACGCAGCAGCAGATGAACTCCATGAACTGGTACTGCTCCGACGTGCAGGTGCGCGGCAAGTACCCGTTCTATGCCAAGCGCTTCTGGGCCGAGAACGGCGTCGAGCTCGCAATGGAGGACGGCGACCTGCAGGATATCGCCGATGGCAAGGTCGACTTCTACACCTTTAGCTACTACATGTCCGGTACCGTGGGCACCCACAAGGACCACGAGATGACCGAGGGCAACATGACCTTTGGCGGCAAGAACCCCTACCTGGAGTCCACCGACTGGGGTTGGCAGATCGACCCGCTGGGCCTGCGTATCGCCCTCAACGAGATCTACGCCCGCTACGAGATTCCGCTGATGGTGGTCGAGAACGGCATGGGTGCCTACGACGAGGTCGAGGAGGACGGCTCCATTCACGATCCGTACCGCATCGCCTATCTGCAGAGTCACATCAAGGCCATGGGCGAGGCCGTTGCCGACGGCGTCGACCTGATTGCCTACACCTGGTGGGGCCCCATCGACCTGGTGTCCGCCGGCACCGGCGAGATGCGCAAGCGCTACGGCTTCATCCACGTCGACAAGTACGACGACGGCACCGGCACCTACGAGCGCCGCCGCAAGGACAGCTTCTTCGCATACCAGAAGATTATCAAGTCCAACGGCGCTGAGGGCTTGGAGTAATTGAGTTCCGGCGTTCTGACGAACGCCGGACCGGCGGCCGATTTCGTGACCACGAATGTCGACGACGACGGCATCTGGAACGCCTTCGTGCACCTGGGGCTCATCGAGGGTTAATCAACAAAACGGGCGCCGATGGACAAAGACGTCGGCAGAGTTTTCGATTCGACTCCCCACCTTAGTTTTTGGTCCAATTGGCACTATAATCACCATAGGCATGCGCACTACGTTGCGCTTAATCAAGAGGAGAAAACGTATGGGTCTGTTTGACATGTTCAAGAAGAAGGCTGAGCCCGCGGCTGCCGCTGCTCCTGCCTCCATCTCTGCTTCTGCCGGCGCCGACGTGCTGTGCTCGCCCGTCAAGGGCAAGGTCATCAAGATGGCCGACGTGCCCGATCCCGTCTTTGGTGGCGAGGTCCTGGGCAAGGGCTGCGCCGTGTGGCCCGAGGACGATCTGGTCTACGCTCCCTGCGACGGCAAGGTTACCGTCACCATGGGTCACGCCGTGGGCCTGCAGTCCGATAGCGGCATCGAGGTTCTGGTGCACGTCGGCGTCGATACCGTCAACATGAACGGCGACGGCTTCGAGGGCTTCGTCAAGGCCGACGACGTCGTCAAGGCCGGCCAGCCCATGCTCAAGATCGACCGCGCCAAGATCGCCGCTGCCGGTTACAAAGACTGCGTCGTCGTGGCCGTGTCCAACACTGCCGAGTTTGCCGACGTCGAGCTTGCCGTCGAGGCCGACTCCGCCGTCGCTGCCGGCGATGCTATCGTCAAGGTTGTCCGCAAGTAAATCGCGGCATCGCATAATGTCTAAGGGTGGTCGGATTGTCCGGCCACCCTTTTTTATTGCACCGCAGGGGAGCGTTTTATTGTGCGTTGGGCGGGCTTGCAAACCGTTCGGACGCTAAAACGAACCGACCGCGCCTTCGTGCTGCCGAGGGTGTTCATAAGTGGATAGTATGTGCTTACTATCACAACGTGCGCCGCGTTTGGGAAGCGCGGTGCCGCTCATTGGGAGGAACATCATGAAAAAGAAGCTGCTGCTTGCGCCCCTCATGGCCGTTTTGGTTGCATGTGTGGTCGTGCTTTCCGGCTGCGGAGGCCCCTCGATCGAAGAGCTCATCACCGAGGACCTTACGACTCAGTTCGATGAGGTCAAAAACGGTGGCGACGATTTTCTCTCTGGTCTGGAAGAGGCTTCGGGCGACGAGTTCGAGCAGCTGGGCATCGATCCCAAGGAGTATGCCAAGACCTATCTCGAGGGCTTTGATTACGAGATCGGCGACGTGACGGTCGACGAGGACAAGGGCGTTGCAACCGCCGAGGTCTCCATCACCTGCAAGTCCATGAACAAGATCGTCGAGGACTTCTCCACCCAGTATCAGGAGAAGGTCGCTGCACTTGACACGGTTCCTTCCGATGACGAGCTGTACAAGATGGCCGGCCAGGTGATGGTCGATGTGACCAAGGCCACCGAGCCCAGGAAGACCACGGTTATCTTCAAGTACACCTGCAACGACGACGGCGAGTGGTCTGCTGACGATTCTGTCAACTCCGAGATGATGGATGCAATGCTGAGCTAGGGGAGTTACGCGGTTCTACGAACCGCGTAACCAGTTGACGCTGCGCGCCGCCCAAGCCGACAATTTGTCATTCAAAAGGCGAGGCATGACCAGAAGGTCTATGCCTCGCCTTTTTCATGCCAACTTGTTCGGCTTGGGCGGCGCTCGCTGTCCGTCCTCTACCTGTGGTGTCGCCATTGTTGAGGGGTAGCTAATTTGGGACGGGGCTCTTTTAGCTACCCCGTGCCCATCTAAGTTGCGGTGAAATAGGGACTGTTTGGGGGCAGTAGGCCGGTAATCAGTCCCTATTTCACCGCAACTTATTGGTGGGCGGCTCGCTACTCGCCCAAGATCAGCGCGACGAGTTCGTCCTGGGTGTTCACTACGTAGTCGGCGTCGGCGGCTTCGAGCTCTGTTCGGCCGCGGAAGCCCCAGGTGACACCGGCGCTCTTGAGGCCGGCGTTGTGGCCGGTCAGAACATCGACATTCGAATCGCCTACGTAGAGCGTGGTCGCCGGGTCGGCGCCTAGCTCCTCCATCACATGCAGCGTGACGGGTGCCTCGGGCTTGGGCGGAAACGCGTCGACGCGACCCTGCACCAGCGCAAAACGATCGGGGCCAAAGTACTTTTCGATAAGCGGGGCCGCCGAAATATGGTCCTTGTTGGTGAGCACGGCAAGCTCAACGCCCGCGGCACGCAGGCGGTCGAGCATCTCGACCGTGCCGGCATAGGGCGCGGTGTGGTCCTCCTTGTGCTCGCCGTAATAAGCCCTAAACTCGGCAAGCGTCTGCTCAAACATGCGGCCGTCGCCCGCGTACTCGGCGGGCATAAAGCGCTCAACTAGCTTGAGCATCCCGTTTCCCACCTTGTAGCGGTACTCGTTTACTGCAAACGTGGGCCAGCCGTGCATCTCGCAGGTATGGTTGCCGGCTGCCGCCAGGTCCTCGAGCGTGTTGAGGATGGTGCCGTCCAGGTCAAAAATCACATGGGAAAACGCTGCTGCCATGGGTGCTCCTGCCGTTTGAGTTGTAAAGCGCACCTCATGATACTGGGCTTGCGCGTCGGGCGTGCCTGGAATCTGAACATCTTTAACCGCATCGGGGTGCATCACGCCAGCGCAAGCCTTTGCCGCTAGCAAATCCTCGGCAGCTGCTCTCCCACGAGCATGTCGAGGATGCGGGTGGAGCCCCAGCCGGTGCGCACGCGAACGGCTGGACGAGCGTCTTCGGCAAGCGGCATCACGCGACCGATGATGGCGGCGTTCTCGCCGTAGCGGGCGGCGCGCATGGCTGCTAGCGCTGCCTCGGCCTGTTCGGCTGGTACCACGGCGACCATCTTG
Source organism: Collinsella sp. (assembly GCA_048472015.1). Classification (GTDB taxonomy): domain Bacteria; phylum Actinomycetota; class Coriobacteriia; order Coriobacteriales; family Coriobacteriaceae; genus Collinsella. The sequence continues at coordinate 6,462 of DBGAZC010000154.1, read as the reverse complement.
CCCTCGTTTGCAACTTGCAGCACGTCGTAGCCGAGCATCTCGCAGGCGGCCTGCACGTCGGGGCGCACGGGCACGGCGTCCTCATCGATTTCCATGGCAACGCTGCTGGCCTGCGCAAACTCGTTGAGCGTGGAGGCCAGGCCTCCACGCGTGGGGTCGCGGAAGCAGCGCGTGTCGGGGGCGGCGGCCAGCGCGTCGGCAATCAGGTGGTTGAGCGGCGCGGCGTCGCTCTCGATGTTGCTCGAAAACGCCAAGCCCTCGCGCTGGCTCATGATGGCGATGCCGTGGTCGCCCAGCGTGCCCGAGACCAGGATAACATCGCCGGGCTGGCAGTTTGCACCGCTGAGCGCCACGCCCGCGGGCACCTCGCCCACGCCGGCGGTATTGATGTAGACGCCGTCGGCCCCGCCGCGCTCGACCACCTTGGTGTCGCCGGTGATAATTGCCACGCCTGCCTCGCGCGCGGTCTCGGCCATGGTCTGCACAATCTGGCGCAGTTCATCCATGGGATAGCCCTCTTCGAGGATAAAGCCGCACGAAAGATAACGCACGTTGGCGCCCGAGGTCGCGACGTCGTTGACGGTTCCGCATACGGCGAGCCTGCCGATGTTGCCACCGGGGAAGAACTGCGGCGTCACCACAAAGCTGTCGGTCGACATGGCGATGCGCCCGCTTGCGGGCAGCGCGGCGACGCCGGCATCGTTGCCCGCAAGCAGCTCGGGCGACCCAAAGGCATCCAGAAAGACCTCGTCGATAATGCGCTTCATCATCTGGCCGCCGGAGCCGTGGCCCAGCAGGACAGTGCTATCGGTGACGCTATGGGACATATCGAAAACTCCAATCGTGGTGCGTCTGGTGCGTGGGGGCGTTCGGGCTAGATTTGGTATCTAAAGTACGCAGCGCAGCTGCCTTCCGAACTCACCATGCACGGGCCAACAGGATGCCCGGGCGTGCAGGCGTGGCCGAAAAGTGGGCAGTCGCTCGGTGCGATGGCCCCGCGCAGCACGTCGCCGCAACGGCATCCGCGCGGCTCGACCGTCGGTTCAACGGGCACGTCATAGCGGGCGCCGGCGTCAAAGCGCGAGAACTCGGGGCGGATGGAAAGGCCCGAGGCGGCAATCGGTCCCAGCCCGCGCCATGTGGTATCGCACGGCTCAAACACCTGCTCGACCAGTTGGCGCGCCACGGGGTTGCCGTCCACGTTGACGCCGCGACGGTACGCGTTGTCGATCGCGGGCCGCCCCTCAACGACCATCTGCACCAGCATGCAGATACCCTGCAGAATATCGACCGGCTCAAATCCCGTGACCACGCCTGGGGTCCTAAACTCATCGACCAAAAAGCCAAAGGGTACCAGGCCTGTGATGGTGGCGACGTGGCCCGGCAGGATAAAGCCGTCGATAGTGGTCTCGGGGTCGTTGGCAATCGCGCGCAGCGCCGGTGGCGTGGTCTTGTGGGCGCAATAGACCGAGAAGTTCTGGAGTCCGCGTGCATCGGCCTCCAGGATGGCGGCGGCGATGGTGGGCGTCGTAGTCTCAAAGCCCACGCCCATAAAGATGACCGGGCGGTCGGGGTTGTGCTCGGCAATATCGAGCGCGTCGAGTGGCGAGTAGACGATGCGGATGTCGCGTCCGGCTGCCTTTTGCGCGGCAAGCGAGGTAGACGATCCAGGCACGCGCATCATGTCACCAAAGGTAGTGATGATGGCGCCGTCCATCTTGGCGAGTGCGATTGCGTGGTCGATGTCGCGGTTCGCGGTAACGCAGACGGGGCAGCCCGGGCCGCTCAACAGCTTGAGCCCCGCCGGCATAATGGAGCGAAAACCATAGCGGCCAATGCTCACGGTATGCGTACCGCAGACTTCCATAAGGTTGATGCTGCGATCGCCGACAAGCTCATGAATGCGGTCGATGAGCTCGCGAGCGAGCCGTGGGTCGCGGAATGCCGAAAAGTCGATACCGGAGTGAACCGGTTGTGCCGCCGCCACTAGTATGCCTCGGCCGGGTTGGTGGCGAGCTGGTCCTCTTCGACCAGCTCGGTCATGGCGTTGACCAGCTCGAGCGTCTCCTGCGCCTCCTGCTCGTCGACAATCTGAATGCCAAAGCCGGCGTGCACGAGAATATAGTCGCCTACCTGCGCCGTCGGCACAAGTCGCAGCGACACGGGGCGCTCGATGCCCATCATGTCGACGGTCGCCTTTAGGTCGTCGTCGCGTTTGACCACTTTACCGGGAACGGCAAGGCACATAATGTTCCCCTTTTATACGCTTTGCGCTGGATAGGCGCCTAATAATCCATCAGTTGATGGTAGCGCTCGCGGGGGACACGAGCAAACGCGTTACACCTGTGAGACGGCTGCGCATGGGCTGGCCAAACAGCCTACTGCGGTATGACCTGCGCGAGCCGAGCGCGGGCGACCGCCGCCTGGCCGTAGGCGATGCAGCCGTCGTTGACGGGCACGGTGTGGGGAACCAAGACGGCAAGACCGGCGTCTTTGAGCTCGCGCGTGAGGAGCCGAAGCAAAAGCCGGTTCATGAATACGCCGCCCGAGGTCGCGACGGTGTCGATGCCTTCGCGAGCGCAGATTTCGCTTGCGATACGTGCCGATACGCGTGCAATGGCGATATGGAAGTCGAGCGCGAGCTTGCCGGCGGGCACGCCGGTCCTGATTCCCTCCAAAAGCGCCTCAAAAAGCGGTCTGGAGTTCAGAACATGGCAGTCGTCCGGACGGGATGATTCGGTTACGGAAAAGCTGGCCATATTGCCGGTGGGGCAGGCACTTTCACTGTTGAGCGCGCGCCAGGCGGCGGCTTCGAATTCTATGGCGGGTTCGCCCTCGTAGGTTGCCTTGTCGCAGATGCCCAGAATTGCTGCCGCGGCATCAAAGAGACGCCCCATGCTGCTGGTACGCGGGCTGTTGATGCCGCGCTCGATCATGGTGGCTGTCACGCTGCGCGTTTGCTCGTCGAGGCTGTCCAAAAGCCGAGCGGCGCCTGGGTGCTCGAGCAGGCCGAGCTCACCGAGCAGGGCAAAGGCGTTGCGGCGGGCGTCGCGCACGGAGGCCGCCCCGCCGGGGAGCGCCCAGGTGCGCAAATGCGCGGCGCGCTCAAAGCCGCCAAGGCTGGCAACAAGAAACTCGCCGCCCCAAATGGTCCCATCGGTACCGGCGCCGGTGCCGTCAAAGGCGATGCCAAGGACGCGCGCGTCGGTTGTAAGCTGGCCCGCGGCGATAGCCTCGGCCATTACGCTCGCGATATGCGCATGATGGTGCTGCACCTCGACGAGCGGCAGATTGCATTTTCGCGCCTGCTCGCGCGCCCACTGGCTCGATAGATAGCTGGGATGTACATCGCAGGCTAAGGCGGCGGGCGCCAAGTCAAAGAGATCTTCCAAGCGCGTGCGCGCGGCGTTCCAGGCATCGAAGGTCCCGCCGTTTTCAACATCGCCGATATGCTGCGACACAAAACAGGTTGCCTCGCCGTTCGTCCCTTCACGCGTGAGCGCAATCGTGGCCTTTTGTTGTGGCCCGCAGGCGAGCACGCAGGACGGAGCGCCGTCGAGCGCCGGCAGCGGCAGCGGCTGGGGTGCATATCCGCGAGCGCGGCGCACGGGCATAACGGCGCCGTCGACCACGCGCACTACAGAGTCGTCGTAGCGCGAGAGGATCGCGCGGTCGTTACCGAGCAACGCGTCGGCGATGCCGGCGGCAACGAGGTGTTCCCAGGCAAGATCGTCGTCGGTCTCGATGGGCTCTTCACTCAGGTTTCCGCTGGTCATGACGAGCGCGTGCATACCGCGGGCTTCTGCCGCGGCAAGCAGCAGATGCTGAAGCGGGGTGTAGGGGAGCATAACGCCGAGCTCGGGCAGGTCGCGCGCGACGGACGGTGCGAGCGCGAGGGCGTCGGGAGAATCACCGCTCTCGCAAACAGCACGTCGGCGCAGCAGCACAATGGGGCGAATGCTGCCGGCCAGCAAGCCGCGCTCAACGTCGCTGATATGGCACAGGCGTTCAGCGTCGGCAAGGCTGCGCACCATAACGGCAAGTGGCTTGTTGCTGCGGCGTTTACGGCGGCGAAGCTCGGCTACCGCCTGCTCGTTGGAGGCGTCACAGGATAGATGGAATCCGCCCAGGCCCTTGATGGCGACGATGCCACCAAGGGCCAGCAGCTCAACGCAGCGGTCGATAATGGCGTCGCTGGTCTCGCGCGTGGTGCCGACGGCCAGCGGCGCGGCGGCTTCGCCCGGCTCATCGCCCACGCTCGCTTCGCGCCACATGATATGCGGCCCGCAATTAAAGCAGGCATCGGGCTGCGCGTGAAAGCGACGGTCGAGCGGATTGGCATACTCCGCGGCACACTCAGGGCACATGGGAAAACGGTCCATCGAGGTAGCCGCTCGGTCATAAGGCAGCGATCGGATGATGGTAAAGCGTGGGCCGCAGTTAGTGCAGTTGATAAAGGGGTAGTGATAGCGTCGGTCGGCGGGATCGAACAGCTCGCGCAGGCAATCGTCACAGGTGGCGATATCGGGCGAAACGAGCGTCGTGTGCGCGGTCTGGTCCTGCGACGCCACAATGCGAAAGCCCTGATCGTTAGCGGCATCCCAGTTGCCGGGTGCTAGGTCTACAACCTCGACATGCTCCACGCGAGACGCCGCAGGCGCATGCTCGGAAAGTGCGTCAACAAATTCGTCGAGCGACTCGCTTAGGGCGTGCGCCTCGATATGCACGCCGTCGCCCGCGTTGAGCACCCAGCCGCAAATGCCGTGCGCCATGGCCTCGCGATAAACAAACGGCCGCATGCCGACGCCCTGCACAATGCCCGTTACATGGATATGCGCATGTCGCATGCGACCCTCCTTCGTTGAAATGTGTGCTGTTACAGCCCCAGGCTCTGCTTGGTGGCGGCGCAGGTGAGCTCGCCGTGTTTGACGCCGCGCAGGCCCAGCAGGCGGTCGGCTAGTTCGTAGACGCGCTCGCCGCGACCCTTGAGCGCCAGAATCTCCAAGCAGTTGTGGTGATCCAGATGCACGTGCATGGTCGATACGATCTCGTCGGTGTAGTCGTGCTGCACTTCGTCCAGGCGGCGCGTCAGGTCGCCGGTATGGTGGTCGTAGATCATGGTGAGCGACCCGATAACATGCTCATCGGGCGTGCGCATCTGCTCCTTGGCGATCGAGGCGCGAATCAGGTCGCGCACGGCCTCGGAGCGGTTGGCAACGTCGCCGCGGCGCGCGATCTGCTCGTCAAAACGGCGCAGCAGGTCGTCCGGTGCGGTAACCGAAAAGCGGACCAGCTCGGAGCCGGAGCCACTACAGTGGCAGCCCGCGTCACCGTCCGCCTCGTGCAGATGCTCGTGCTCGTACCCGCAGCCGTGCTCGTGCTCGGTCACGCTACACCAGCTTCACGGAGCCGACGGAGTTATGGTCGGCCTCGATGGCGTCCTCGTAGCCCTCGAGCGCGTCATGCGCCTCGTGCAGCGCAGCCATGGCGGCCTCGAGCTTGGCGCCAATACGCTCCATGTCAAAGTTCTCGGTCGCATGCAGCAGCTGATGGCTCCACTCGTGGGCGAGCTCGATGGTGTCGTCGACCTGCTTGACGCTCATGGCAAGCTGGCTCATGTTCATTCCAACGTCATGCATGGGAATCTCCTTTTGTACGGGGCAATCCAGTGGTTCAGATTCTACTACGCCCGCCCCGGGCGCCGCCGCATAAGAAAACGGGTGCGAGTCCGTCTGACCCGCACCCGTTCACTGGGGGCTGTTTGTGTCTACCATACTATCCATGGTCGCGCACCCTGCACCCGGCGCTCCGGCGAGCGGTGCAAAACCGCTCATGGACGGCGGGTAAGTAACAAGCGTATTACAGATGCTTCTCCAGCAGCGCCTGCAGCCTCGCCTTGGGCAGAGCGCCAACCGAGCGGTCAATCTCCTCGCCGTTCTTAAAGACGATCAGCGTAGGGATGCTCATGACGCCAAACTTCATAGCCAGGTCCTGGTTGTCATCGACGTTGCACTTGGCCACGGCAAGCTTGCCGGCCAGCTCGTCGGCGACCTCGTCCACGATGGGCGAGAGCGAACGACACGGCCCGCACCACGGGGCCCAAAAATCAACCAGCACGGGCAGGCTGTCGGTAACGATGGAATCGAAGTTCTCGGGGGTAATCTGCTTAATGTCAGCCATGGTGACCTCCATAATGCGACGCGGCTCGGCCGCGTAAAACTCAGTACGACCGTGCTTATACCCAGCGGCCCGCAAAGCAACCACTCGCGGGCGGCTCTTTTATCAAAAGCGCCGCAAAACCCCTTTCTTCAGATATGGGGATGGTTGATTTCTGATCTCAACCGAACACATTGAGCTGATGGCTCGCTCCCGCAGTTAGCCGAACGCCCCCGCGGCCCCTCCTGGGGTCCGGGGGCGCCGTTTTCCCAGTTGAAGGAACGGTGGAGATGTGTTTCGATGGGT
>DBGAZC010000153.1:0-1964 GCA_048472015.1 Collinsella sp. | reverse complement strand
CGAACCCGGAAGCTAAGCCCCATCGCGCCGAGAGTACTGCGGGGTCAGCCCGTGGGAGGCCAGGGCGCCGCTGACCGGTGGACGGCACCGAGCCGTACGCTTGAACTGAGAAGGGGGAGGCCTCGCGGCCTCCCCCTTTTTGCGTTAAAGGCGGCATTCACTAAGCAATTAAATCAATCCAATCATCCACCGGTGAATATAAACGTTCACCGTTCTGTGGCCGGTTCTCTGTTCTCAATGGACTAATATTTGCTTTAGCGCGCTGATGCGCTTGTCCTGTTTTACACGGGTTGTTTTATTGATTGTGACGGAAGGACTCACATGGCAGATGTTCATGAGCTGCTTGATACTTGGATTGCCAATGTCAAGGACGAGGAGCTCCTCGCTGAGCTCAACACGATGAAGGAGCAGGGTGACGAAGACGCCATCACCGACGCTTTCTTCCAAGATCTCGCCTTCGGTACCGCCGGTCTACGTGGCACTATCGGTGCAGGCACTAACCGTATGAATATCTATACGGTTGGTCGCGCGACGCAGGGTTTTGCTGACTATCTCAATGCGACCTTCGAGCATCCGACGGTTGCCATCGCTCGCGATAGCCGCAATAAGGGTGAACTGTTCGTTAAGACGACGGCTGCCATTCTTGCCGCAAACGGCGTGACTGCTCTCGTGTATCCTAAGATTTCTCCCGTGCCGACGCTTTCCTGGGCCGTCCGTGACCTTAAGTGCTCCGGTGGCATTTGCATGACCGCTAGTCATAATCCAGCGCCTTATAACGGCTATAAGGCCTATGGCCCCGACGGCTGCCAGATTACCAGCGAGGCTGCCGATGCAATTTCTAAGGCTATCGCCGAGACCGATACGTTTACCGGCGTGAAGTCCATGGACTTCGATGAGGCTCTTGAGCAGGGTCTGGTCAAATGGATCGATGACTCGTGCCTCGAGCGTTATTATGACGCCGTTCTCGCCCGCGGCGTGACCAACCTTTCTGCCGAGGAGATCGCTGGCGCTCCGCTTAAGCTCGTCTACACTCCGCTCAACGGCACCGGCCTCATTCCCGTCACGACGGTGCTCGAGCGCGCTGGCATCACCGATGTCACGGTTGTTCCCGAGCAGAAGGAGCCTAACGGCGATTTCCCGACCTGCCCGTATCCTAACCCCGAGATTCGCCAGGCCATGCAGAAGGGCATTGACCTGTGCGAGCAGGTTCACCCTGATCTGCTGCTTGCAACCGATCCTGACGCCGATCGCGTTGGCGTTGCCGTTAAGAATAGCGATGACTATCTGCTGCTGACCGGCAATGAGATGGGCGTTCTGCTGCTCGACTATATCTGCAAGACCCGCGCTGCTCGCGGTGAGGACCTCACTAAGAAGGTTGCTGTCACTACTATCGTTTCTTCCGCCATGGTTGACGCTCTGGCCGACGAGTACGGTTTTGAGCTCCGTCGTTGCCTGACGGGCTTCAAGTACATCGGCGACATCATTACTTCTCTTTCCGATGCTGGCGAGGTCGATCGCTTTATCTTCGGTTTTGAGGAGAGCTACGGCTATCTGGCCGGCGACCACGTGCGCGACAAGGACGCCGTGAGCACTTCGCTTTTGATTTGCCAGATGGCGCAGTATTACAAGCTCCAGGGAAAGAACCTTGCCGACGCGATGCACGAGCTGTACGAGAAGTATGGCTACTATCACAACAAGACGATTTCGCTGAGCTATCCGGGTGCTGAGGGTGCGGCAAAGATGGCCGGCATCATGGCCGGTCTGCGCGAGAACCCGCCCGCGGAGCTCGCCGGTTCCAAGATTGAGGCCGTCGTTGATTACAACACCTGCGTGAACGGCCTGCCGAAGGCTAATGTTATTGAGTTCGATCTTGAGGGTGGCAACAAGGGTATTGTTCGTCCTTCCGGCACCGAGCCCAAGATTAAGCTGTACATCTTCGCTAAGGGCGCGGATGCCGCCGAGGC
>DBGAZC010000152.1:0-1402 GCA_048472015.1 Collinsella sp. | reverse complement strand
CCCCGAGCCCTTCCTGCGCACCAACGTCGAGGGCACCTTCCGCCTGCTGGAGGCCGTCCGCAAGCACGGCATCCGCTACCACCACGTCTCCACCGACGAGGTCTACGGCGACCTGGCGCTCGACGACCCGGCGAAGTTCACCGAGGAGACGCCGTATCACCCGAGCAGCCCTTACTCGAGCACCAAGGCGTCCTCCGACATGCTGGTCCGCGCCTGGACCCGCACCTACGGCCTGCGCACCACGATCTCCAACTGCTCCAACAACTACGGCCCCTACCAGCACGTGGAGAAGTTCATCCCCAGGCAGATCACCAACATAATCGACGGCGTCCGCCCCAAGCTCTACGGGAAGGGTGAGAACGTCCGCGACTGGATCCACACCGAGGACCACTCCTCGGCCGTCTGGGACATCCTCACCAAGGGCCGGATGGGGGAGACCTACCTCATCGGCGCCGACGGCGAGAGGGACAACATCACGGTCCTGCGCATGATCCTGGAGGCGATGGGAAAGGACCCCGAGGACTTCGACTGGGTCGCCGACCGCCCCGGCCACGACCGCCGCTACGCCATCGACTCCACCAAGCTCCAGCGGGAGCTCGGCTGGAGGCCGGCGCACACCGACTTCGCCGGGGGCCTGAAGCAGACCATCGACTGGTACGTCGCCAACGAGTCCTGGTGGCGCCCCGCCAAGGAGGCCACCGAGGCACGCTACCGCGCACAGGGGCAGTAGGAGGGGAGAGACATGGCAGACATCGCATTCGAGAAGGACCTCTCCGTCGCCGAGACCGGCATCGGGGGCCTCAAGGTCGTCGACCTCGCCGTCCACGGCGACTCGCGCGGCTGGTTCAAGGAGAACTGGCAGCGCGCCAAGATGTGCGCCCTGGGCATCCCGGACCTCCGCGTCGTCCAGAACAACGTCTCCTACAACGACAGCCGCGGCGTCACCCGCGGCATCCACGCCGAGCCCTGGGACAAGTTCATCTCCGTGGCCCGCGGCTCGGTCTTCGGCGCGTGGGTCGACCTGCGCGAGGGCAGTGACACCTACGGCAAGGTCTACACGACCGTCCTGGACACCTCCAAGGCCATCTACGTGCCCCGCGGCGTGGGCAACTCCTTCCAGGCCCTGGAGGACGGCACCGCCTACACCTACCTGGTGGACGCCCACTGGTCGCTCGAGCTGAAGAGGACCTACACCTTCGTGAACCTCGCCGACCCCGAGCTCGCCATCGAGTGGCCGATCCCCCTCGACGAGGCCACCGTATCCGAGGCCGACCTCAACCACCCGATGCTCAGGGACGTCGTCCCAATGGCGCCCAAGAGGACGCTCGTCACCGGCTGCAACGGCCAGCTGGGCCATGCCGTGCGCAGGCTGGCGGAGGAGCGCGGCGTCGCCAAGGACTTC
>DBGAZC010000151.1:0-7626 GCA_048472015.1 Collinsella sp. | reverse complement strand
TGCCCAGACCCTCAACGACATCGAGAATGTCCAGGGCAAGATTGACGACACGCAGGCCCAGATCGATGAAAAGAAGGCCGAGCTCAAGAAGAAGCGCAACGACCTTTCCGATCGCGTGGCCGCCAGCTACAAGTCCGGCGGCACGAACATCCTGTCGCTGCTGCTGGCCTCTGGCTCGTTTGAGGAACTCGTCGCCAACGCGCATTACGTTGAGAAGATCAACAAGAGCGACCGCGACGCCATCGAGGACATTCAGACCATCCAGGAAGAGCTCGATGCGCAAAAGACCGAGCTCGAGTCGCAGAAGGCCGACTTAGAGAAGCTCAAGGACCAGCAGACTGCCCAGATGCAGGACATGCAGGCCAAGCAGCAGGAAGTCCAGACGGTTCTGAACGGCCTCTCTGACGATGTCAAGGAGCTCATGGCTCAGCGTGATTCCGAGATTCTCGCTGCCGCCCAGGCCGAGGAGGCCGCTAGGAAGGCCGCCGCTGCCGCGGCCGCCGCGAACAAGAACAATTCCTACTCGGGTGGTTCGAGCTCGGGTGGCGGATCGTATGCGCCCGGAACTCCGCAGCAGAATGCCGGCTCGGGCAAGCAACAGGCCGTCGTCAACGCGTGCTACTCCACGCCTTCGCCGGGCCAGAACTGGTGCGCGGCGTGGGTTACCAATGTCTTCCGTAACGCCGGCGTTGGCTACTTTGGCGGCAATGCGTGCGACATGTTTAACGCCTGGTGCTATAGCTCCGACCGCTCGGCGCTGCAGGTGGGCATGATCGTGGCCGACTCATCGCATAGCGGCACCGGCATGCCGGGTCTGATCTATGGCCACGTGGGCATCTATGTTGGCGGCGGCATCGTCATGAGCAATGAGGGCGCCATTACGTCTAAGTCGCTTGATTCGTTTATTAGCTTCTATGGCACTGGCTCTGGCGTGCGTTGGGGCTGGCTCGGCGGTATTGCGCTGTCGTAGCTGCGGCTTGGTCCGGGACAGCCCGAGAGGCATAAGGTTGCCTGCTCGGGCAGTCCTGCTCGCACGGAGAGCACATTAAGTGCTCTCCGGCTCGTGCGGAACTCGCGATCAACCTTATGCCTCTCGGACTGTCCCGGCCCTCTCGGGTCCTGAGCGCGACACACCGGACTGGGTTATCTGAATGAATATGGTGAAGGCCCCTTTCGGGGCCTTCTTTTTATAAAAATTCGCCTACTCGGTGGACTTCGGGTTCTAGGTCTACGTCGAATTGGCCTTTGACGGTTGTTTGGATGTGGCGGATGAGTTCGTCAACGTCGGCGGCGGTGGCGTGGTTGGCGTTGACGATAAAACCGCAGTGCTTTTCGCTTACCTGCGCGCCGCCAACGGCGTGTCCTCGCAGGCCGGCGTCCATGATGAGCTTGCCGGCAAAGTAGCCCTCGGGGCGCTTGAAAGTGGAGCCGGCACTCGGCATGTCGAGCGGCTGCTTGTCCTCGCGACGCTGGCGGTAGTCGTCCATGTCGGCCTTGATCATCGCGGCGTTGCCCGGAGCGAGATTGAAGGTGGCCGAAAGCACGATGAAGCCGTCGTCGGCAATGCGGCTCTTGCGATAGCCCAGGTTGAGCTCATCGACATCGAACTCAATGATATTGCCGCTGCCGCGGGTGCCGTCGTCGAGCTGGCGAGCGGGTTTGTAGACGCGCACGGACTCCAGCACATCGGCCATGCAGGCACCGTAGGCACCGGCGTTCATGTAGCAGGCGCCGCCGACCGATCCGGGGATGCCCGAGATGGGCTCCATGCCGGTGAGGCCGGCCTCGGCTGCCGCCGCGGCGACATCGGAAAGCAGCGCGCCGGCTGCCGCCGTGACGTGCGTGCCGTCGACGGTGATGTTGGAGAGACCTTCGCCCAGCGCTACGACGACGCCGCGGATGCCCTTGTCGCCGACGAGCAGGTCGGAGCCGTTGCCCACGATGGTGAGCGGCAGGTCGCAGCGATAGCAGGTATCGAGCGTGGCGACGAGGCCCTGCTCGGTATCGGGCGTGACAAAGACGTCGGCCGGGCCGCCGATCTTAAACGTGGTGTGCTCGCGCATGGGCTCGCTCATCAGTACGTTGTCCTCGCCGGCAACGCCAGCAAGCGCGCACAGCAGGTCCTCGTTAAAAAAATCGTTTTCGTGCATACTAATAGCCGCCTTTTGGTGGTCGTTGTCATCAATCGATTGCAATATACCCCACCCGGACGGATTTGGTGCGCTGGCGGCGATAAAACAGCCGTCTACCGGATTGGTAAAGTGTTTATCACCGAGGTAGAGGGTCGGTCGCTATACTTTCAAGAGATTGCGCGTAAACCTGGAAGGAGCGAGATGGCCAACAAAGTCACCCTCAAGCAGATCGCCCAGGAGGTGGGGCTTTCCCCCTCGTCGGTCTCGCTTGTTCTCAATAATCGGCCCTGTCGCATCTCGGAAGAAAACCGCAAGCTCATCAAGGAGGTCGCGGCGCGCAACCACTATGTTCCTAACCAGATTGCGCGTAGTTTGGTCATGCGCGAGTCGCGCACGCTGGGCCTTATCGTCCCTAACATCGAGAGCCGCTTTTTTGCCTCGCTCGCCGGTAGCCTGGAAAAGCGCTGCCGCGAGGATGGCTATGCGCTCTTCATTACCAGCTCGGGTGGAAGCGCCGATGACGATCTGGAGCTGCTGCGCCAGCTGGTGACGCGCGGCGTTGATGGCGTCTTCCTGGTCGTGGGCGACGAGTTCTCCGACGACCGTGCCCTGCGCGAAGAAGTCAGCCACCTGCCCATCCCGGCCGTGATGGTCGACCGTGCCATTGAGGGGCTCGAGTGCGACAAGGTGATGTTCGACCACGAGATGGGTGGCTACATGGCCACCCGCTATCTGATTGAGCAGGGCCACCGCCGTATTGCCTGTCTGGTTAACGCACGCCGCTCCAATACGGGTCGCAAACGACTTGCCGGCTATGAGCGCGCGCTGCGTGAGGTTGGCCTGCCTATCGACGCACGTTTGGAGTTTGAGAGCGAGTACTACATTCCGAGTGCATACGAGGCCTCGGAGGCGGTACTCGCAACCGACGCCACCGCCGTGTTCGCAAGCTCGGACAACATTGCCCTCGGTTTGCTCAAGCGCTTGCACGAGATGGGGAAGAGCATCCCGGGCGATATCTCGGTGGTGAGCTATGACAACTCGGCGGCAGACGTCCTCTTTGAGCCGGCACTGACCGCCATTGAGCAGGATCCTGGCGTGCTCGCGGAGCATGCTTTTGGCTGCATGTCCAAGCGTCTTGCCGGTAGGGGCGGTAGGCGTGCCGAAGAGGTCGTCCTGGAGCCGGCACTTATCGTTAAGGGCAGCGTGCTCAAGCTTACTAAACACAACTAAACACGTTTATCAATTTGCAGAGACTGAATGTGGAGCACCTGTGACAGGCAATGCCGCAGGTGAATGTCGCGTTTTGTTGATCGATGCGATTGATAAGGATGATAAAACGTTTTTTCACCATGATAAAACGTTTTAGCAAATATACTAGTCCCAACGAATGGTTGCCGTATCGGAGGGTGACCGCACAGCGAAGGGACATAAACAATGGCTAAAACACTGGGGACGCCGTGGCAAAAGCTGGGACACGAGGTGCCGGCTTCCGAGCTCGAGGGCGTCGATCTGTATTGGCGCGCATCGAACTATCTGTCCGTCGGTCAGATCTACCTTCGCTCTAACCCGCTGATGCGCACCGACTTTGTTGATGAGAAAACCGGTGAGGTGCGCGACTTTGGTCGTCCGGACGTTAAGCACCGTCTTGTCGGTCACTGGGGCACCACGCCCGGCATCAACTTCCTGTTCGGTCATGTCAACCGCCTCATCGCCGATCACAACCAGAACGCCATTTTCTTGATGGGCCCGGGTCACGGTGGCCCCGCCGGTACCGCCCAGTCGCTGCTCGATGGTACCTACCGTGAGATTCGCCCCGACATCACCAATGACGAGGCTGGCCTGCAGAAGTTCTTCCGCCAGTTCTCTTATCCCGGCGGCATCCCGAGCCACTTTGCGCCCGAGACGCCCGGCTCCATCCACGAGGGCGGCGAGCTCGGCTACACGCTCAGCCACGCCTACGGCGCCGTCATGGACAACCCGAGCCTGCTGGCCGTGGCCGTGGTGGGCGACGGCGAGTCCGAGACCGGTCCGCTTGCGACTTCTTGGCAGTCCAACAAACTCGTGAACCCGGCAACCGACGGAATCGTCCTGCCGATCCTGCACCTCAACGGCTACAAGATTGCCAATCCCACCATCCTTGCCCGCGTGTCCGACGAAGAGCTCACCAAGTTCTTTGAAGGCATGGGCTATAAGCCGCACTTCTTTGTCGCCGGTTTCGACGATGAGAGCCATGCAAGCATTCACGCGCGTTTTGCCGCCCTGTTCGAGCAGGTCTTCGATGAGATCTGCGACATCAAGGCCACCGCTATGGCTCAGGCCACTGCGGGCGAGACCGTGGTCCGTCCGGCCTATCCCATGATCGTGTTCCGTACGCCCAAGGGTTGGACCTGCCCCAAGCAGATTGATGGCAAGAAGACCGAGGACTCCTGGCGCGCCCATCAGGTGCCGCTGGCGAGTGCCAAGGACACCCACGAGCACTTCCGCGTGCTGCGCGAGTGGCTGCGCTCCTACAAGCCCGAGGAGCTCTTTACGCCCGAGGGTCAGGTGCGCCCCGAGGTGACGGCCTTTATGCCGACCGGTGAGCTGCGCATCGGCGCCAACCCCAATGCAAACGGCGGCAAGGTGCGCCGCGAGCTCGAGCTCCCCGATATTCATGCCCACGAGATCCCCGTCGCAAGCAAGGGCCACGGCTGGGGCTCCACCGAGGCCGCCCGCGTCTTTGGCGAGTACACTGCCGACGTTCTGGCCAAGAACATGGACGATTTCCGCATTTTCGGTCCCGACGAGACTGCGTCCAACCGCCTGCAGGCTGCCTACAAGGTGACCAAGAAGCAGTGGGATGCCGGCTTCTACGAGGACGATGCCAACGACGAGCTGCTGGCCGGTTCCGGTAAGGTTGTCGAGCAGCTGTCCGAGCACCAGTGCGAGGGCTTCCTCGAGGCATATGTGCTCACCGGCCGCTCGGGTGTGTGGAGCTCCTACGAGAGCTTTGTCCACGTGGTCGATTCCATGGTCAACCAGCACTGCAAATGGCTCGAGGCCACCAAGCGCGAGATTCCGTGGCGTGCCCCCATTAGCGGTCTCAACATTTTGCTGTCGAGCCATGTCTGGCGTCAGGACCACAACGGCTTCTCGCACCAGGACCCCGGCTTTATCGACCTGCTGCTCAACAAGGCCAACGACACGCATATCGTGAATGCTTACTATCCGGCCGACGCCAACATGGCCCTCGCTGTGGCCGAGCGCGTCTACCAGTCCACCGACTGCGTCAACGCTATCTTCTGCGGCAAGCAGCCCGCCCCGACCTTCCAGACGGTCGACGAGGCAAAGGCCGAGCTCGCCGAGGGTGTCGCGACTTGGGAGTGGGCATCGACCGCTGACTCACTCGCCGAGGCCGACGTCGTGGTCGCCACGTGCGGCGACGTGCCGACGCTCGAGGCTTTGGCTGCAACCGATATGCTGCGCGAGCTGGGCATTAAGGTGTGGTTCGTCAACGTGGTCGATCTGCTCAAGATTCAGAACGTCTGCGAGAACGACCAAGCCATCAGCGATGAGCGCTGGGCTGAGCTGTTCGGCTGCGGCAAGAAGCCCGTGCTCTTTGCATTCCACGCCTATGCCGGCACGATTCGCCGCCTGATTTGGAACCGCCCCGGCCACGACGCCTTCCGCGTCCACGGCTACGAGGAGAAGGGCTCCACGACCACGCCGTTCGACATGCTGCGCCTGAATAACATGGACCGCTGGGCCCTGGCCGCCGACGTGCTGCGCATGGTCGACGCCGATAAGTTTGCCGAGCAGATTGATGAGTGGGAAGCCTTCCGCACCGAGGCCTTTGAGTTCGCGTGCGACGAGGGCTTCGATCACCCGGCCTTTACCGACTGGGTCTGGCCCGACGCCGCAGCCGCAACTACTGCCGACGGCGCACTCTCCGCAACGCAAATGACCGCAGGCGACAACGAATAGCATCCGGGACGGTCTCGCGCTGGGGCCTGCCCCGGGCGGGTTGCCTTGTTCCGGGAAGTGGGCTTCGCGAACTTCCCGGAACAAGGCAACCCGCCCGGAGCAGGCCCTCTCGACCGTTTCGATATGCGGGGGCTGATTATTTTTTATGTAATGGGGACCTTGCTTACGCTGCCTTAGAAGCCGTGCATCTAACTATGGTCAGCCAAGATTACATTGCCGGGGCCGGGGAGGCATGCTTTGTTTTGAGAAGTTCGCGGAGCCCACTTCCAAAACCAAGCACCCCGCCCCGGCCCTCGTGGAATAGCTAAGAGGGGGATGGATGAGCTTTACGAGCGTGGCGTTGCAGATGGTGACGGTTTCTTTGCCGATCCTGTTGGGTTGGTGTATCTCCAAGCTGGGGTTTATGAAGGCAGAGTTTGAGCGCGAGCTTTCGCGTTTGCTGCTGCAGGTGGCGTTGCCGTGCTTGGTGCTTTCGTCGGCGTTGGGTGACGATGTGCAGTTGCCGAGCGTTGCCGATACGTTTTCGCTTATGGGCTTGTCCGTCGCCATGTATGCGGTGGCGATCGTTATTGCGTTCGTTGTCACGGCCGCTCTTCGTGTGCCCAAAGGCACTGAATGTTCGTATCGTTTTGCCGTACTCTTTGGTAATGCCGGCTTTATCGGATTTCCGGTCATTCAGGCGGTGCTTGGCAAACAGGCGCTGCTCTACGCTTCGATTGCGCTCATTCCCCTTAACATATTTATGTTCACCGTCGGCGTCATGCTCTTTAGTGGCGTACAAGGTGGCCTTAAGAAGCAGCTGCGAAATCTTGCCGCTTGTTGCAAAAACCCTGGCCTTATTGCGAGTGTTGTCGTGCTCATTGTCGTTTTGACCGGATGGACCGATTGGGGCGTCGTGGGCGATTCGATTTCCATCGTGGGTACCATGACCACCCCGGCAGCGCTGCTGCTCATGGGTTCGTCCATTGCCAAGTATCGTCCGCTCGACATGCTCACCAACTGGCGTGCCTATGTCGCCGTGGCGTTTCGCCTGGTTATCGTCCCGGTGGCGTGCCTTGCCGTGGCCCGCGTGTGGCCGGGCATGACGCCCATGTTCATTACGACACTCGTGCTCGAGATGGCAATGCCGGTAGGCAGCAACGGCACGCTGTACTGTCTTCAATACGGTAAGGACGCACGCCCCATGATGCAATGCACCTTCCTGTCGATCATCTGCTCCATTTTGACGATCCCGCTAGTAACAATGCTGTGCGGATAGGCATCCGGGACGGTCTCGCGCTGGGCCCTGCTCCGGGCGGGTTGCCTTGCTCCGGGAAGTGGGCTTCGCGAACTTCCCGGAGCAAGGCAACCCGCCCGGAGCAGGGCCTCTCGACCGTTTCGTTTTGCGGGGTCTGATTTTTTTATGTAATAGGGATTTTGTTGTTATGGCCTTGGAGACTGTCCATCCTACTTTGGTCAGCCCAGAATACATCGCCGGGGCCGGGGTGGTTGGTATAGGTTTTGGAAGTTCGCGGAGCCCACTTCCAAAACC
>DBGAZC010000150.1:0-3001 GCA_048472015.1 Collinsella sp. | reverse complement strand
CGAAAGAAAGTGGTGGACCTGACAAGATTCGAACTTGTGACCTCCCGGTTATCAGCCGGACGCTCTAACCAACTGAGCTACAGGTCCATCGCGCAAGGGATATATTAGACGAGTCGTTACGCGCGCGTCAACAACTTTTTTGAAAATCTTTGGGAGGGGTTCGCCCCGGCCGTGCGGCGGCATATGAAGTCGCCTGCTCGGACAGTCCTGACTCGCACGGAGAGCGCATTAAGTGCTCTCCGGCTCGTGCGGAACTCGCGATCGACTTCATATGCCGCCGCACGGCCGGGGCGAACGTGGGTCCAAAATTGTCAAAAAAGCGGTCGGCGCGCAGGTGCGCCGACCGCCGATATATGGGGTCTGATATTTTCTACCAGCCAGTTCCTCTTACTCGTCGAGGAGATCCTCTGGCATGTCGTTGCCGTCGCCTAGGTCGACTGGGGCCTCTTCGGTGTCGGCTGCGGACTCGGCACCTTCGCCCTCGGGTTTCTCTTCGGCGGCCGTCATGCGAGCTACGGCGCAGATGCGATCGTTGTCGTCCACGGTCATCATCTTGACGCCCTGGGTGGCTCGGCCGGTTTGGCTGATCTCGTCGGTCTTGACGCGAATGACCGTCGCGCCTTCCGTCACGATGAACAGCTCGTGCTGCGGGCCCACCGTCTTCATGGCCGCGAGGTTACCCTTGCGCTCGGTCATCTGAATGGTGTAGACGCCCTGGCCGCCGCGGTTCTGCTCCGGGTAGTCCGCGACCGGCGTGCGCTTGCCGTAGCCGCGCTCGGTGATGACGAACAGGTCGCCGTTGCCGTTGGTAACTTCCATGCCCAGAACGCTCACACTGTCCTTCATGCCGATGCCGCGAACACCGCTGGTATCGCGACCGGTGGCGCGCACCTGGTCCTCGGGGAACATGATCGCCTTGCCCGCGGTGGTGGCCATGATGATCTTGTCGCCCTCGCGTACACGGCGCACGGCGAGCAGCGCGTCGTCATCCCTCAGGTTGATGGCAATCAGGCCGTCGCGACGGCTGCGGTCATAGGCGCTCATCACAGTCTTCTTGACCATGCCGCTCTTGGTGGCAAACATCAGGAACTCGTCGGCGGGGAACTCGCGGCAGCTGATGACGCTCGCGATCTTCTCGCCCTCCTCGAAGGGCAGCAGGTTGACGATCGCGGTACCGCGCGCCTGGCGCGTACCCACCGGCAGCTCGTGCACCTTCAGGCGATAGACCTTGCCCTTGCTCGAGAAGAACAGCACGTACTCGTGCGTGGACGCGATGAACATCTCGTCGATGACATCGTCCTCTTTGAGGTTGACGCCCGACACGCCCTTGCCGCCGCGTTTCTGGGCACGGTAGGCAGCCACCGGGATACGCTTAACGTAGCCGGTGTGGGTGATGGTCACGACCATGTCCTCGTCGGCGATGAGGTCCTCGACATCCAGGTCCTTCTCAACCTGGCTGATCTCGGTGCGGCGCTTGTCGCCAAACTTCTTGGAGATCTCGCGCATCTCTTCCTTGATGACGCCCAGGATCTTCTCCTCATGCGCCAGCAGGTCCTCGTAGTAGGCGATGGCGCGGCGCAGGCCGTCCAACTCTTCTTGGATCTTGTCGCGCTCCAGGCCGGTCAGGCGGCGCAGCTTCATCTCGAGGATGGCCGTGGTCTGCTCGGGCGTAAAGCCAAAGCGCTCGATCAGGCGGCTGCTGGCCTCGGAGTCGGTCTGCGAGGAGCGGATGATGCTAATGACCTCGTCGATATGGTCAAGGGCCATCAGGTAGCCCTCGAGGATATGGGCACGCGCCTGGGCCTTCTTAAGGTCGAAGCGGGTGCGGCGGGTAACGACGTCGACCTGGTGGTCAATGTAGTGCTGCAGCATCTCGCGCAGGCTCAGGCATTTGGGAACGCCGTTGACGAGCGCCAGGTTGTTGGCGCCGAAGGTCGTCTGCAGCGAGGTGTACTTATACAGGTTGTTGAGCACGACCTGCGGAATGACGCCCTTCTTGAGCTCGATGACCAGACGGATGCCCTTCTGGTTGGACTCATCGCGCATATCCGAGATGCCCTCGATGCGCTTGTCGTTGACGAGCTGGGCAATCTTCTCCTGCAGGGTGCCCTTGTTGACCATGTAGGGAATCTCGGTGAAGACCAGGCGACTGCGACCGGTCTTGGTGGACTCAACGTGTGCCTTGGCGCGCACGGTAATGGAGCCGCGGCCGGTCTCGTAGCTCTGCTTAATGCCGGCGCTGCCCATGATGATGGCGCCGGTGGGGAAGTCCGGACCGGGCATGATCTGCATGAGCTCGTCGACGGTGGCGTCGGGGTTGTCGATCAGGTAGCAGGTGGCCTCGATCGCCTCGGTGAGGTTATGCGGAGCGATGTTGGTGGCCATGCCGACGGCGATGCCCTGGCTGCCGTTGACCAGCAGGTTGGGGAAGCGCGCAGGCAGCGCCACGGGCTCGGCGAGTGATTCGTCGTAGTTGGGCTGCCAGTCGACGGTATCCTTCTGCAAGTCACGCAGCAGTTCCATGGCGGGCTTTGCCAGGCGGCTCTCGGTGTAACGCATGGCGGCGGCGCCGTCGCCGTCGATGTTACCGAAGTTGCCGTGACCGTCGATGAGCGGCGTGCGCATGGAGAACCACTGTGCCAGGCGGACCATGGCCTCGTAGACCGCGAAGTCACCGTGCGGGTGGTACTTACCGATAACTTCGCCGACCGTCCAAGCTGACTTCTTGTGCGGGCGGTTGGGGTAGATGCCGCTCTCGTTCATCGCGTACAGGATGCGGCGGTGTACCGGCTTTAAGCCGTCGCGCACGTCCGGCAGGGCACGCGCTGTGATAACCGACATCGAATACTCGATGAACGACTGCTTCATCTCGCGACCGAACTCCGAAATCTGGAGCTGGCCGCCGTTGATATCCTCGCCGGCCGAGGCGCCACGGTCGACTTCGCCAAAGCTCTCCTCGAGCTCGCCGTCGTCGTCCTCTTCCTCGTCATCATCGGCATCG
>DBGAZC010000149.1:0-5408 GCA_048472015.1 Collinsella sp. | reverse complement strand
GGGCGAGGACAAGAACATCGCCTATAAGACGACCGGTGTGCCGAATGATGCGGGCTTTACCGATCGCGTGCTTGAGTCTGGCGCTTCGCTGGAGTCGGTCGTTCCCGATAAAAACTCGGGTTTGATGACCTACTACCTGCTTACGCTCATCCTTCCCATGGCGATTTTCTTCCTGATCGGCTGGTGGCTCAACCGCCGCATGAAGAAGGCCATGGGTGATGACGGTCCTTCGATGAACTTTGGCGGCGGTGGCTTTGGCGGCGGTGGACTGGGAAAGTCCGGCGCGCGCGTGATCGCCTCCAAGGACGTGGGCGTGACCTTTAAGGATGTCGCCGGCCAGGAAGAGGCCAAGGAGTCCCTCAAGGAGGTCGTCGACTTTCTGGAGAAGCCCCAGCGCTACGAGGAGATTGGCGCCAAGCTGCCGCGCGGTGCTCTCCTTGTTGGCCCTCCGGGTACCGGTAAGACCCTGCTAGCCAAGGCTGTTGCCGGCGAGGCTGGTGTTCCGTTCTTTAGCATTTCGGGTTCTGAGTTCGTCGAGATGTTCGTCGGCCGTGGCGCCGCCAAGGTGCGCGACCTGTTTAAGCAGGCCAAGGAAAAGGCCCCGTGCATTGTGTTTATCGACGAGATCGATACCATTGGCAAAAAGCGTGACGGCGGCGGCTTTAGCGGCAACGACGAGCGCGAGCAGACGCTCAATCAGTTGCTGACCGAGATGGATGGCTTCGATAACCACAAGGGTATCGTTGTCCTCGCTGCCACCAACCGTCCCGACAGCCTCGATCCGGCCCTGCTGCGCCCCGGTCGTTTTGACCGCCGCATCCCCGTTGAGCTGCCCGATCTGACTGGTCGCAAGAACATCCTCGAGCTGCATGCCAAGAGCGTGAAGACGCAGCCCCCGATCGACCTGACCGCGATTGCCCGCGCCACGCCCGGTGCCTCGGGCGCCGACCTGGCCAACATCATCAACGAGGGCGCCCTGCGAGCCGTCCGCGAGGGGCGCAAGCGCGCGACCCAGGATGATTTTGAGGAGTCGGTGGAGGTCGTCATCGCCGGACAGCAGCGTAAGTCCACGGTGCTGTCCGACCACGAGAAGCAGGTCGTGTCCTACCACGAGATCGGCCATGCCATCGTTGCCGCTCGCCAGAAGGGCTCTGCGCCGGTCACCAAGATTACCATCGTGCCGCGCACGAGCGGCGCTCTGGGCTACACCATGCAGGTTGAGGAGGATGAGCGCTTCTTGACTACGCGCCAGGAGGTGCTGGACAAGCTCGCCGTCTACTGCGGCGGACGTGCCGCCGAGGAGCTCATCTTTGGTGAGATGACGACCGGCGCCGCCAACGATATCGAGCAGGCCACCAAGCTTGCCCGTAACATGGTGACGCGCTTTGGTATGTCCGACGAGTTTGGCATGATGGCGCTCGGTACCGTGCAGAACGCGTATCTCAATCAGGACACGTCGCTCACCTGCGCCCCTGGTACGGCCGAGCGTGTGGACGCGATTGTCGCTAAGCTGATCGAGGACGCGCACGATCGCGCCCTGCAGATCCTCAAGGAAAACAAGTTCAAGCTCCATGAGCTGGCTCGTTATCTTTACAAGAAGGAGACCATCACGGGTGAGGAGTTCATGAACCTCCTCACGCGCGAGAATCCGCTGATGCCCAAGCAACAGTAAAGCCGCGGTCGAGCCAGTAAACGCCGACGCCCCATTTGAGCAGCTTTCTCAAATGGGGCGTTTTGCTTGAGAGGGATGGAAATGAAGATCGTGGTGAGCGCCTGCTTGATGGGCGAGAGCTGCAAGTATAACGGGCTCGATAACTACCACCGCGCGTTGGTCGAGGCTTGCGAGCGCACGGGGACCGAGGTCCTCCTCGTGTGCCCTGAGGTCTTTGGGGGCCTGCCCACGCCGCGCAAGCCGTCCGAGATTGTGAACGGCGAGGTCCGTACCTGCGAGGGTACCTCAGTCGATCGCGAGTTTCGCCAGGGTGCTCAGCGCGCGCTTGATATGTGCGAGCAGGCAGGCGGACCGGAAGAGATAGTCGCGTGCATCCTTCAGGACCGCAGCCCCTCGTGCGGTGCGGGTCACATCTACGACGGCACCTTTAGCGGTACGCTCACCGCGGGCAACGGTGTTTTCGTCGACCTGCTGCTGCGTCACGGGTACCGCGTGATTCCGGCTAGTGAGTTCGATCCCAGCATGTTGGAACATTGTCCACAGCACTCGAACCGAACACTTCCTCACGGGTGACCGTTTTGGCATCATCCGTGAAGTTGATATTGAGTACGACCCGGTCATCAAAGACGTAGACCGAGTTGACAGGCGCCGTACCCAGGCAGTCCCTCCCGCGGCCCTCGCGCAGGAACGCGTACAAGGCCCTCCCGTCTCTTGCGCCCCTCCTGCCCCAAACCCTGCTAGGAACGAGTGCAGCAAACTGGAATTTTAAATTAGTCTTTGCAAATAACCTTTGAACCTTCACCATCAATTACAATTCCCTGACGATTGTTAATTGGGCATAGATTCAAATCCGAAAACTCAGTCATTATTTTCTCGGTAACTTTCTTAAATGGTGCTGTAAGAAAATGCGGAAGAACATAGAAATCAATCAAATTAAGCCCTGCATCATCTTCTTGTGAGTAGTCCTCCGGCTTTTCATCCATTTGCTCGATATATTGGATGCTTGGAGCGCATACAATCGCACCTGCCGATTCACCAATCATCAGTTTTCCCTTTGCCAATTCTTTCTTCAACAGCTCATCCGTTCCCGTTTTACGGAGCTGGTCTATAAGGAAAAAAGAATTTCCGCCGGTAAAATAGATTACATCCGCATCTTCAAAAAGAGACTGTATCGTTGAATAAGCCTCCGTTGAAATATCAATTTCAGTTACGATTGCTCCCAACTTTTTGAATAATTTTCGAGCCGAGCCGACATAACCGGTGTAGCCTTCACGCAGCGAAGCTGTTGGAATAAATGCGACTTTTTTATCTTCAATTTCTTCCTTTATCAGACTTCCTACACTTGAAAAGTGCGAACATAAAAACAGTTTCATCAATATTCTCCTTTATATATAAATTCTTATTTGTTGAACTAAGCCGTGTATACCATACGTTCCAATGAAAGAACACCCTGATATAGCGTAATTTGCTGTTTTCCTGCGTATGTGCGTACACACTCCACAGGAATTCTAAGGGCCCTGCCCCCTTAGCACACGGACTTTGGAACAAAGTCTAGTGTGTTACGCCTTGCCAGAGGTGTACAGGCTCCCGGTACGCACGTACGCAGCAATTGCCATCAATGCGCCATATAAGTGGCGATTAAGTTCGCATAAAGCGACCTTGGTTCCGCAAAGCAAAAGGCAGGATACCATCACCACGATGATACCCTGCCTCTGTTCGTTCCTGTTTACCGTTCCGAGTAGTCCTTCCGCAGAATTACCGATAAACAAAAAACGTACCCGAACCCTTTCTCGTAAAGAATCGGGTTCGAGTACGAACTGAATGCTGGAGCAATAAAAAACCACCACAAAGGTGCCTGTCCCCTTTGTGGTGGTTTTGGTCGATTAGGCCAACAGGGTGTGGCCGTAGGTGTCGGCAGCCTTGATGGCGGCGGCGAACTTTTCGTCGGTGAAAGGTTCCGGGTTGCCCTGCTTCCACTCGTTGGTGGCGTGCGCGTACTCGCACAGGGCCGGGATATCGGACTCGGAAAGCCCGACCTGCTCAAGCGTCACGGGCAGCCCCATCTGCTTGTTAAAGGCAGCGTAGCGCTTAAGGTTCTCGGTGTCGCCCGTGTAGGCGAACAACACGAGCACGCCCAGGCTCACGACCTCGCCGTGCAGGTAGGTGCCCTCACGCGGAATGCTGCAAGTGGCGTTGTAGAACGCGTGCGCCACGCTCGAGTTGTAGTAGTAATCGTTCTGGTTGGTCAGGTTCGAGACATAGCCCGTGTTGACCACGATGTCGAGCGCGATCTGCTTGACAGCCTCGCTCGACAGGTCCTGGCGCACGTCCTCAAGACCCTGGACGCCATAGGTAAACAGCGGCTCGGAACAGGTGTGGGCGAGTGCCAGGCCAAGACCGGCGGTATGCTCCAAATTGCCGGCGCTCGTGGCGTATTCGACCTCAGGCTGCTTAGACAGGGCATCGCCCACGCCGGCCCAGAAGTACTCCGCCGGAGCTTCGGCGATGATCTTGGGGTTGATGAAGATGTGCGCCGGTCGGTTGGGGTACGAATAGCCCTCGAGCGAGCCGTCGTCGTTGTACACGACGGCAATGGCGGTCGCGGCGGAGCAGTTAGAACAGATCGTCGGGACGGTGAAGACGATCTTCTTGAGCTCGATGGCTGCGGTCTTCACGGTGTCGAGCGCCTTGCCGCCGCCGCATGCGATGAGCACGTCGGCTTCCTGGCAGGCAGGGGAGTTCACGACCTTGGCGATATTGGCACGCGTACTGTTGGTGCCATAGACGCGCGTCTCCAGGACCTCGACATCGGTACCTTCAAGTGCCGCCTCGATGCCCGGCAGCGCCGCAGCCAGGGCTTGCTTGCCGCCAATGATGGCGACCTTCTTCGCGCCGTACTCGGCCAGCGCGCCGGGCAGCTCGTCAAAGCAATCCTCGCCAACGGTGTAGTCGCTCATTCCAATCGTGCGCATAGCAACCTTCTTTCGTTCGATAAAGTGCTTTCAGGTATTTTGCTCCAAGAGAAGGTCCACAGCCGCGAGAAATTTCGAACGTATAAAACCAGTGTTGAGGGTTTTTCGCCGGCGCGGAACGTGCTAGCATACTCCGCATAAGCGTTGATGGGGACGAGTAGTCGGCCGTCCGCATGCCACAGAGAGCGGGGAGTGCTGAGAGCCCGTGCATGCGACCGATGAAAATCACCCCGGAGCTGCGGTCCCAACGGACGTGCCGCATAGGTTCGTCTTAGTAGACATCGCCGAGATGGCCGTCGATACAGGCCAGCCGAGTAACGGATGCGAGCGCGCGATAACGCGGGCGAGGGCATCTAAGCTGGGTGGTTAAGCGAAGAGCTTTTGCGGGCACGCTGCCCGTTTTGTGGCGCTTCGTCCCAGCTTGTAGGGACGGGCGCTTTTTTGGTGCCCAGAGGGCGTGCGCGCCCATGACAAGAAAGGGGTACCGTGGCAAACGAGTACAAGCAGACGATGAATCTGCCCAAAACCGGATTTCCCATGCGTGCCGGTCTTTCCAAGTCCGAGCCCAAGCGACTCAAGGATTGGCAGGACAACAAGGTCTACGAGCAGGTTTTGAAGAAGAACGAGGGTCACAAGAAGTTCGTGCTGCACGACGGCCCTCCGTACGCCAACGGCCCGATCCACATCGGCCACGCCATGAACAAGATCTCCAAGGACATGATCAACCGTTACTGGATGATGCAGGGCTATGAGGTTCCCTATGT
>DBGAZC010000148.1:0-2629 GCA_048472015.1 Collinsella sp. | reverse complement strand
ATCGTTCGAGCTGGACGCCCGCCTTTCCTTCAAGAAGGACGGCGAGGGGAATGTCAGCCTCGTGCCGCACTTCATCCGCAAGGAGCAGAAGTTAGATGAGTACAAGGAACACAAATTCTCCGACGATGACCGGAAGAACCTCCGCGAAACGGGCAACCTCGGCAGGGTCGTGGACATCGTGGACAGGGAAACGGGCGAGATCATCCCCTCCTACATCAGCATCGACCGCAAGACGAATGAGATCACGGACATCCCGGCAAACAAGGTGCGCATCCCGGAACGCATCGGCAAGACGGAAATCACCAAGCAGGAGCAGGACATGCTCCGCGCCGGACTGCCCGTGCGCGACAAGCTCATCGAGCGCAACGACGGCAGGAAGTTCGTCACCACCCTGCAAGTGAACGTGGAGCAGCGCGGCGTGGAGTTCGTGCCGGGAACGGGCAAATCGCCCCGTACCGCACAGACACAGGAAGCCAAAGGCGACACGTCGAAAAGTCAGGCGCAAGGTGGGGAAAATGCCGCACAGACCAAGAAGGAGCAACGCCGCAACACGTGGACAAACGAGGACGGCAGCATCCGCCCCATCAGCAAATGGAGCGGCGTGAACTTTACCGAACAGCAGAAAGCCGACTATGTGGCGGGCAAAGCCGTGAAGCTGGAGAACGTGACCGACAAGCAGGGCTTCCATGCCACGATGTATATCAAGTTCAACCCGGAGAAGGGCCGCCCGTACCGCTACGACACGAACCCCGACAACGCGCAGCAGGTAGCCCCGTCCAACGAGAGCCGCACGCAGATGGCGGTGAACAACGAGGGCAAGACCAACGAGGCGACGAAGGAACTGAAAGAGCCGTTGCAGAAGGGACAGACCGCCCCGAAGAACGAGAACCAGCAACAGCAGCAGGACAAGCCGCAGAAGAAAACGGGCAAGGGCATGAAAGTATAGACCGATGTCCGCCACTGAATCCAAAATAAAATCCAAAGTATCAACAAAAAAGAAGAAGACATGAAGACAATCATTGCAGAAAAGCCCTCCGTGGCACGTGAAATCGCCCGCATCGTTGGCGCGACAAAGAGAGAGGAAGGATATTTCGAGGGAGGCGGTTATGCCGTGACATGGGCATTCGGACACCTCGTCCAGCCCGCCATGCCCGACGGCTACGGCGTACGCGGATTCGTCCGTGACAACCTTCCGATTATCCCCGACACCTTCACGCTCGTCCCCCGTCAGGTCAGGACGGAGAAGGGCTACAAGCCCGACAACGGAGTGGTGTCGCAGATAAAAGTTATCAAAAAACTGTTCGACGCAAGTGAACAGATCATCGTGGCAACCGATGCCGGGCGCGAGGGTGAGCTTATCTTCCGATACCTCTACCACTACACGGGCAGTACCACCCCGTTCGTGCGCCTGTGGATAAGCTCGCTCACCGACAAGGCTATCCGCGAGGGATTGCGCAACCTCGAAGACGGTAGCAAGTATGACAACCTATACCTCGCCGCCAAAGCGCGGAGCGAATCCGACTGGCTCGTGGGCATCAACGGCACGCAGGCGTTATCCATCGCCGCCGGACACGGTACGTATTCCGTGGGACGGGTGCAGACACCCACGCTGGCTATGGTGTGTGAACGCTACTGGGAAAACCGCCGCTTCACGCCCGAAGCCTTCTGGCAGCTCCATATCGCAACGGACGGTTGCGACGGCGAGGTCGTGAAATTCTCATCCTCCGAGAAATGGAAGGAGAAAGAGCCGGCGATGGAACTATACAATAAGGTAAAGGCAGCAGGGTGTGCTACCGTCACGAAAGCCGAGCGCAAGGAGAAGACGGAGGAAACTCCGCTCCTGTACGACCTGACCACACTCCAGAAGGAAGCCAACGCCAAGCACGGTTTCACGGCGGAACAGACGCTTGAAACCGCGCAAAAACTCTACGAGAAGAAACTGATAACCTATCCGAGAACGGGTAGTCGCTACATCCCCGAAGACGTGTACGCCGAAATCCCCAAGCTGCTCGCCTTCATCGGCACGCAGCCAGAATGGAAAGACAAGGTGCGGGCGAAAGCCACACCGACACGCCGCAGCGTGGACGACGGAAAGGTGACGGACCACCATGCCCTGCTCGTTACGGGCGAGAAACCGCTGTTCCTTTCCAAAGAGGACGACATCATCTATCACATGATTGCCGGGCGCATGGTCGAAGCATTCTCCGAAAAATGCGTCAAGGACGTGACCGCTATCACGGCGGAATGTGCCGGAGTGGAGTTCACCGTGAAAGGCAGCGTCATCAGGCAAGCCGGATGGCGTGCCGTCTATGGCGAGGAAAACAAGGAGGAGACCACCATCCCCGGCTGGCAGGAAGGCGACACGCTGACACTGAAAGGCTCGTCCATTACCGAAGGAAAGACCAAGCCCAAGCCGCTGCATACCGAAGCCACCCTGCTCTCGGCAATGGAAACGGCGGGCAAGGAAATCGAGGACGACGCGCTGCGTCAGGCAATGAAGGACTGCGGCATCGGCACTCCCGCCACACGCGCCTCCATCATCGAAACGCTCTTCAAGCGCGGTTACATGGAACGCTGCAAGAAGTCGCTTGTTCCCACCGAAAAAGGACTTGCCCTCAATTCCGTCGTC
>DBGAZC010000147.1:0-3566 GCA_048472015.1 Collinsella sp. | reverse complement strand
CTCTGTGTCGGGGGGAAGGAGAAAAGGTCTGCATGATTTAGGGATGGCTGCTGTGCTGCGTCGTTGGAAGAATGCATGCTTATGCGGCCTCCTCGATGTCCACCAAAAGGTTGCGCACGGGGTGTGCTGCTAGGTCCCGTGCGTTGGCAGTATTATGCCGCGCCCGTTGCAAAGAAGCGCTAAAGAAAGGCTTAATGAGGTTTGCAATTACGATGAAACCGCAGGTCAGAGCTATCGAGTAACACCTTTGAAAGGTTTTGAGCTTAAGGGCTTTCTAAGGTTTGTGGCGCGGGTGTGGTTCGCCTGTGTGGGGCGTGTGGACGGCTCGTTCCTAGCGCTGCGGCTCTGCGGCCCGCACCTGTTCGATGACCTTTTCCATGGTGGCGTCGATGCGGTCCTTTTTGAGTTCGCATTCCCAGATGGTTATGGGTGTCCAGCCCATTTGAGTGAGTGCTGCCACGGCAGCGCGGTCGCGCTTGACGTTGCGACGGAACTTTGCCTCCCAAAACTCAACGTTGCGCTTGGGCTGGCTAGGGTTGCACTTGGGGCAGCGGTGCCAAAAGCAGCCGTTGACGAAGATGGCAATCTTGCGCCCAGGAAAGGCGATGTCGGGCTTGCCGGGAACCTTCCATTCCAGGCGATAGCCGGTGAGGCCCGCTGCGCGCAGGCGCTGGCGAACGAGCAGCTCTGGCTTGGTATTGGCGCGCTTGTTGCCCTTCATGGACTTTTTGATGGCGGCGCGACGGCGGACCAGTTCGCGCTCGTCAGCGGAGAGGTCCGAGGTATCGATGCCGTCGAGCAGACCGGGCTTGGGACGCTTCTTGCTGCGGCGCTTAGGTGCGCGCTTGGGTTTGGTGGCGGGTTTGTCGGCTGTGTTGGGCACGGCGTCATCGGCGGAGCTTGTCTCGAGTCGGTCTTCCTTCAGCTCAATCAGGGCATCGATAAGCCCCTTGTCGGCGGGCATCCATTCCACCGTGGCAAGCGAGGCGCGCGGAATCCAGCGGATATCGAGCTGTCGGTCATGTTTCTGAGGCTCATCGGATTCATCGGCGAGCGAGCAGTAGTAGCACTCCATGGAGAGATGAAAATCGGGGTAGTCATACTCAACGGTATAGAAATCGCGCAGGTTGGTAACTTTTACCTGCAGCTCTTCCATGAGCTCGCGGCGCACGGCGTCTTCGGGTGTCTCGCCGCGCATGAGCTTGCCGCCCGGGAATTCCCAAAGTCCTTGCATGTCGCCGTAGCCGCGCTGCACGGCAAGCAGCTCATCGGATCCTTCTTTGCGAATGATCCCAGCGGCAACATGAACAGTCTTCAACAGGAGTCCTCTCTCAATATCATCACGTGGCAGGCTAGCTACCCCTACCTTACACAACGGTAAGGCAAGCGTAAGCCATATCGATGGTAGCCGACTCGTCTTCTTGCGACTATAGATGCCGTAGACTAATCGCAAGAAAGGACTCGGTATGCAAACCACGCACATGGCGACCCCGGTACTGGAGGTCGCGCATCTCGAAAAGGTATATGGAACGCTGGGCAACGTGACCCGTGCGCTCAACGACGTCAGCTTTACCGTCAACCGCGGCGAATTTGTTGGCATCATGGGCGCTTCGGGCTCGGGAAAGTCGACGCTGCTCAACTGCGTGTCGACCATCGATAGCGCCACAAGTGGCACGATCCGCATCAACGGGCAGGACGTGACGCGCATGAAGCAGGCTAAGCTTTCGCAGTTCCGCCGCGAGGAGCTCGGCTTTATCTTCCAGGACTCCAACCTGCTCGATACGCTCACGGCACGCGAGAACATCGCCCTGCCGCTCACCATCGCCCGCACAAACTCGGCAGAGATCTCGACCCGCGTGCAGGATGTGGCCGCGCGCCTGTCCATCAGCCAGGTGCTCGACAAGTATCCCTACCAGATGTCCGGCGGTCAGCAGCAGCGCGTTGCCGCGGCTCGCGCGCTCGTCACCGACCCCACCATGATCATGGCCGACGAGCCCACCGGCGCCCTCGATTCCAAGAGCGCCCGCCTGCTGCTCGAGAGCCTGGAGGCCCTCAATCGCCGCCTGCGCGCCACCGTGCTCATGGTCACGCATGACAGCTTTGCTGCCAGCTACACGAGCCGCGTGTTGTTTATCCGCGACGGCAAGATCTTCACCGAGCTGCGTCGCGGCGACACCGACCGCCGAGAGTTTTTCGACCGCATTATGGAGGTCGTTGCCATGATGGGCGGTGAGGGCTCCGATGCTCTGTAAACTCGCTTGGGGCAACGTCCGCCGTGCCGGCCGCGACTACCTCGTCTACCTTTTGACGCTCACCCTGGGCGTCACGGTCTTCTATGCCTTTAACACCATCTCGATGCAGGTCGACATCGCCGGCATCGATGAAGAGGGCTTGGCGCAGGTTATGGGCAGCATGCTCGGCGACCTGACGTACTTTTTGGCCGGTGTCATGGCCTTTTTGATGGTGTATGCCAATAACTTCATCATGAAACGCCGCAAGAAGGAGTTTGGCCTGTACCAGGTGCTCGGCATGGGGCGCGGGCGCGTCGCCACGATCATGGCGCTCGAGACGGTGATTGTCTCGGTGGTGGCCTTTGTCGCTGGCATTGTGCTGGGTGTGGGACTCTCCCAGCTCATGACGTTCTTTACGGCCTCGCTCTTTAAGACACAGATCGCCAATTTCCACTTCTTTTTCTCGGTGCATGCGTTCAATCTGACCCTTGCCTGCATGCTCGTAATGTTTGTGCTCACGCTACTGCTGAACCTTCGCGCCGTGCGTCGTACCAAACTCATCGAGCTTATGGGTGCCGAGCGTCGCAACGAGAGCATCAAGACACGCAACCCCTGGATCGCGATTGCCATCTTTGCCGTGGGCGTGGTGCTTGTGGGCGTGGCCTATTACCGTCTGCTACGTGATGGGTTCCCGCTAACCGCGACGGACAGCAAGCTGCAAGAGGCCATGAACCAGTTTGGTATTACGACCGCTATGGTTACCGTGGGCACCTTTGCCCTGTTCTGGGGACTCTCGGGCATGCTCATCAAGCTGCTGCAGAGCCTGCGCAGCGTGTATTGGCGCGGCCTCAACATGTTTACCGTGCGCCAGCTTGCGGCCAAGGTCAACACGGTGTGCTTTTCGATGGGCGTCATCGCGATGCTCCTGTTTTTGGCCATCACCTCGGTGACGTGCGGTATGTCGATTGCCAATGTGATGAACGAAAACCTGGAGCGCTATAACCCTGTTGACGTGTCTCAGACGTATGTCTATTACACGCCCGATACGCTCGACTACTACAAAGAATATGTCAATCCGTCTGAAGCCGACCGCATGGTGCTAGCCGATACAACGGTCGATTTGTACTCCGCATGGCACGGCAAGGGCAAGTCGGCGGACAACAACGACGAGACCGGCAAGAAGGTCAATATCGCCGATGTTGCCGGTGAGCATGTTCAGATCGATTCGTATCTGAGTTACCCGTTTGGCGGTTCGAATCCTTCGGTGTCTGCGGGTGAGATGTGCAAGACCATGGGCGAAAAGCTCCCCAAGGCGCTCGGGGGTAGCAATGCCGA
>DBGAZC010000146.1:0-4678 GCA_048472015.1 Collinsella sp. | reverse complement strand
GATCGCCTACCCCATCATCTTCGCCATCTGGAAGTTCTTCTACGTCGGCTTCCAGTACCTGCCCGATGTTCTGCTCAACTACATCCCCGATGTCGATGAGCTCATCACCCTGCGTCGTCGCGAGGGCATCTACAGCTCCGCGCAGCAGCTCTGCCAGCAGATCGCCCAGGCTATCGCCGTCAACGTGTGGGCTATCGTCCTTGCTGCCTCCGGCTTCATTCAGACCGCCGGCAATAGCGACGCCGTGACCCAGCCCGCTACCGTGCCTCTGTATATCTGCGGCTACATGATCATCGGCTGCGCCGGCTTCTTCCTGCTTGCGGCCGTCCTTGCCCGCGGCATCAAGATCGACAAGGAGCAGTGCGACGTCCTTTGCGACGAGATTCACCGAGTCAAGGAGGGTGGCAAGATGGCCGACGTCAAGCCCGAGGTCAAGGCGCTTTGCGAGGAGCTCTCCGGCTTTAAGTACGAGGACTGCTTTGCCCACAACAACGTTGGCTTCCAGGACGGTAGCGTAACTCCCGCCGAGTAAGGCCGACATATCGTCCAAATCACAGGGCCGTGCCACCGGAATTCCGCCGGCAGGCACGGCCCTTTTTCAACAGCGTACAATTTGCCTTTAGAGCATCTTTTTGAGGGAGAAACCCATGGAGACGAACGTTATCTGGCGCAACGCCCGCGCGGCCGTTATTGAGCTCGACGACGGTGGCTACTTTACCTGTGCCGATACGTGGGAGATCTTTGTCAACGATGAGCCCGTCGGTACCACGAATACGGTCGAGACCTATGTTGACGGCCTGGTTCCCGGCAAGCGCAACCTCGTCCGCTTTGTCTGCGGCGAGCGTGAGCTGAGTGTGGGCGTCACCACGCCCGCGGAGCCCTTTACCATCAACGTTCGCGACTGCGGCGCCAAAGGCGATGCCGAGCACGATGACACCACCAATATTCAGGCTGCCATCATGGCTTGTCCCAAGGGCGGGCGCGTGCTGATTCCCGCTGGCAACTACCGCATCAAGTCCCTCTTCCTTAAGAGCAATATCAACATCGAGCTCGCCGAGGGCGCGGTGCTGCTGGCCCGTCACGACCGCGCGGCGCTTGCCTACATTCCGGGCACGGTCACGGGTGACAAGGGCACCGGGTATGCCGGCACCGATATGCTGCCCCTGGGCCGCTGGGAGGGCGAGAGCTTTTCGACCTATTGCTCGACCTTTACGGGTCTGAGCGTGCACGACGTGTGCATCTATGGCCGCGGCGCCATCGACGGCCAGACCGATTTTGCCGAGGATAACTGGTGGAACAAGGACTTTAAGAATATCTTCCGCCCCGAGGAGGGCCGCGAGATCGCCCGCCCGCGCATGATCTTCCTGTCCGAGTGCCAAAACGTGAGCCTTGCCGGCTTTACCGTCCGCAACAGCCCAGCATGGAACATCCATCCCGTTCTGTGCGAACACGTCGATGCCCTGTGCCTGTCCATCGAGGGTCCCAAGAACTCCCACAACACCGACGGCTTCGATCCCGAGAGCTGTGGCTTTGTTCGCATCCTGGGTTGCCAGTTCTCGGTGGGCGACGACTGCATCGCCATCAAGAGCGGCAAACTGGGCATTGAGCCCGAGCTTCGTCCCGCTACGCACGACGTGCTGATCTCTCACTGCTACATGCACGATGGTCACGGCGCCGTGGTCCTGGGTTCAGAGGCTGCCGGCGGCATCAAGGACCTCACCGTGAGCAAGTGCCTC
The DNA here is from genome assembly GCA_048472015.1 of Collinsella sp. Classification (GTDB taxonomy): domain Bacteria; phylum Actinomycetota; class Coriobacteriia; order Coriobacteriales; family Coriobacteriaceae; genus Collinsella. The sequence goes on along the minus strand of DBGAZC010000146.1, from coordinate 2,942 downwards.
TTTGAGCGCACCGACCGCGGCCTGCGCGTTAAGACTCGTCGCGGTCGCGGCAAGGACGCCGTCAACGAGGGCATCACCTTTGAGCACATTCGCATGGACGAGGTGCTCACGCCTTTCGTGGTTAATTCGTTCTACTTCTGCGATAAGGACGGCAAGACCGACTATGTCCAGAGCCGCGACGCGGTGCCCGTCGACGACCGTACGCCCGGCTTTGGCGCCACGACGTTTTGCGATATCGAGGCCACCAACTGCCACGCTGCCGCCGCCTACATCACTGGCTTGCCCGAGAGTAAGGTGACGCGCCTGACGTTCCAGGATGTCCATGTGACCTTTGCGGCAGATGCCGAGCCCTTTGTGCCTGCAATGGCCTGCGGCGTGGAGCCCATGGCGCGCCAGGGCATCATCGCGCAGAACGTGAAAGTCCTCGACCTGCAAAATGTGGTGATCGAGGGTCAGGATGGCGACGAGCTGCAGCTCGAGAACGTCGATAAGATTGTCCGTTCCTAGCTGGAATTGATGACCGGGGCCGCATTGCCGAAAAAATCGGCTATGCGGCCCTTGTGCCATGCGGCCGCGCTACGCATCATAACGAGAAGGTATACATGCTCAATAAAACGATTTGTGTCGGGGTCGATGGCTCGGATGCCGCGATCTCGTCCTATATTTTTGCTCCCACCGAGGATGCTTATGCCCTGGAACCCCGACCTGCAGTTTTGATTGTGCCGGGTGGGGGCTACGATCATATTTCGCCTCGCGAGGGCGAGCCGGTGGCGCTACGCTTACTTGCGATGGGGTATCAGGCTTTTGTTCTGGACTACTCGGTTGCGCCCGCCGCCTATCCGCTTGCATTGCAAGAACTTGCGCGGGCGGTCGATACCGTGCGAAGTCATGCGACGGAGTTTTGCGTCGATCCCAATCGAATTACGGTCATGGGTTTTTCGGCGGGTGGACACCTGGTTGGCTTGCTCGGGGCGCTTTGGGACAAACCTTGGCTTGCAGAGTCGATCGCGACATCGCCTGAGTCGATTCGGCCTGACGCACTTTGCTTGGGCTATCCGGTCGTAAGCTCGGGGGCCTATGCCCATCGTGGCTCGTTTGAACACCTAACGGGTGCCGATGACGTTTTGGCTCAAAAGTTGTCGATCGAGAACATGGTGGGCGAAGGTTTTCCCCGTACGTTCTTATGGCATACCGCCGAGGATGCATCGGTGCCAGTCCAAAATAGCCTTTTGCTTGCGCAGGCGCTTGCCGATCACGGGATTGGCTTTAGCTTACATATTTTTCCGCATGGAAAGCACGGAGCATCGCTCGCCACGGCCCAAACGGCATTTAAGGGTTGCGCCGAGCATATTCAGCCACAGGTTCAGGGCTGGCCTGAGCAGTTTGCCGCCTGGGAGCGTGATGGACGATGAACGAAAGTATCAATGAGCTGCGTGTTTCGAGGGCTGCGTCAGGAGCGTATCCAACGATTTCTGATGCCTTGGCGGCAACCGATCAACTCTATCCGGACGCCGAGCAGGCGGTGACGATCCATATTGATCCGGGTGAGTACCGCGAGCGGGTCGAGATCCATCGGCCGCATGTGACGTTGGCGGGCGAGACGGCTGACAGCGTGCGCATCGTGGGCAGCCTGGGTGCCAAGATGCCCTCGGAGGACGGCTCGGGTGTCGACGGTACGCTCGGCACGTTTAGGACCTATACCGTTTTAGTCGATGCCGACGACGTGCGGCTCGAGAACCTCACAATCGTCAACGATGCCGGCGACGGTCGCGAGGTGGGGCAGGCGATTGCCCTGTACGCCGACGGCGACCGTTTGGTGGTCGACGCCTGTTGCATTACGGGGCGCCAGGACACGCTGTTTTTGGGCCCGTTGCCCCCGCGCGAAGTCAAACCGGGCGGATTCATTGGGCCCAAGCAGTTTGCGCCGCGTCGGGTGGGCCGTCAGTATTTTCGACGCTGCCGGATTGAGGGCGACGTCGACTTTATCTTTGGCGGCGCGTGTGCCTATTTTGAGGGGTGCGAGATCCGCTCGCTCAACCGCAATATGGACGTGAACGGTTACGTGACGGCGGCATCGACGCCCGAGGGAGAGCCATATGGCTTCGTGTTCCACGGCTGCTCGTTTACAGCCGCGCAAGACGTGGCACCGGATTCGGTCTATTTGGGTCGTCCTTGGCGTGAGTGGGCCCAGACCGTGCTGATCGATTGCTGGCTGGGACAGCATATCAAGCGCGAAGGTTGGTGGGATTGGGCTAAGCCGGCGGCGCACGAGAGGGCGCACTACGCTGGTGCAAGCCTACATGGCCCGGCGAGTGATGCCGAAAACTGGGTGCCATGGGCGCACGAGCTCGATGCGACAGCCACTACCCGATACGCCCGCGAACAGGTGCTTTCCGGTGCGGACGGCTGGGACCCCGAAGGTGGCCCGGGCGACGCTGCGGAGACCGACAGTCTTTCCGATAACGGTCGCACGGTGCATATCGACACCTATTACGAAGACGAACTGGCGTTTCGTGAGCGCCTTAAGCGTGAGGGCCGCTCCGCCGCATTTAAGGGCACGACGCCCGAAGACTTTGAGGCATGGCAGATTGCGACGAGGGTTCGGCTGTTTGACCTGTTGGGCCTATCGATTATGGATCGCGTGTCGATTGAGGCGCGCGAGCTCGATCGGGTGCAGATTGCCGGCGGTATCGTGCGCACCCATGCGATGCTGCAGGTGGAGCGCGACGTTTGGATGCCGTTCTACCTGCTCGAGCCGCAGTCGCCTAAGCTCGATGCGCGCGGCCGCAAGTGTTGCTATGTCTGCCCGCATGGCCATCAGGGAGCAGGCGCCGCAAGTGTTGCGGGCGTGACGGGCGTGCCGGCGGTCGATGATGCTGTGCGTAAGTTCAATTACGACTACGGTCTACGTTTGGCGCGTATGGGTTACGTGACCGTCTGCC
>DBGAZC010000145.1:0-15544 GCA_048472015.1 Collinsella sp. | reverse complement strand
GTACGGCAACCAGATCGCCGAGGCCCGTCAGCACCCGCTGACCATGCGTCGCTACATGTGGAAGCTTTCCTACTAATCACAAGTAAGTAGACCTTACGGGTTGATTGAGAGGGGATGGGGTTTGCGCCCCGTCCCCTTTTTTGCTATCGAAAGGAGATACGTATGATCAAGGCAGTGCTGTTTGACATGGACGGCGTGCTGGTCGATACCGAGTGGTTCTACAACCGTCGTCGCGTGGCGTTTATGGAAGAGAAGGGCTTTCACTTTGACGAGATCCCCGATCTTTCGGGGTCTAACGAGCCCGCTATTTGGAAGTCGCTGGTACCTGACGATGTTGAGCTGCGCGAGCGCCTGCGCGTGGAGTACAAGCAGGTCTACAGCCCAGACCATCCCGTTCCGTATGCCGAGCTGCTCAACGAGCAGACGGAGCCGGTGATGCGCAAGCTGCACGAGCGCGGCGTGAAGTGCGCCATCGCAAGCTCGTCCTATCGCGAGCTCATTGACGAGCTGGTGGGGATTGCCGGTATCGCCGACGTGCTGGACTACACCATCAGCGGTCACGAGTGCAGTGCGTTTAAGCCCGACCCCGAGATCTACCTGCGTGCCATGGAGGCGCTGGGTGTGGAGCCTACCGAGTGCCTGGTTATCGAGGACTCGCCTTTGGGCATCGAGGCTGGCAAACGTTCCGGCGCCCGCGTCCTGGCACTGCGCCCGCACGAGGGCGTCAACCTCGATCAATCGCGAGCCGATGCCGTTATTGATAATCTGACCGACATTTTGGCCGCTTTGTAGTGTCAATCCGCCGCGAGAAGCACGGGTTCAAACGTTTTTTGCGGTGGACTGGCTCAATTTGGTTTCGATTTTGATCCGTTTGGCTTCGATTCGGACTAAGTGAGTAGACTTTTTGGTGCAGGACGAGCACAAAGCGCATCTGCTCTAGTAAAACCGCAGGTCACAGGGGTGGCGGTTTTGGGTGTGCTCTGCAGGTCGCGTAAAGTCTACTCACTTGTAATTTGGGCCTTTGGTCGTGGGGTTGCTGGTCCCGCTTTGGTTGTCGAGAGAGGGTGAATTGAAGCGCCCCCGCACGCTCCATGCTACAATCGCGGACATACCCCACAACTACATCTGCCTTCGAAAGGAGCCTGCGTGGCGAACGCCATCGATCAGCTCACGGACCGAGTGCTCGTACTCGGCCGCCTCACCATCGTCCGCCGCGCTATTACTGCCGTGGCGGTCACGATTTCCGCCGTTCTCCAGACATTCCTGATCCAGGCGTTCATTCAGCCCGCCGACTTGCTTCCGAGCGGCCTCACCGGCGTTGCGGTCCTGCTCGATCGCGTTACCTCGCTGGGCGGCGTTCACATCGACATCTCGCTCGGCATGCTTGCGCTCAACATTCCCGTGGCGCTCCTATGCTGGAGCGGCATTAGCAAGCGCTTCGTCATCTTCTCGATGATGCAGGTCGTGCTCTCGTCGCTGTTCCTCAACGTCTTTCACTTCGCTCCATTTTTGGGCGACAAGATTATGCTCATCATTTTTGGCGGCGTGGTCTCGGGTCTGGGCGCTGCCATCGCGCTAAAGTCCGGCGCATCTACCGGTGGCACCGACTTTATCGCGCTGTGGGTCTCCAACCACACGGGCAAGACCATCTGGGGCGTTATCTTTGGTTTCAATTGCTTTATCCTGGCGATCTTTGGCTTTATGTTTGGCTGGGACAACGCGGCGTACTCCATCGTGTTCCAGTTTATTTCGACCAAGACCATCGACAGTTTCTATCGTCGCTACGACCGCGTGACGCTGCAGATTACGACGCGCAAGGCAGACGAGGTCATGACTGCCTACGTAAACCATTTTCAGCACGGCATTAGCTGCGCCGAGGTCGTCGGCGGATACAGCCGCGAAAAGATGTACCTGCTGAACACCGTTGTTTCGACCTACGAGAGCCAGGACATTATCAAGTTGGTGTGCGACGTTGATCCCGGCGCCGTGATCAACGTGTTCCACACGCTCAACTTTGTGGGCGGCTGGTGGGGCGGTCATGTCGACGAGCCCATGCCCACGGCCGTTCCCGATCCCGACAAGCCCGCACGCATGGCCAGCAGGCAGGCGCGCCTCAGCGAACAGGACAGCCTGCAGCAGGATGACGGCAAGTAGGGTATTGGCATTTTGCCGGTCCTGCGCAACCCATCCGAACGAGCCCCCCGAAAGCCCCGTTGCTTTCGAGGGCTCTCGTTTGCCCAGATAAAACCTACCAAAATGAAGCTGTCGCTTTTTGGTAGGGAGGGTGTATCGTTTTATCAATATGAGGTAACATGAAACTAGACGTTATATACGTATTAGAAATTTAGCTATTTTGATAAGAGTGATCAGATATGCCTGCGCCCAAAAATGCACCGCTTTACCAGCAGATTTATGACGAAATCAAGGATGCGATCGAGAAAGGTGTTTATGCACCCAAGGAGCGTATTCCGTCCGAGCTTGAACTAGCCGAGCAGTACGAGGTGAGCCGTATTACGGTGCGCCGCGCTGTCGAGGAGCTGTGCTCCGATGGTTACCTGGTTAAGCAGCAGGGCCGCGGCACCTTTGTCTCCACGCCGCACATCAACCGCCAGTTTCACGCCTCGACGCTGCAGACGTTTACCGCGCTGTGTGCCGGCAACGGCATGAAGGCCGGTGCGCACGTGATCGATCGCCAGATCGTTCCGGCGCGCCAAAACGAGATGGAGTTCTTTGGCCTGCAGAAGGATGCGCTGCTGCTGCATATCAAGCGCGTGCGTACGGCCGACGGCGAGCCCATCTTTGAGGAGAACATCTTTGTGCCGTTTGACGCCTACCGTGAGCTGTTGACGGCCGATCTTGAGGACAAGTCGATTTTTGCCGAGGTCGAGCGTGTTGGCGGAACGCCGATTGTCTCGGTTGGCTACCGTACGGTCGAGGCCGTTCGAGCTAACGCCGAGCAGGCGGCCGAGCTGGGCATTGCTCCGCACGATCCGCTGCTCAACCTGCGTGCCGGCTTTACCGGTCCCGATGACGAGCCGGTTTTGATGGGTAAGCAGTACTACGTGGGTAGCCGCTACGTCATGGTGATGTAGGGTTGGTTCCGCCGTTCTGACGAACGGCGGACCGGCCGACGCTGCGCCTTTGGTTACGCGGTTTTACCAAACCGCGTAACGGCTCGACGCTGCAAGCCCGCCAGAGCGGCAATCTGCCTTTCAACTTCGGCGGCATGATCAGAAGTTTTGTTCCGCCGTTCTGACGAACGACGGACCTGTCGACGCTGCAAACGCCCCTAAGCGGCAATCTGACGTTCAATCGTCGGTCGCGTACCGAAGTACGCTTCCCTCCTCTTTCACGTCACCTTGCTCGCTTAGGGGCGTTTTCACTGACTTATGCTCAACCGGCAACGTTTTCGCGCTTGTCAAGATGGTCATTGGGGACGTTCTTAAACGACTAGTCATTCAAGAACGTCCCTAATGACTACCTGCAGAATGAGCGTGGATAATCTCCCGTTTTTGGCTCGGTGACGGTCTCAAAGTGGGAGATTATCCACGCTCGTTTGGCAAGTGTCCGAAAATCCACGGTTGCCCGCCTTGGATCGTATTGCCCGTGGTCGGCAGCCGGGCGACGCCGGTCCGCGTGGCGGCGTATAATCGGCGGCAGATGACTTAGACGTTAGGAAACCATGACCGATAGCATGCAGCAGATGGCGCTCGACACGCTCGGCGCCTATTTTGGCTACACCTCGTTTCGCCCGGGGCAGGACCGCATGGTGGATGCGATTCTTGCTGGCCGCGATGCGCTCGGCGTTATGCCCACAGGCGCCGGCAAGTCTATCTGCTACCAGGTGCCCGCGCTCATGCTGCCCGGCATCACCTTTGTGGTGAGCCCGTTGCTGTCGCTTATGGAGGACCAGACCCGTGCGTTGCTCGCGGCGGGTGCGCGGCCCAGCTATCTCAACTCCAGCCTTACGCCGGCTCAGCAAAATACCGTGCTCAAGCGGGCGCGCGAGGGCCGCTATCAGCTTATGTATGTGGCACCCGAGCGTCTGCTCGAGCCGCGCTTTTTAGCCTTTGCGCAGGAAGCCGCGGCGGACGGTGGCATTGGCGTGCCGCTCGTGGCCATTGACGAGGCCCACTGCGTGAGCCAGTGGGGCCAGGATTTTCGTCCCGCCTACCTGCAGATTCGTGAGTTTATCGATTCGCTGCCGCGGCGCCCGATCGTGGCGGCGTTTACCGCCACGGCGACCGAGCGCGTGCGCGCGGACATTCAGCAGATGCTCGGCCTGCAAAATCCCGCGACGGTAGTGACGGGCTTCGATCGCAAGAACCTCTACTTTGGTTGCGAGGAGATGGGCGACAAGGCCAAGACCGCCTGGGTGCGCGACTACGTGATCGCGCATTCGAGCGAGAGCGGCATCGTGTATTGCTCGACCCGCAAGACGGTCGACGCGCTGGCCGCGGAGCTTGCCGAAGCGCTGGGCCCCAGCGGCATTCGCATTGGCCGCTACCATGCCGGCATGGGTAATGACGCCCGCCGCCAAAGCCAGCGCGCCTTTATCGACGACGATATCCAGGTGATGGTTGCCACCAACGCCTTTGGCATGGGCATCGACAAGCCCAACGTGCGCTACGTGATCCACAACAACGTGCCCGAGAGCATCGAGGCCTACTACCAGGAGGCGGGCCGCGCCGGCCGCGATGGCGACCCGGCCAGCTGCCACCTGCTGTGGAACGGCAACGATTTTCGCATGCGTCGCTTTCTGATCGATCGCGGCGATGCCGCCGATGAGGCGCTCGACGACGAGCAGCGCGCGTGGGCGCTCCAGAATCGATATCGTCTGCTCAGCCAAATGGAGGGCTACTGCAATACCACCGGCTGCCTGCGCGAATACATGCTGCGCTACTTTGGCGACGAGGCCGCGGCCGGTGCGGGCGCCACCGCCACGGACGACGCCGAGGGCTGCGGCAACTGCAGCAACTGCCTCACGCAGTTCGAGGTCGAGGACGTCACCGATATGGCCCGCGCCGCTGTGCGCTATGTGGCCACGCGTCCCATGCGTTTTGGCAAGTCGCTCATCGCCGACGTGCTCCACGGCGGCAACACCGAGCGCATTCGCCAGATGCATCTGGACGAGGACCGCGGCTACGGTGAGCTGTCGAGTGAATCGGTTGGGCGCATCAAGGACATCATCGGCCAACTGTGCGGCCGCGGCTACCTGGCCACCTCGCAGGGGCAATACCCGGTCGTGGGGCTGGGCCCGCGTGCCACCGAGGTCGAGGATGAGGCGTTTGCCTTTACCGTTAAGCGTCGCGCGTCCAAGCGCAAGGCCTCGGCCCGCGCCCGCCGTGCGGTGGATCTGCTGCGCGAGGAGGCCGAGCTGGATCAACGCCCGCGCGTGGGCGACGATGCCGAGCTGTTCGAGCGCCTGCGTGCCCTCCGCAAGGAGATCTCGACGGAGCTGGAGATGGCGCCGTACATGGTCTTCTCCGACAAGGCCCTGCGCGGCCTGTGCCGCCTGCGCCCGCAGACGCGCGACGAGCTGATCCAGGTCAACGGCATTGGCGAGAAAAAGGCCGACGCCTTTGGCGAGCAGTTTATGGCGGCGATTGAAGAGTTTGAGTCCGAGCATGCGCGGGATGGAGCGTAACGATGGCTTTCGATAGCAAGACCGACCGTACTGACGTGTCCGCCGTGCCGCTGTACCAGCAGGTCATGGACGACCTAAAGGGCGAGATCGCGCGCGGCGTGTACGCTGCCGGCTCGCGCATTCCTTCCGAGATGGAGCTCGCGAAGTCCTACGGCGTGGGGCGCGTCACCGTGCGTCGCGCCATCGAGGAGCTGTCGCGTGCGGGGTATCTCAACCGCCAGCAGGGGAGGGGCACCTTTGTGTGCGCTCCCAAGCTCAAGCGCAAGATTCGCCAGAAGGGTGACGTCCAGAGCTTTACTGAGGGTTGTGCTGCCAACGACATGGTGCCGGGTGCGCGTCTGGTGTCGCGCACGGTGGTCGCAGCGACGCACGAGGATGCGGCGTTCTTTGGCGTGGAGCCCGGCTGCGAGCTTATCGTGGTCGAACGCGTGCGCACAGCCGACGGCATCCCTGTCATGCTCGAGAACAACGCCTTTGTGCTCGCCGACCATCCCTACCTGCAGACGCTTGCCGACAAGGACCTCACGGACAATTCCATCTTTGCGCTCGTTGCCGAGCATTCGGGTCGCGCGCCGCTCAAGTCCGACCCCTGCACCGTGGAGATTGCGCTTGCCGATGCTCAGACGGCCCCGCTGCTGGAGGTGCCGGTCGGTGAGCCGCTCTTCTATATGGAGGCCTACTTTACCGACGCCGGTGGGCGCCCTTTACTGCTCGGCCGCCAAAAGATCGTGGGCTCGCGCTACGTCTTCGACATCTAACGTCCACAGATAGAACAACATAGAACAACTTTGCTAAGATGACTTCACGGGCGTTGTTGCACGTGTTATAAATAGGACAACATAGAACGACAGCAGGTACGAGCTGCCGTCGCTCAAGGCCGCCCCACAAGGAGGAACATCAGGATGAACGCACATGATCTGGTTCAGGAAATCATCGAGCGCAAAGGCAGGATCAAGAACGTCTTTTGGATCGCTTGTGGCGGTTCGATGATCGACCTGATGCCGGCCAACGAGCTGCTCAAGCGCGAAGCCACCACGTTTACCTCGGCGGTCTACACGGCACGCGAGTTTTGCCTGATGGCCCCCAAGAGCCTAGGGCCGAAGTCGCTCGTCATCGCCTGCAGCCACAGCGGCAACACGCAGGAGGTCGTCGACGGCTGCGAGATGGCGCTGGCCGCCGGTGCCGAGGTCGTCGCCATGACCGACTGCGAGGGCTCCAAGATCGACAACGGCAAGTGGACCACCTGGGTCTACCCCTGGGGCGAGGGCGTGCCGCAGGCCGAGGTGCCTCAGGGTATCGGCGCTCTGATCGCCGCCGAGCTGCTCGACCAGCAGGAAGGCTACGAGGCACTCGCCGACATGTACGCCGGCCTTAAACAGATGGATGCGCTGCTGCCCGCCGCTCGCGAGAAGGTCAACGCCGAGCTGGGCGCCCGCTTTGCCGAGCTCTGCCAGCAGCACAAGTTCTTCTATATCCTGGGCTCCGGCCCCAACTTTAGCCAGACCTACGCCATGGCCATCTGCTCGCTCATGGAGATGCAGTGGCAGCACTGCTGCTATATCCACTCCGGCGAGTATTTCCACGGCCCCTTCGAGGCCACCGAGCCCGGCGTGTTCTACTTTGTGCAGCTTGGCGCGGGCGAGTGCCGCCCCATGGAGGAGCGCGCCCTTGCGTTCCTCAACACGCACACCGATACGATTATGGTGCTCGACGCGCTTGAGTACGGCGTGGGCGACGTGCCCGCCAGCGTGCGTTCGTACCTAGAGCCGATCTTCTTCTACAACATGAGCTGCGAGCTGCGCGCCGCCCGCGGCAAGGTCTTCGACCACAGCCCCGAGGTTCGTCGCTACATGGGCATCGAGCAGTACTAATATACCGGGAATAACCTCTCACGACGGGGTCTGCGCTGCGCGCGGGCCCCGTTTTGCGTTGTGGCAGCCGGATTCGTGTCTGCGCGAAAACGAAGATGAATACTTTTCCGCGAAGTGAACGACCTATTTTGGACCCCCGAAGCATCCACACTTTTTGACGCCAAAACTGCAGGGAAAACTCGACGAAACCGCAGGAAACGGCGTCCGAAAAGTGTCGATGCTTCGGGGGCTCGTTTTTACTCGTTCACTTCGCGGAAAAGTATTCACCTTCGATTCGCAAGGGCACTGCGTGAGTCAAAAAAGCGGGCCGCGCCGGGGATTTCCGGCGCGGCCCGCTTGGCATCGCGTTTAGATTCGCAAGGTTGCGGCAGCCAGCGGCCTACTTTGCGTCGTAGGCCTCGGCGTCCCACCAGTCGAGCTGGGCGATGTTGTCGCGGATGTGCTGGCAGCTCTTGTGGAAGCCCTCGAGCTCGTACTCGGACAGGTCGAGCGTGTAGACCTCCTCGACGCCCCCGGCGCCGATCACGCACGGCAGGGAGGTAAAGATGCCCTCCTCGCCATACTGGCCGGTCATGAGCGTGGAGGCGGAAAGCACGGCGTGCTCGTTGTGCAGCACGGCGGCGCAGACGCGCGCGGCGGAGTTGGCGACGGCGTACTCGGTGCACTGCTTGCCCTGGCAGGTCACATAGCCGCCCTTGCGCGCGAGCTCCTCGACCTCCATGTGGTCAAAGGCGTACTTGTCGGGGTTCTCGGCCTGAAGCTCGTTGAGGCTCTTGCCGGCGATGGTCGCGGCCTTAAAGGCAGCCAGCTGGCTAAAGCCGTGCTCGCCAATCATGTAGGCGTCGATGGACTTGGGGCTCACGCCGACCTTCTTGGAGATCTCGGTGCGCAGGCGGGCGGAATCCAGACCGCAGCCCGAGCCGATGATCTTCTTGGGATCGTAGCCGGTCAGGTGCCACAGCTCGGTGCACACGACGTCGCAGGGGTTGGAGATGCTCACGAAGATGCCGTCGAAGCCGGCGTCGACGATGCGCTTGGCAAAGGAGCGGGCGGCGTCGGTGGTAAAGAACAGCTCGCCGTCGCGGTTGCCGGCGGCCAGCGCGACCTTGCCGGCGGCGTTGACGATGACGTCGCAGCAGGCCAGCTCCTCGTAGTGGTCGTAGCAGTTGACGATTTTGGTGTTATACGGGACAAACGAAAGGGAGTCGTGCAGGTCCTGGACCTCGGACGTCACCTTGGCCTCGTTGATATCGCACAGGTACAGCTCGTCGGCAATGCCCTGCATAAGCAGGCTGTTGGCGACATGTGCTCCTACGTGGCCCTGGCCGACCACACCGATCTTACGCGTCTGGTACATATGAGTATCCTTTCGGCCGAGTTTTTCGCGTCGAACCATTGTAGCGTCCAGCTGCCACTTTGCTAGACTAAAGCGCCGTAGATTTTTGGGACATGCCCTAATCTCTACTTTTGGGGTGATTTGGGCCGCTGACGGCATCGCTGGGCGATGTGCTCGCGCGGATGGGGCCGGTCGTTGTACCATAGCTGCAACTGACTCGTAAGGAGCATCCATGCCCATTCGCATTCCCGACGCCCTCCCTGCCGCCGCGCAGCTCGAGAGCGAGAACATCTTTGTCATGACCGAGTACCGCGCACTGCATCAGGACATCCGCCCGCTGCGCGTGCTCATTCTCAACCTCATGCCCACCAAGATCGCCACCGAGACGCAGATCATGCGCAAGCTCTCCAACACGCCGCTGCAGGTGGAGGTGGACCTGCTGCGCACCAAGACGCACGAGGCCACGCATGTGAGCGCCGGCCACCTGGAGACGTTTTACCGCACGTTCGACGACATCCGCGACATCCACTACGACGGCCTGATCATCACGGGCGCGCCGGTGGAGCAGATGCCGTTCGAGGAGGTCGACTACTGGCCCGAACTCTGCCAGATCATGGACTGGTCTACCACGCACGTGCACTCCACGCTGCACATTTGTTGGGGCGCGCAGGCGGGCCTGTATCACCACTACGGTATTCAGAAGCACGACCTGCCGGCAAAGGCGAGTGGCGTGTTCGAGCATTATCTGGTGAAGCCGCAAAGCCCGCTGGTCCGCGGCTTTGACGACCGCTTCTATGCCGTGCATTCGCGCAACACCGATGTACGCCGCGAGGACGTGGAGGCCGAGCCGCAGCTTGAGGTTGTGGCCGTGTCAGACGAGGTGGGCCTGTACATCGTCAAATCGACCGACAGCCGTCGCTTCTTTGTTTTTGGCCATCCCGAGTACGATACCGATACGCTGCGCCTGGAGTACGAGCGCGACGTGAAGCGCGGCCTCAACCCTCAGGTGCCGGCGCATTACTTCCCAGGTGACGACCCCTCGGCCGAGCCGCGCAACGTCTGGCGCAGCCAGGCTCAGTTGCTCTACACCAACTGGCTCAACTACTACGTCTACCAGACCACGCCCTACGACCTAGCCCGCGCCGGCGAGGAGCACTAGGCTGTTGGGAGGCACGCTGGCATTTAGGCGCTGACGATGTTGGGCAGTGGCAGGTCGTGGGCGTCGGTGGGAACGTGGTCGATGCGCTGTTCGTCAAAGGCGATGCCGACGATTTGGCATGTGGGCGAGAGCATGGGCAGGTAGCGGTCGTAGCAGCCGCCGCCGTAGCCCAGGCGCGCGCCGGTGCGGTCGAAAGCCACGAGCGGCACGACAACCATGTCGAGCTCGGCGGCGGGCACGATGGGGAAGTGGTCGCTGTCGATATCCGTAGCCGCGAAGGCCCGCGTAGGGTGGGCGATAAACGGGGCTTCGGACGCATCGCCGGCAGAGACTGCCCGCATGCACATGCGCTGGCCGCAAGCCGCGGTGTCAGCTGCCGAGAGCATGCACGGATAGGCCACCTGCCAGCCACGGTCGGCGGCAGCGGTGGCAAAAGCGGCAGGATCAACCTCGGAGCCCATGACGGCATAGACGGCAACGGTGCGCGGCGCCGCGGGGTCCGAGCGCCCCAGCAGCTCAACAAGCCGGGCGCAGATAGCGGCAGACTTAGCCGCCCGCGCATCCGGTTCAATAGCATCGCGCCGAGCAATCACCGCCCGCCGCAACTCAGCCTTATCCATCCCAGCCCGCCTTCTTCCAAACCTACCAAAAAGGGACAGGTTTATTTTGGCAGGTTTTATCTGGGCAAACGCGACGGACTTACCCAAAACCACCACAAAGGTGCCTGTCCCCTTTGTGGTGGTTTGGCTCTACGCGTAAACGCTATAACGCCGCGGCGATTGCTTCAGCTACAAACTTATTGAGTGACTCGCCCTTTTTAGCGGCTGCCAACGCGGCCTGTTTATGGAGTTCAGAGCCTGTCCTTACATTAAACGAGCCCTTGAAAGCCCGCTCGGGCTCCTTGCCCTTTTCCGCGCAAAACTCAAGATAGTCGTCAACGGCGTCGTGGAAGCACTGCTCCACCTCTTCGACTGTAGAGCCCTCGAACACAATTGCGTCCCTAATGCCTGCGACCATGCCCGTTAATACATGCTGCTCGGCATCGAACTCGACCGGGGCAAAGTAGCCCTTGTAAGCTAAAACGTTACTCATGGCAGCCTCCGACATCCTGTAGAAAACGAACAATGTTTCGAATGGTGCCCGCCGTCAACTCATCAGATGGGTGGGGCGCATGCATTACGAACATCCTGCCGTCCGATGGCCTGTAAAAGCGAATGCGCGATCCGGATGTCTTGCCCTTGCTGTCCATCTCAAAGCCATATGACGTCATAACTTTAAGAAAGTCGGCAAATCTATACGTCGAAGGGCAACTGAGCAGTTGAGCAATAAGTTTATCGACCCGGGTCATCTCGGCCTCACATTCTGCATCTACATTCTAGTTGCAATCTGACGCTGATGCAAGCAACCCTACTATAGAACATATGTACGTATAGAACAAGCGTTCGTACCACCACAAAGGTGCCTGTCCCCTTTGTGGTGGTTTTGGTTACTGCGGCTAGGCCAGCAGTTCGACGACGTTAAAGCCGGCGTTGCTCTTGGCGATGACGTCTCGACCGCCAAAGACGCACGTTGGCGACTCGGCTGCGATACGCGTCACGTCGGCGCCGAGCGAGCGCAGCTCAGCGGGCGTTGCCGCGAGCATCTGGGCGCGGCGCTCCTCGCGCGCATGCGGATCGAGCCCGGCCAGGTAGGTCGTGTTGCGGCGCTTGGTGAGTGCGTACGGCTTCACCGGCGCGTCCATGCCGCTCACACAGCTCACGATAAAGCCCTCAAAGGCGGCCTCGTCGGGCTCAAAGCTGCTAAGCCATGCACCCGCGCGCTCCACGCGCTCAATCGAGGGGTCGATTGCCGGGTCGCGGTAGGTGTAGAACGCCGCCTGACGCTCGCCGGCTGCGCGGAATCCGCAGCCGTACGCACCGCCCTTCACGCGAATTTCGTTCCACAGGTAGTCGTAGGAGAGTGCGTTGGCGGCAACCGCCCAGGCGCCCGTCACGTCAATGCCCAGGCGACGCGGGTCGCACGCGCTTGCCGCAAAGCAGATGTCGCTGGGGATGACAAAAGCCTCGTGGCGGTCGCGCGGCGTTGGCACCACGAGCGCGTCGCGGCCGGCATCGGTGCCGTCGCCAGCGCCCAGCCCCAGGTTACCCGCGGCGGCCCAGTATGCGTCAAAGTCCTCGTCGCTGCCGGTAAAGCTCGCCATGCAGCCATCGGCCACAAAGATGCGCTCCGCCAGCTCGGCAAGCTTGGTACGCAGCCCGTCCACGCGCTCGTCAAAGTGCTCGAGCAGATCGCGCAAGAACAGGTAGAAGTCTACGCCCGAGAGCTGCTCGCGCACCACGGCCGAAGGCGAGCTGTAGCTCATCGCGCGGCCGAGTGCCGCCGAGTGGCCGTTGTTGATAAAGCCCTGCTCAAGCCCAATGCGAATCTGCGTGAGCACGTCGCGCATGCGGTCGGCGTCGGCGTCTGCCAAAAGCGTGCTCGACCATACCTCGCGCGGCAGACTCGCCAGCGCATCGATCTTCTCGGACAGGGTGCCGGCGCTCACCAGCAGGTAGGGGCGCACGCCGTCCACTTCGGGCTGCGTCATGACTTCGGTCGTAAAGCTCAAAAAGCCGAGCTTGCCAGCGAGCAAGTTGTCGAGTTCCTCGGCCGAGTGCTCGCGCGTGGGCAGCTGCTTGAGCAGGCGGCAGAGCAGCGTCACGTAGGGCAGGTCCTCAAACGCGACGCAGCTCAGGTCGAAATACTGCATGGCGTAGGCCAGACGGTTGGTGGGGATGCCGTGGCGCAGGCAGGGGATGGGCGCGGTCGTGTCCACGACCAGCGGCGGCTCGGGGCGCGCCTCGCCAATGTCGGATACACGCAGGCGCGGCAGCGTTGCCTTGTCCTCGGGCGTGTCCTCCGCCTCCTGCGCGGCACGCAGCGCGGCCGTGCGCTCGACCACGTCGGCCAGCTCGGCATCGGTCATGGCGTCGCGCTTGGCTGCCAGCTCGGCGGCCTCGGCGCTCTCCGAACCCTCGGCGGCGTCCACCGGCACCAGCTCGACCAGAGCCATGTGGTCGTTCTCCAGCACGATCTCGCGCAGTAGGTCCTCAAAGTAGCTGCCGTCCAGCTCGCCGCGCAGCTCCTCGTACACTGGGCCGTACTTGAGCGCCAGCGTCGCGGCGTCGTCATCGTAGAGCCACGTGCTCAACGCGTCGCACACAATGGCCACGCCGTCGGCGATGCCGTAGTCGCGCTGGCGCAGGTCGTATTCGTTGCTGCTGATGATAGCTTCCAGGCGCTCGCGCGGAACGCCATGTTCGCACAGGTCGCGGCAGGCGTCCTGGAACACGCGGCGCAGCTCGCGCGCCACGCCGGGCTGCGCGTTTTGCAGCATGATGAGTTCGTAGGGCTGCAGGCTCTCGGCCGCGGTGTAGCTCATCACGTTGCCGCCCAGGCCGGCGGCCAGAATGGCCTTCTTAACCGGTGCCTCGTTGGAACCCAGCAGGGCCTCGAACAGGATATCCGCTGCGATCGTGCGCTTGCGATCGAACGCGCTGCCCAGCACAAGGCCCAGGCCCACCAGGGCGTTCTCGGGCGTGGTGGCCATCTCGACGCGCTTATACTCGCAGGTTACAGGCGCCTGCACGTCCAGCGGATTGGGCGCCAACGCGGACGGGTCCTCGCCGGCGGCAACGGCGGCGTCCATGCGGCGGCTCGCGGCGCTCGGCTGCGACAGATAGCGCTTGTCCAAAAATGCCAGCGCGCGGTCCACGTCCAGGTCGCCGTAGAGCGTTATATAAGAGTTGGAAGGATTGTAGTGGCGCGCGTGCGTGTCCAGGAACTGCTCGTAGGTGAGCGCGGGGATCGCGCGCGGGTCGCCGCCGCTCTCGTGCGCATAGGCGGTGTCGGGATAAAGCGCGGCGTTGACGGCGTCGTCCAGCACGCTCATGGGGTCGGACAGTGCGCCCTTCATCTCATTGAACACCACGCCGTTATAGCGCAGCGTGCCCTCGCGCAGGCTCGCAGAGCTGCCGTCGCCCTCGACCTCGGCGCCCTCTGGCAGGTCCAGCTCGTAGTGCCAGCCCTCCTGTTCAAAAATGGTGGGCTTGGTATAGATGGCCGGGTTGAACACCGCGTCCAGGTACACATCCATCAGGTTGTACAGATCCTGCTCGTTGGTGGTGGCAACGGGGTAGATGGTTTTGTCGGGGTAGGTCATGGCGTTGAGGAACGTCTGCATGGAGCTCTTGATCAGGTCGACAAACGGCTCCTTGACGGGAAACTTGGCAGATCCGCACAGCACCGAGTGCTCAAGAATATGGAACACGCCGGTGGAATCGGCCGGCGGCGTCTTAAAGCCAATGGCAAAGGCCTTGTTTTCGTCGTCGCACGCGAGGTATAGCAGGCGAGCGCCCGATGCGGTGTGGCGCAGCACGTAGGCGTCCGAATCGAGCTCGGGCACGGTCTCGCAGCGCTCGACGGCAAAGCCATGGCAGGTGGTGCCGGGCACCAGCAGCGCGGCGGCAGCGGCGCGCGGGTCGGTTGAGGTAGTGGGCATATGCAGTCTCCTTTGACGCCCCAGCGGGGGCGAATCGAGTCGAATCTTCGAGAGTATACCCATATGGGGCCGTGGCTCTGCGGCGAACTGAAGACGATGCCAGCGGATTGGCATGGGCCCCGCGTGTCCCGCCAAATGAGCGTGGATTTTCGGACGAAATAATCCGTCGCAGGCCCAAATGCCGTCCAATTATCCACTCCCGCACACCTTTCGTCTCCAACCGTGAGATGAGAGATAGACGAGAGGCGTATACGAAAGATGGCTGTACAGCAAAGAGCCAAACAATTAATAGTGCTGTTAATAGTGCTGTTTGGTTGGTGATTGTTTTTTCAGTAAAAACACTTACGAATAAAGCAAGTTGCAAACAGCTGCCCCCTTATTTCGTGCTCATTTTTAAGGCGAGAAATTGCCGTCATATGATCGGACGAGTTACAACGATTGCGATTTAGTATTTGGCGCGGATGCGGTCGATTTCGATGAAACGCTAGTTGACCACGCGGTAGATTGCACTTTCTCCCAGACGCCCCGGCAATGCGCAATAAGCCAGATAACAAAGCGATTGCCGGTGCGTCTATCCATGGGGAATTCCGGGAAAGCTTCTGCGGACAGTCAAAAGATTCGTCGGCCCCAAGCGGATTAAAGGTATTTGCATAAGACGTCATTTAACTAGGGACGATGCATATTGAATCGTTCAATGAACTTGCACGCTGTGTCCAACAATGCCGAGTGTTGTTTTAAGGGGCTTGATGAAAGAACAGAATCAAAATAATACTTGCATAGTTAGTTATATAAAGTATTATAACGTTATGGGATGAATGAAGGGTTCATCTAAGTGAGTTAGGAGTAAGGGATGTTCAATTTCGATGAGCCTCGTTACGAGAAGGTTGTGAGCGATGCCCTCGCTCTCCGTCCTCAGATTGAGGCTGCCGTGGACAAGGTCTGCGAGCAGGGCTATTCCAACATCTTCTTCATCGGCTGCGGCGGCACCTGG
>DBGAZC010000144.1:0-9514 GCA_048472015.1 Collinsella sp. | reverse complement strand
AGTACTTCTTCGCACGGGGGCGTAGCTCAGCTGGGAGAGCGCTTGACTGGCAGTCAAGAGGTCAGGGGTTCGATCCCCCTCGTCTCCACCCGAGCATTGAATGAGGCTCCAACGCAAGTTGGGGCCTTTTTTCATATAGGCACACAAGGTCAAAGGCGGCACCATGATCCTCCTGGTCGACAAGATCGAAAAAAGCTTCGGCGCGCGCGTCCTCTTTAGCGGCGCGTCTTTCCAGATCAACCCCGGCGAGCGTTTTGCGCTCGTGGGACCCAACGGCGCCGGCAAAACCACCATGCTCAAGATCATCATGGGCATCGACAGCCCCGATGCCGGCCAGGTCCAGTACGCAAAGGACTGCCAGGTGGGCTACCTAGAACAGGAAACCAACCTGGAGCACAAGGACACTTCCATCCTCGCCGAGGTCATGGCCGCCGCCAAGGAAATCCGCCGCATGGGCGAGCGCGCCAACGAGCTGCAGGCCCAGATCACCGAACTCTCCGAGCAGGGCAAGGACGTCGACGCCCTCCTCAACGAGTACGGCCAGGTCCAGGACCGCTTTGAGCATCTGGGCGGATACGAACTCGAGAGCAATGCCCGCAAGATCCTGTCCGGCCTGGGCTTTAAGGTCACCGACTTTGAGCGCCCATGCTCCGAGTTCTCCGGCGGCTGGCAGATGCGTATCGCGTTGGCAAAGCTCTTCCTGCGCCATCCCGACCTGCTGCTGCTGGACGAGCCCACCAACCACCTGGACCTCGAGAGCGTCCAATGGCTGCGCGGCTTTATCGCCAACTATGACGGTGCCGTCCTCATCGTCAGCCACGACCGCGCCTTCATGGACGCCTGCGTTGACCACGTGGCCGCGCTCGAGAACCGCCGCGTGACCACCTACACCGGCAACTACAGCAGCTACCTCAAGCAGCGCGAGGACAACCTTGAGCAGATGCGCGCCAAGCGCGCCGCCCAGGAGCGCGATATCGCCCACATGCAGGTCTTCGTCGACAAGTTCCGCTACAAGCCCACCAAGGCCGCCCAGGCCCAGGAGCGCATCCGCAAGATCGAGCAGATCAAAAAGGAGCTCGTCATCCTGCCCGAGGGCCACAAGCACATCGACTTTAAGTTCCCCGACCCGCCGCGCTCCGGCGACATGGTCGTGGGCCTCGAGGGCGTCTCCAAGTCCTACGGCGACAAGCACATCTACAGCGACATCGACCTCAAGCTTTACCGCGGCGAGCACGTGGCGCTCGTCGGCCCTAACGGCGCCGGCAAGTCCACCCTCATGAAGATCCTCGCCGGTCTGGAGCCGCCCACCACCGGCACCCGCGACCTGGGCACCAACGTGGGCGTGGCCTACTACGCCCAGCACGCTCTCGAGGGCATGACCGAGTCCAACACCGTCTTGCAAGAGATCGACACTGTCACGCCCAAGTGGACCGTACCGCAGCAGCGCAGCCTGCTGGGCGCCTTCCTGTTTAGCGACAACGATTCCATCGAGAAGCAGGTTCGAGTCCTCTCCGGCGGCGAAAAGGCGCGTCTGGCTCTGGCCAAGATGCTCGTGGCGCCCGAGGCGCTCCTGTGCCTAGACGAGCCCACCAACCACTTGGACATCGACTCGGTGGACATGCTCGAGAACGCTCTGCAAAACTTCCCCGGTACCATTGTGCTGATCAGCCACGACGAGCACTTGGTGCGCGCTGTGGCCAACCGCATCATCGACATCCGCGACGGCAAGGTCACGGTCTACGATGGCGACTACGACTACTACCTCTTCAAACGCGAGGACCTCGCTGCCCGCGCCGCCGCCGAGGCAGCAGGGGAGAGCGCACCTGCCGCGGCCAAGTCCACCAAAGCCAACGCCGCCCAGGCCAGCAGCCCAGCCGCGGCTCCCAAGCCTGCCGAGGGCAAAAAGACCAAGGAGCAAAAGCGCGCCGAGGCCCAGGCCCGTGCCGCGCTCAACAAAAAGCTCAAGGGCGTGCGCAACCAGCTCAAGAAGATCGAGACAGAGCTGGACAAAAAGCGTGCCCGCTATGACGAGCTTATGGAATTGATGGCAAGCGAAGAGCTTTATGCCGATCAGGACAAGTTCAACGCCGCGCTGGGGGAATATAACGGCCTTAAGCAAGAGCTGCCCAAGCTCGAGGACGAATGGCTGGAGCTTTCCACCCAGATCGAAGAGGAGACCGCGCGTGAACTCTCGTAAAGCCACCGCCGTGGCGATGAGCATCATAGCCATCGCTTGTCGCATCTGCGGCATCTTTATGAGCGCGATGACCGTGCTGCTGTGCTTCAGCGGCCTCACCGCCAAGCTGCAGATCGTGGGCTTTGTCGTTGAGCTTTCGCGCGCCCTGCCGAGCGCCATCGCCGGCTACGGCGTTATCACCTCGCCCTTTGGCGGTGTCTTCCGCTTGGATTACGCCATCGTGGCCGTCATCCTGTTTGTGGCCGACTACCTGCTTACGCGCGCCTCGCGCCGCGTCCGCTAGGGGAGTGACATGTCCAGCAGCTACCTCATGAACCTGCTCGCCAGCGCCGCCGCCGTCATCGTGGGCATCGTGATCCACGAGAGCGCGCACGCCGCCGCGGCCTGGGCACTCGGCGATAAGACGGCCCGTTCGCGCGGCCGCGTCTCGCTCAACCCGCTCAACCACATCGACCCGTTTGGCACCATTCTCTTGCCGCTGCTGATGCTCGCCGCCGGCGGCCCGGTGTTCGCCTTCGCCAAGCCCGTGCCCGTCTATCTCAACAACCTCAAGCACCCCAAGCGCGACGAGGTCCTGGTGAGCGTGGCCGGCCCCGCATCGAACATTGCGCTGGCATGCCTTGCGGCCGCTCTCATGCACGCGACATACGGCAACCTCTACACCAGCATGTCCTTTGCCGTAGCCTCCCAAATCATGAACTTCGGTGCCACGTTTATCGTGGTCAATCTGTCGCTCGCGTTCTTTAACCTCATCCCGATCCCGCCGCTCGACGGCTCATCGATCATCGTGCCCTTCCTCAAGGGCAAGGCGCTCACCAACTACTACCGCCTGCAGCAATACGCCATGCCCATCCTCATCCTAGTGCTGTATCTGCTGCCCATGTGGACCGGCATCGACGTGATCGGACGGTATTTCGACGTTACCGTGTATCCGCTGGCCGAGTGGCTGCTCAACTTCGCAATCGCCGGCATCTAAGGTAAACTTACAGGTCGACCGTGCAAAACGGTCGCAACATGCACCCAAACCGCGCCGCGAAGGCGCCGTCAAAGGAGGTCGAAGATGTCGTATCGCGTGTCGACGCAGGTCTACAGCGGACCGTTCGACCTGCTGCTGCAGCTGGTAACCCGCCAAAAAGTTGATATCGGTGCCATCTCGATCAGCGAGGTAGCCGAGCAATACCTTGCCGAGGCCGAGCGCATCGAGGCGCTGGACCTGGACGTGGCGAGCGACTTTTTGCTGGTCGCGGCAACCCTTTTGGACATCAAGGCCGCCTCGCTGGTGCCCCAGGAGGCCCCGCGCAAGACAGACAACGATGACGAGGATGACGATGAGCTCGAGGAGCTCAGTGCGCTCGACGGCGACGCCCTGCGCGAGGTCCTGATCCAGCGACTGATCGCCTACAAGCAGTTTAAGGGCGCGGCTGCGGCCCTCGGTGCCCGCATGCAGGCCGAAAGCCGCATGCATCCGCGCGTGGCCGGCCCCGACCCCGAGTTCCTAGGCCTTATGCCCGACTACCTTGCCGGTATCACGCTGCGCGGTCTCGCCGTCATCTGTGCCGACCTGGACGGCAAGCGCCAGACCTTCCTGCTAGAGGCCGAGCATGTGGCGCCGCATCGCGTGCCGCTCGACCTGACCGTGGCCTCAGTCGACCGCTTTACCATGGCGCACCAAACCTGCACCTTCCGCGAGCTACTGGAAGGCGACGCTTCCACCGAGCAGCTCGTCGTCACCTTCCTGGCCATGCTTGAGCTTGCCAAGCGCGGCTCGCTCACGCTGAGCCAGGACGAGATCTTCGGAACCATCAGCATCAACCGAGTCGAGGGGGCCGAGGCCTACGTGCCCGGCGAGGGCCCCGAGCTCACCGAATAGGAGCCGCAACCATGTCAACCCTTTCCACGCTGGAGGCAAACAGCCTCAAAGGCGCCCTCGAGGCGCTGCTGCTGGTGTCGAGCGACCCGGTGAGTGCGCCCGCGCTGGCCGGCGCACTGGATATCGCCCCCGGCGAGTGCGCATCGCTGCTCGCCGAGCTCAAGGTTGAGTACGAGGAGGCCAACCGCGGCTTTCAGCTGCGCGAGGTCGCCGGCGGCTGGCGCCTGTTCACGCACCCCGCTTACCACGACGTGGTCGAGGCCTATGTGTTGAGCTGGGACACGCAAAAGCTGTCCCAGGCGGCGCTCGAAACCCTGGCCGTCATCGCATACCACCAGCCCGTAACGCGCGAGGTGGTCAAGGGCATCCGCGGCGTCAACTCAGACGGCGTCATCGCGTCGCTCGTGGACAAGGGTCTGGTGCGCGAGCTCGGCCGTGACCCCCAGCGCGGTCAGGCCATCATTTACGGCACGACCAACGCCTTCTTGGAAAAGTTCGGCCTGCGCTCCACCCGCGACCTGCCCGATCTGGAGCAGTTTGCCCCCGACGAGCAGTCGCGCCAGTTTATCCGCGAGCGTCTAAGCGGCCGCAGCATTCAGTCCACGCTCGAGGAGCAGGCCGAAGATCTGGACGAAGAGCGCGAACTGCTCGATACCGATGTTGAAGATGTTGAGGCAGTCGAGGACTTTGAGACCCTGGTCGTCGACGAGACCTCGGAGGATATGCATGACGAGGACTAACGAAGTAGGGGAGACGCGCGCCATGGGCAACGCAGTGCCCGCAACCGACGCCCAGCCCGTCTATCCGCACACCATGCGCCTGCAGCGTTTTTTGGCACGCGCGGGCGTGGCGAGCCGCCGCGGCTCAGAGGACCTGATGACCGCTGGCCGCGTGACCGTCAACGGCCAGGTCGCGACCGAGCTGGGCACCAAAGTCGATGTCGACCGCGATCATATTGAGGTCGACGGCATGCCCGTCAAGCTCAACCAGGGCGCCGTGTACCTGATGCTCTACAAGCCGACCGGCTACCTCACCACCATGAGCGACCCGCAGGAGCGCCCTTGCGTGGCTGATCTGGTCCCGCGCGACCGCTTTCCGGGACTTTTCCCGGTGGGTCGCCTGGACCGCGACACCACGGGCCTTTTACTCTTTACCACCGACGGCGACCTGTCGCAGGACCTGCTGCACCCCAGCAAGCATGTCTATAAGACCTACCAGGCACTCGTGGACGGGCAACTGACCGACCGCGACCTCACGCCACTCCGCCGCGGCATCGAGCTCGACGACGGCCCGTGCCAGCCGGCAATCTGTCGCATCATCAACGCGCGCGAGGCTGAAGCCGTGGCCCCGCAGGGTGTGAAGCCCGGTACCACCGCCGTGGAGGTCATCATCCGCGAAGGCCGCAAGAACCAGGTCAAGCGCATGCTGAGCAAGATCCACCACCCGGTGATCCGCCTGCACCGCTGCAACTTTGCCGGCCTGGAGCTCAAGGACGTGGCCAAGGGCTCGTGGCGCGAGCTCACCGACCGCGAGGTGCAGATCCTCAAGGCCGGCGGCATCCCGCCCAAGCAGGCGAGCTCCAAGCGCAACGGCGGCAAGCCCCAAGACACGCCTGCCAGCCGCACGCGTCACCACGGCAGCCATGGCTCAGCACCCAAGCGCAACACCTACCGCGAGCGCTACACGGGCTAGGCAAACCCGCCGCGCCCCAACGCCCGCGAACCATACCAGCACGTCAACCATCGAAAGGAAGCATTGCATGATCGTCGCCATCGACGGCCCCGCCGGATCCGGCAAGTCCACCATCGCCAAGGAGATCGCCCGTCAGCTTGGCTTTAACAAGCTCGACACGGGCGCCATGTATCGCGCCGTCACCTTCGCCGCGCTCGACCGCGGCATCGATCTGGATAACGAGGCGGCCATCGACGCTCTCGCCGAGCAGATTGAGATCCGCTTTACCAACGGCACCGGCGAGGACACGCGCCTGACCATCGACGGCCAAGACGCTTCGGCCGCCATCCGCACCCCGCAGGTCGACGCCAACGTGTCCAAGGTCTCGGCCTATCCGGGCGTGCGCGCCGCCATGCTCATCCACCAGCGCCGCGCCGCCGAGGACCGCGATATCGTGGCCGAGGGTCGCGACATCGGCACCGTCGTGTTCCCTAACGCGCAGGTCAAGGTCTTCCTGACCGCCGACCCGCGTGAGCGCGCCCGCCGCCGCGTGCTGCAGCGTCACCAAAACGACGCCCAGCCGCTCACGTCCGAGCAGCTCGAAGCCGAAGTCGACGAGACCCTCGACGCCCTCAAGCAGCGCGATAAGCTTGACAGCAGCCGCGAGGTCGCCCCGCTCGTGCCCGCCGAGGATGCCGTGCACGTCGACTCCACCGCCCACACCATCGATGAGGTCGTCTCGATAATCGAGGACCTCATCAACCAAAGGAGGTAACCCATGCGCCTGTTTAAGCAGACGCCCGAGGATTACTACAACGCCCCCTACGCCGAGTTCCCAGCGCTCATCCGCGGCACCGTCGTCGTAGTCATGGCCATCCTTTGGGCCTTCTCCAAGTTCATGTGGCGTTGGAAAGTCGAGGACGCTGACCTGCTGTTTGAGCGCCAGGAAGGCCGCGGCAGCGTGGTCATCTGCAACCACACCTCGATGGCCGAGCTCCTGGCCGTTGAGACGGCGTTGTTCTTTGGGGGCCGCCGCATTCGTCCCATCTTTAAGTCCGAGTTTGCCAAGAGCAAGATCGTGCGTTGGGCCTTTAGCCGCGTTGGCGGCATCCCCGTGGAGCGTGGTACTGCCGATATGAAGTGCCTGCGCGCCGCTCAGCATGCGCTGCAGCGCGGCGAGGACGTCCTGATCTTCCCCGAGGGCACGCGCATCCGCTCGCGCGAGATCAAGCCCGAGGTCCACGGCGGCTTTGCGCTCATCGCCCAGATGGGCAAGGCGCCCGTCAACCCGCTCGCTATCTGCGGCTGGTCCGACATCACGCCCGCGGGCAGAAAGCTCATGCGTCCCAAGAAGTGCTGGATTCGCGCCGGCAAGTCCATCTCGCTTTCCGACGCACCGGCCGGGCTTAAGCGCACGGAGCGCCTGGAATGGTTTGAGTCCGAGGCCATGAACCGCGTCTACGCTATGCGAGACGAGCTGTGCGCCGAGCATCCGGGCAGGTTCTAGCCATGGGTGAGGAAGTCATGAACACTGCCGCGGCCGCCGCTGAGGAGGTCGTCCCCACCATCGAGATCGCCGCCCACGCCGGCACCTGCTACGGCGTACAGCGCGCGCTCGACATGGCGCTGGCCGCCGCGCCGCAGGCAGGGGAGAGCGCTCAGGTCCACACGCTTGGTCCGCTCATCCATAATCCCATCGTGGTACGCGAGCTCGCCGAGGCAGGCGTCAGTCTGGCCGACACCTTGGACGATGCCACGTCGGGCACCGTGATCATCCGCGCACACGGCGTAGTGCCGCAGGTGATCGATGCTGCCCGCAAGCGCGGCCTCAACGTGGTCGACGCCACCTGCCCTTACGTCAAGAAGGTCCACGTGGCCGCCGAGCGGCTGGTGCGCGAGGGCTATCGCGTACTCGTCGTGGGCGAGCCGGGCCATCCCGAGGTGGAGGGCATCCTGGGCCACGCTGGTGGTGACGCGCAGGTCGTGAGCTGCGCTGCCGATGCGGACGCGCTGCCGCTCAAGGGCAAGATGGGCCTCGTCGTGCAGACCACCCAGACCGCGCAGAACCTCGCCGAGGTCGTGGCTGCCATCATCCCGCGCGTGCAGGAGCTGCGCGTGATCAACACCATCTGCGCCGCTACGAGCGAGCGCCAGCAGGCAGCCGCATCACTTGCCAACCGCTGTGATTGCATGGTCGTGGTGGGCGGCAAGAACTCGGGCAACACCCGCCGCCTGGCGCAGATTTGCGCAGACGCCTGCGAGCGCACGTATCACATCGAGGAAGCTTCCGAGCTCCAGGCCGCGTGGTTTACCGACGCTCACCACATCGGCATCACAGCCGGAGCCTCCACCCCGCAAGAACACATCGAGCGCGCCGTCGAGCGCATCAAGGAGCTTTGCCGCTAACCATGGACCAGACCGTACCCGCATACGCCGCCGAGGTGACCGATTACGGGCGCAGCCGCGACCCCGAGCCGGGTGAGGGCGCGCTCGTAAAGAACGTGCGTCCCGAATCGCCCGCGTGGGATGTGGGTATCGAGCCGGGCATGCGCGTGATCACGGTCAACGGTGAGGTGCTCACCGACATGATCGTATGGCTCTGGGAGGCCGACGACGACACCGTCGACCTCGAGGTTTTCGACCCGCGCGACAACAGCGTCACCCCCGTCGAGCTCGACCGCTTCCCGGGAGAGGACTGGGGCCTTGAATTCGATGGCCCTATCTTCGATGGCATGCGCACCTGTGTGAACGCCTGCGTATTCTGCTTTATGACGATGCTCCCCAAGGGCGGCCGCTCCACGCTTTATATTCGCGACGACGACTATCGCCTAAGCTTTTTGCAGGGCAACTTTGTCACGCTCACCAACCTCACCGACGAGGACGTGCAAAACGTCATCCAACGCAACATGAGCCCCATGAACGTGTCGGTCCACGCCGTGAGCCCCGATGTCCGCCGACGCATGATGGGCCGCAACGCCCAGCGCGGCATGGATGTGCTCGAGGCCATCATGGCCGCCGGTATCGAGATTCACGCGCAGATCGTGTTGTGCCCCGGCATGAACGACGGCGAGGAGCTGGAAAAGACCCTGCGCTTTTGCGAGGAGCACGAGCAAATCACAAGCCTGGGCATTGTGCCGCTCGGTTTTACCAAGCATCAGAACCGCTTTAGCTGGTCATACAGCGACAAGCCCGAACTGGCGCGCGAGACCATTGCCATGATCCGTCCCTACCAGGACCGCGCCTTCGAGCGTTTTGGCCGCCACACCTTCCAGATGAGCGACGAGTTCTACCTGGACGCCGGCATCGATCCGCCCGAGGCGGACTTTTACGACGGCTATCCGCAGTACTACGACGGTATCGGCATGATCCGCTCATACCTAGACGAGACGGACGATGTGCTTGCCGCCGCTGCCGAGCGACTGGCCCGCGTCCGCGAGGCCATCGCCGCTCGCAGCCAGCACCTGCTGTGCCTCTCGGGCGCCAGCGCACGCGACACCGTGGCACGTTTCGTGGAATCGCCGCAGGGGCTCGCCGGCACCGTCACGGCCATCAAGAATCGCTACTTTGGCGGCAACGTGGACGTGACCGGCCTCATCGTCGCCTGCGACATTCTGGAACAGCTGCCGCAGGACCTCTCGGGGGTTATGCTCTTTGTGCCTAAGCTCATGTTCAACGCTGACGGCATGACGCTTGACGAGTATCATCGTGACGATTTACTCGCAAGCCTTACCAGTCGCGGCGCCGAGGTTCATGTGGTGTCGACCATGCCGCATGAG
>DBGAZC010000143.1:0-18887 GCA_048472015.1 Collinsella sp. | reverse complement strand
AGGCGCGCGCCACCGAATAGGCGTTGATGTCGCCACCAAGCAGCACGGGAATGAACTCGCGCTCTGTAAATTGCAATGCCATGGAAACTTCCTATCATGAACTGCCCACACAACGGGCGGTCTTTGCGCAACTGATTTATTTTAGCGTGCCAAGCCGCCGGCGCCCAAAGCTCCACCGTATCTATGGCAATCGACGTAATCGTCCAGCACGAAGACGGCGCTCACCGTTGTATGACAACGGGCAATGAACCTACCATTGTTGTAGGATTCAGTGTATTGACATCCTCGAGCGAAAGGCGCGCACGTGCCCCAAGACCATCCGACCGATAATCCCATCCTCAATGCCGCGAGGCGCGAGCTGGCGAAACGTGCGAAAGCGACCGCTCCCCTGTGCACGGCAAACGACGCCTACAACGGACCCGCCCACATCGTCTCGATCAACACGTCGGAGCACAAAGGCACTCGCAAGTCGCCCGTCGCCGATGGACGCGACACCGTCATCGAGCAATTTGGCCTCGCTACCGATGCGCACGCCGGACATTGGCACCGCCAGGTCTCTTTTTTAGCCGCGAAGTCCATCCAGACGGCGCAGGCACGCGGGCTCGACGTACACGAGGGTGACTTTGGAGAGAACTTCACCACGCAAGGCATCAATCTACTCTCGCTCCCCCTGGGAACGCAGCTCAAGATTGGCAACGATGTCCTGGTCGAAATCAGTCAGATCGGTAAGGTCTGCCACACCCGCTGTGCCATCTACTATCTCGCCGGCGACTGCATCTTTCCCCACGAGGGCGTTTTTGGCGTGGTGCTAAAGGGCGGAGAGGTCCATACCGGCGACGAAATCCAGGTGGTCAAGCTCGGCGACGGCACTTGCTCGTTCACCCCCGCCGAGGCGCTCGAAGAGATTGAGCAGGCTCGCCAGGAGGGCACGCTGTAGTTGTAAAACCCCACGTTGAGATAGCTTTTACAGCCCAAAGCTCCTCTTAAACAGGCCCCCGTAACGTTAAAGTTGAACTCTATGGTTTCTCAACAATTCATCATAACTGCAGGTCAAAGCCAAAGCCTCAAGTTCAACTTGACCCTTTGGAACCTTTAAGGTTCAAGTTGAGGTCGAAAGCAGTAGTAGAATACCGTTCGAACCATAACCTACGATTGATTGCAGAGGGACTGGATGCAGCATTCGAATCATCGCACCGCAGCGCTCATTGCGTCGAAGCCGGCTCGTATCATCACGAGCGCCGCGCTCGCCGTTGCGCTGACGGCCTCGCCGATGCTCTCCCCCGTTGCGGCGTATGCCGCCTCGCAGGCAACGCAAGACCAGCTTTCCGCAGCCCAGCAGAAGATCGAAGCCGCCACGAGCGCCTACAACGACGCCCGCACCAAACTCGATGACCTGCAAAAGCAGATTGACTCCAATGAGGCAAGCATCGAGGAAATCGAGGCTAAGCTTCCCGAGCAGCAGGCCAAGGCAAGCTCCGCCATGCGCGATCTGTACAAGTATCAGAAGGGCACCAATCCCATCGTGAGCTTCCTGGTCAACGCGCAGAGCCTGGGTGAGTTCATCACGACCTGCAAATACACCAACCAGATCACGAGCTCGAGCGTCGACGAGATCGAAGAGCTCAATAACATGCAAACCGAACTCGAGCAGAACAAGGCCGAGCTCCAGCAAGCCAAGTCTCAGCTTGAGGCAGAGCAGAAAAACGCCGAGGATGCGCTGGCGCAGGCCCAGCAGCTCCGCAGCGAGGCACAGGCAAAAGCAGAGCAGGAAAATGCCGCCGAGCTTGCCAAGCTTGAGGCCGATAAGGCCGCTGCCGCCGAGAAGCTCTCGGGCGAGGGCGTAAGCGGCAGCAATTCCAGCAGCCAGGCCACCAACACCAACACCACCATCGACACCACGGTGAACAACGCCAATACCGGTAGCTCCGATTACGATTCGTTCATTAATGAGTGGACGAGCCGCATCGACAATTATCTCGCCGGCTCCCCCATGGCAGGCCAGGGCTACAACTTTGCCGTCGCCGCTTGGAATACCGGTGTCGACCCCCGTTGGTCCCCCGCCATCGCCTGCATCGAGAGCACAAAGGGTGCTTATTGCGCCAATTCTTATAACGCCTGGGGCTGGAGTGCACGTGGCGGCGGTTGGCGCAGCTTTGGCAGCTGGAGCGAGGGCATCTCCGCTCACGTTGCCTATCTGGGCGCCAACTACGGCTCCACCCTTACCCCGGCTGCGGCCAAAAAGTACTGCCCGCCCACGTGGCAGGACTGGTACAACAAAGTCGCCGCTCAGATGAACCGCATCTAAGTGCAACTGCAAAGGGCCCCAACGGGGCCCTTTTCTTTTAGGTAGCGGAGGTATCGACGACGCCGGTCGCATTGGCAACCGCGACTATGACGATCATGCATAGGAGCAGCACACCCAATGCCTTGAGCCAGAGTTTCGCGAGTTTCTTGCCGCGATAGCTGTCGAGCAGTGCGAATCGCCGACGAAGACGGCGCTTATCGAGCAGCGCAAAATGCATAAGCACCATAAGGCCATCGACAAAGAAAAAATACTCGATTATGAGAAACCACGTCGGGTAGCTTTGGTTTGCTCCGGTGGGGTGAAAGACGGCAAAGTGACTTCCGGCAAAGAACACAAGCAGCGAGAAGCAGACGAGCGTATTCCAAATGCGCCCCAGAGACTCCGGAACACGAGAGAGCAGACCGCATGCAGCGGAGGTGGCAGGCCTAGGAAGCTCTGCGGGGTTTCGGAGCCCTTGGGGCGTCAACCCCGTCTCCAAGGCCGGAGTATGGACAAGCGCAGGCGCAGGAGGCCGCACGGGGTGAATCAGGTCGTATGCCGCGCGCGTCGCCCGTCCCAACGCTTCCGCACTCGCAAAACGCTTGGCCGGGTCGAGCGCCATCGACATGCAGATGACATCGGCCAGTGGAGTGGGAATGCCACGCGCCTCGCATTGCTCGCGCATGTCAAGCCCTGGTTTAGGGTCGACTCCCGTCAAGCAGAAGAACAACAGGGCGCCGAGTGCGTAGACGTCGCTTCGCACACTCGTCTGCCCAAACCCATACTGCTCGGGCGGCGCATAGGGCCGTGTCCCAAACTTGACGGTATCGGTATCGGCGCCATCGCGCCATACGCGCGCGATCCCCAAGTCGATAATCACCAGCGATGAAAACGTCAGGCCGTCATCAGGCGTATAGTTGGCACCTGTCACGATGATATTCGACGGCTTGAGGTCGCGATGGATCACCGGCGCCGACGTCTCCCCCGCCATTGCAAAACCGGCGTGGAGCCCGCCCACGGCATCGCATAGGGCAGGATACAATTCACGCGCATAATCGGGGGTGGCTCCCAGACGGTACACCAGCGCCCTGAGCGTCTCCCCTTCGATGTATTCCATAACCACGTTGAGCTCGTCGCCCACACGACGACAATCGACGATTCTGGGCAGGTGCTCAAAACGCCTGCCTGCCCGCTGAGCGGCAAACAAACGCCCGTATGCCCCGCCGATTTGAGCCGAAGCATCGATGCGTTTACGGACAAAGGGGCCGAGCGAGCCACCGCCGGTTCCTTCAAAGTACACGAGCTCGGTTGTTTCAACGGTCGAGCGCTTAAGTACACGCTCCACGCGATAGCTGTCGTCGCAATCGAGCGACGCCAGGTGCTCGGCAAGCGCTGCGGTCAGCTCGTCATCGGAATATGTTGGGGTCTGAGTATCCATAGCCTCCATCATAGCGCAGGGCGCAGACACCCCATGGCATCCGCGCCCCGTTCGTTTGCATCGTTGTTCGGCAGCTCCGCCGGCTCAGATATCAGCCGCTAACTCACCGTCTCCTCGCCAAAGCGATACAGCTCCTCGTTGACCTTTTGGAGGCTGCACCCGCGATCGATGCAAAAGATGATAATCGCATCGCGGCGGTCCTTGCAGTTAAGGACGCTTACCCCGGCAGCCGTCAGCGCACGGTTAGTCTCTTTGAGCGTCAGCGCCAGCGCAAAGGCAATCTGCAGCACCTTATTGCGGCTCGGATGCCGCGCACCGGTAAAAATCTGATAGCCAAAGGTCTCATTGAGATCAGCCATACGGACCACGCGCGAGCGCTCCAAGCCCTTTTCCTGCAGTAGCTGCTTCAGGTAGTCCGAAAGCGACGGGGCGGCAAAGTCGTGCTCCCTGATATAGCCATCGATGTTCGGCGCATCGAGAAGCTCATTGAGCAGCTCCTCGATCAGCTTTTTATCGGACATACGACTTCACCTCCCCCAGTGCATGCAACATGCTAGAAACCGCTTACGTCCGAACGCTCCCAGCTAGCAACCTGGTCGGGAGACACCGTACCCAGCGCCTCGAACTTCCAGGAGCCGCCCGCCTTCAGATGATTGGTGTTTGCAAGAGCCGTTCCAACCTGGTTGCCATCGGCATCATACAGAACATATTCAATCTGAATGTAGCTCTTTTCCTTGTCCGTGTTATTGGTCAGGGTGCCCGTGATCTTATAGGTAAACTGATTGGAAGTGTCTTCAGCCTCGTCAGCAATGGTATACGGTTCTTGCGGTTCTTTTTGCTCCTCAGCCTGCCGTGTCGTCTCGGCAGGTTTTGCCGAATCGCTCGCAGACGAATCGGTTGAGTTGCCGCCCATAGAGCCCACGGCACCGACAATAACCAGCACCACGATGATGCCTAGGACAATCTTGCCGATTGGCTTCTTTCCCTCTTTTGCCATTATTCATCCTTCCTACGATCCGGCTACCGTGCCGGTACACAGCACATCGTAGGAAGGATTGAACTTGAATTCATTAGCTGAGAGCTAAGGCTGCGGTAAACGACCAATGCAGTTATCCAAACGCCGAGCAAACGCACTGCGCGCGACCGTCTGCTGGCAGTGCATCAACCCACCGTGACGGATTCCCCGGTAAAGGCACTGATCATCAACAGGACAAAGAAAACAAGGTAGCTGGCACTCAGCAGGTACGCAATGATCAGAAAGACGACCCAGCCGACATTGGTTTTACCGTCGGCACGGCGTTGCTCGCGATTGCGGCAGAGCCAAATCGTCACGCCGATGGCAGTGATAAACAGCACGAGCGCCGCCGCGGCAAGCCCGGCAAGCGCAAACATCACGCCAATGCTCACAGCAATAACCGGAAGCAGCAGCAGGCCGCACCCGCACCCACCAGGACTATACACGGCAGTCTGTCGGCGCCTCATCATCACTCCAAGTCAAGCAATCGTTTGTAGACATTGAGGCCTTTGAGTAGGATTTCCTCGTCGAAGAGCATGGCATCGGTGTGAAGGGCGCTCATCGCATAAGCTGGACAGCCGTCTGCGTCGATCGGGTTTTCTTGCGCCTCTCGCATACCCGTGCCCAGCAGGAAAAACACGCCCGGCAGATGGCGCTGATAGAAAGCAAAGTCCTCGGCAATTAGCAGCGGTGTCTCCACAAGCTGCAGCCCGGGCAAGGCAGGCGCGACGCTGGCAAACAACTCGGGGTCGTTGTCGACCGGCGGATAGCCCTCGGCAAAGTCGAGATCGTACGTGCAGCCCGTTGCAGCGCATGCCTCATCAAGCACGCGGCACACACCCTCGCGTGCACGGTCGAACATGCCGTCCGTAAACACACGCAAGCTGCCGGCCACATGGGCCTCCCCCGCCACCGCATTGCAGACGGTGCCGGCCTGCAGCAGGCCGAACTTACCAATACAGGGCTCGTCGGCACCCAACTCGTCCATGAGCTCGCGCTCGGCAACCAAAAACTTCGCTGCCGTCAACGCGGCATCGTGCGACTCCCCAACCGGCACACCATAGGTCTTAGCGATGTGGATGCTCGTCCCGTGAATATGAATGTGTGTCTCACTCGAACGCGCCAGCAACGGACCGGAGCAGCTCGCCAACGTGCCGGCGGGCAGATCGGGCCACACATGGAAGCCAAAAATGCGGTCGGCCCCATAGCGCTCGAACACACCGCTCTCGCATACCGTCTTGGCACCACCGGTCGTTTCCTCGGCCGGCTGGAACACAAAGAGAACATTGCGCCTAATGGCGCCCGGATGCTCGCGAATCGTACGGTCGACATACGTCGCGGCGGCAAGCGCCATGGCCATGTGTCCGTCATGTCCGCAAGCGTGCATCTTGCCGGGATGGGTTGAGGCAAAGGCCGCTCCCGTCGCCTCCGCGATGGGCAGCGCATCCATATCGGCGCGAATCGCCGTGGCATGCGCGGCATCAACGCCGGCGTCGAAGAAAGCGCAGACGCAGCTGGGGCACGGATGGGTCACTTCGCAGGTGAGCGGTGCCAGCACGCCCTCGATATAGGCAATGGTTTGCGGAAGATCGAAATCGAGCTCCGGAATGCGATGGAGATCGCGGCGATAGCGACGGAGTTCTTGGAGCTCGGTCATAGAGGATCCCTTCGTGAGGCACATCTGTTGCAACTTATTGTGATACAGGATTGTGGCGCACATGTTTCCAGCATATCCCTGCATTTTTTAAACGTTATATACGAATACTCTTGTTTGGTAAAGTGCAACGTGATAGGGTCTTTACCACTTGATAGAGGCGCGGGCACGAAGAGCCGCGGGCGAGCCGGCAGGCTTTGACCCCGTGGGGAGGCGAAACCCGCCGAACTGGGTTTTACGGGCACGAACAACCTGGTGGGCCTGTGGGAAACACCCACAGGACTGTCTGCAGCAATGCGGGAGCGCTATCCGGACATTGGGTCCACGTTATGCGGATTCGATGCGCAGATGGCGCCGTCTGGATAGCGAGGTTTACGGGACATGGCATTGACCCCCAACGAGGCATATGCGGCCAAGCAGCCGTTTGTGGACAAAGAGACACTCGAGCATATCGTCGAGCAGTTCCCCACGCCGTTTCATCTATACGACGAGGCGGGCATCCGCCGCAACATGCAAGAAGTGCGCGACGCCTTTGCATGGAACCCGGGCTTTAAGGAATACTTTGCCGTCAAGGCCAATCCCAACCCGGCGCTCATCTCCATTCTCAACGAATACGGCTGTGGCTGCGATTGCTCGAGCTATACCGAGCTCATGATCGCCCGCTCGCTGGGCATCACGGGACACGACATCATGTTCTCGTCCAACGACACGCCGGCGGCGGACTTTGAGCTCGCCGACAAGCTGGGTGCCATCGTCAACTTTGACGACATCAGCCACATTGAGTTCTTTGAGCGCGTTGCGGGGCCCATTCCCAAGACGGTCAGCTGCCGCTTTAATCCGGGTGGCCTGCTCCAGCTCTCCAATGGCATCATGGATAACCCCGGCGACTCCAAATACGGCATGACCACCGAGCAACTCTCCGAGGCCTTCCGCATGCTCAAGGCCAAGGGTGCCGAGGACTTTGGTATCCACGCATTCCTTGCCAGCAACACCGTCACCAACGACTACTACCCCAAGCTTGCGCGCATCCTCTTTGAGCTTGCCGTGCGCCTGGAGCGCGAGACCGGCGCACACGTCGCCTTCATCAATCTGTCCGGCGGCGTCGGCATCCCCTATCTGCCCGAACAGCAGGCCAACGACATTCACGCCATCGGCGAGGGGGTACACACGGCATACGACGAGATCCTGGTTCCTGCCGGCATGGGCGATGTGGCCATCTGCACCGAGATGGGCCGCTTTATGATGGGCCCCTACGGCTGCCTGGTCACCAAGGCCATCCACGAGAAGCAGATCTACAAGGACTATATCGGTGTCGACGCAAGCGCCGTCGATCTGATTCGCCCTGCCATGTATGGCGCCTACCATCACGTTACGGTGATGGGCCAGCCGGGTGGCCCCGACAAATCCACAGCCCCTGTCACGAACAAGTACGACATCACGGGCAACTTGTGCGAGAACAACGACAAGTTCGCCATCGACCGCGAGCTGCCGCAGATCGATATGGGCGACCTGCTCGTGATCCACGATACCGGCGCGCACGGCTACTCCATGGGCTACAACTACAACGGACGCCTGCGCTCCGCAGAGGTATTGCTTCGCCCCGATGGCTCGGCGGATCTTATCCGTCGTGCCGAGCGCCCGGGCGACTACTTTGCCACGCTCGACGTGCTGCCGTGCGGCCGCGAGTTGCTGGCCAAGTCGCGCGCCGAAAGCGCCCGCCGTCGCGCTCAGGACGAGCGCCTAGCCGTCGCCGCCCAATGGAACAAACACATCCAGATCGCAGAAGCGAAGGAGAAGAATATGGATGTCCGCAACCTCGAGGGCTCGATCGTCGCCCTCGTCACCCCGTTTAAGAAGGACGGCAGCGTCGACTTTGATGCGCTTGAGCGCCTGGTCGATTTCCACCTGCAGAATGGCACCGACGCCATCCTCACCCTGGGCACCACCGGCGAGAGCGCCACGATGACCGATGACGAGGACAACTCCGTCGTTGCCGCCGTGGTCAAGCAGGTCGCAGGCCGCATCCCCGTCATCGCCGGGTCGGGCTCCAACTCCACGCAGACAATGCTCACCAAGTCGCTCACCTACCAGGGCCTGGGCACCGACGGCCTGCTGCTCATCACCCCCTACTACAACAAGTCCAACGAAGAGGGCATCTACCAGCACTTTAAGACCGTGGCCGATGCGGTGGACATCCCCTGCATCTTGTACAACATCCCCGGTCGTTGCGGCTGCGGTATCAGCGAGCGCAATGTCGAGCGCCTGGCCGCACACCCCAACATCATGGGCATCAAGGAGGCCTCGGGCAACGTCGCCTATGCCGCCAAGATCGCGCACCTGCTGTCCAACGACTTCCGCATGTATTCGGGCGAGGACGCGCTCACCGTGCCGCTCATGAGCCTGGGCTCCTCGGGCACCATCAGCGTTTGGGCCGACGTGCAGCCGCAACTCGTGCACGACATGTGCCGTGCCTACCTGGACGGTGACGTGGAGCGCGCCCGCGAGATCCAGATTGCCGGCCAGCCGCTCATCAACGCCCTCTTTAGCGAAGTCAACCCCATCCCCGTTAAGGAAGCGCTCGCCCAGATGGGTATGATCGAGGCCAACTATCGCATGCCGCTGTGCCCCATGGCAGACGACACGCGCACCGCACTTACCGATGCTCTGAAGGGAGCTGGTCTGCTTGATTAAGACCGTCATTATGGGAACGGGCCGCATGGGCTCGCTCATCCGCACCACCGCCGAAAGCATCGTTGGTGCCGCCGGTCAACCCGTTTTCGACATCGTCGCCCAGATCGGCTTTGACCTGGCCGAGCTCGAGAGCGCTCCGGCTGCCGATGTGATCATCGACTTCTCGAACGTCGCGACCTTTGATGCCGTCGTTGCCTATGTCGAGCGTACGGGCGCCGCACTCGTTTCCGGCACCACGGGCTACACGCCTGAGCAGATGGACCGCCTGCGCGAGCTGGGCCAGAACGCCCGCGTCATGCACTCGGGCAACTACTCAATCGGCATCGCCGCTCTGCGCCATCTGGTGGCCCAGGCCACGCGCGAGCTGCCCGGCTTTGACTGCGAGATCGTCGAGACGCACCACAACCAAAAGGTCGATGCCCCCAGCGGCACCGCCAAGCTACTGCTCGACGCCGTGGTCGAGGCCGAGCCCGAGGCCGGCTATCACCCCGTCCACGGCCGCGAGGGCATGTGCGGCGCGCGCGACCCCAAGGAGATCGGCATGCACTCGCTGCGCGGCGGCACCGTCGCCGGCGTGCACGAGGTGAGTTTCTTTGGCCAGGACGAGGAGGTCACGCTCACCCACCGCGCCACAAGCCGTCAGATTTTTGTCAACGGCGCTCTGGCCGCCGCTCAGAAGCTCGTCGTCCGTGATCCCGGCTTCTACACCTTCGACCAGGTCATGTTCGCCTAGCCAATCATTAACCAAGCCCGCGTAAAGGAGAAACAAGATATGAGCAACGCAGCCGAAATGGATGCACAGGAGATTATCAACTACATCGCCACCGCGCCCAAAAAGACGCCCGTCAAGCTGTATGTGCGCGAGAAGCCCGGCATGAAAGTCCAGTGGGGCGATGCGCACGTCTACGGCGGCCGTCGCGGCAAGACCGTCTTTGGCGACTGGGATGAGCTCAAGGCCATCCTCGACGCCAACGCCGATTCCATCGACTACTACGACGTGGAGAATGACTGCCGCAACTCCGCCGTCCCCATGCTCGACCTTAAGGGCATCAACGCCCGCATCGAGCCGGGCGCGATCATCCGCGACCGCGTTGAGATCGGTGATCGTGCCGTCATCATGATGGGCGCCATCATCAACATCGGCTCCGTTATCGGCGAGGGTTCCATGATCGATATGGGCGCCGTGCTGGGCGGCCGTGCCACCGTGGGCAAGAACTGCCACATCGGCGCCGGCACCGTGCTTGCAGGCGTCGTTGAGCCCGCGAGCGCCACGCCCGTCATCATCGAGGACGATGTCATGATTGGCGCCAACGCCGTGGTCCTGGAAGGCGTGCGCGTGGGCAAGGGCGCCGTCGTGGCTGCAGGCGCCGTATGCGTCGAGGATGTCCCTGCCGGCGCCGTCGTGGCCGGCGTTCCCGCCCGCGTCATCAAGATGCGCGACGAGAAAACCGACAGCAAGACCGGCCTCGAGGAAGGCCTGCGCCAGCTTTAACAGTTACGGCGTTTTACCAAACGCCGTAACGACTCGACGCTGCAAACGCCCCTAGGCGGCAATCTGACGTTCAATCGTCGGTCGCGTACCAAAGTACGCTTCCCTCCTCTTTCACGTCACCTTGCTCGCCTAGGGGCGTTTTCGCTGACTTATGCTCAACCTGTAATGCAATTCAATCCCAAGCAAGAAGGCCGAAGCCCCAACCAGGGCTTCGGCCTTCTTTATCTCAAGGTTCCGTCGTATTCGACCATGGCTGGATGCTTCGACAAACGATCGGCAGCCGTCTTATAGACTTCGGAACGGTCGCGCCAACCTATTGCAACGATCTCGGCAATCTCAACCGTTCCGTCCTCTCGGATTCGAAATACCATTCGGAGTCCCGCCTTTCGCCATTTAATCTTTTTGCAGCCGGCAAGCTCACCGTGAAGCGGCGTTCCGATTTCATCGGCGCGCGTCTTTAATTTCGCCACTGCAATGCGGACGAGCCTTCGCTGAGAACCATCTAGTTTTTGATATTCCTTTTCGACGTCTCGATTCAAAAAGCCGACGACAAAGTGCCCACTCATTCGAAAAGATCCTCATCCGAAATCGCGTCGGAGTCCATCGATTCGAACTCCGCGAGCTCCTCAGGAGTCAGGGCATCTTCAAACGGAATAAACTCATGTGGTCCGTTTTTGATTCGAACTGCCGCAATACGATCAAGCTCAAGTTCGCGAAGGTACTGTAGGGCGCCGTACATTTCCTCATAGGCGGCGTAGTCGATAATCACGGTATCGATATCGTTATGATCGGCGATAAACTGCGGCGCGCGCTTAGCGCGCTTGCGAACGGCAGATAAGGACTTGCTCGCTTCGGTGGCAGAAACTACCTGATCTTTTGTAAACACCGGCTTCTCCAGAACAAGTGGGGACATTTGTACCTCCAAAAAATAATCTGGATTATATTTCAAAGTATACTTCAAAATATAATCCAGATTTCTCTTTGGAAGAAACTATTGCGCTATCGGTTCTCGATGCTTCCGATGTTCTTGAGCTCGATGGAGATGAGGCCGTTGGGCTCGTTGACGAACTCGATGTACTCGGAGTTCGAGCCCATCTCGGCCGGGAAGCTGATCTCGATACCCGTATCGGTTCGAATCTTATGATTGCGCACGGCCGCACGCTCGACCTGTTTACGCTCCACGGGCACGCGCTCGGGCACCTTTTCCTCGGTCAATGCCGCACGAACGCTCTCTTTGATGACTGGCTCGTCCTCAAAGACCTCGTCGACGATATCCCAGGGCGGCAGCTCCTCGTCGTCCTCGACCTTCTCGGCAACGGCCGCCTTGACCTTGGCGAGCGCCACGGCCGTGTTGGCGCCGTGCTCCTCGGCGACTTCCTCGACCACACGCGTCACGGTGTCGATGACTTCCTTTCCCGATACGCCCGTATCGCACTGTAGCAGACCGTCGGGAATGAGCATACGGTCCTCGCCGGCAATCTTACGCTTCTTGTCCACGTAGCCGATCTCCATGGTGCTCGCGCGCACGATGGCGTAGCTCGGCACCTTTTGGGAAGGATTCGGCAGAATAGCATAGTGGCGCGCGATGTCGTTGCGCACCTCGCCCTCCTCGCGGCCCACCTCGTGCATAAAGGCCTGCTTGGACCCAAGTAACATGACAGCAAACCAGCGGGCGTCCTCATCGTCGTCAAAGTCCGCCACAAGCACGTCGGTAGACTCGGCCTTTTCGGCCTTGGCAAGCTCCGAGGAGATGAACTCCGCAATCTGCTGCGACAGGTCCACGAATTCGCGCTCGCCAAAGAAATAGCCCTTGAGCTCACCGCCGAATGCGGAGTTCTCGGCAAACGTGGCGCGCTTGTTATCGGCAGACGTGCGGGCGCGACGCAGATGCGTGGTCACGAAGTTGCGCACGGTGCGGCTCTCGATATCGAGCTCGCGCTGGCTCATGACGTTGACGGCAGAGTCAAAGTCCAGAATATGTAGAATCGCGTGATTGATTTTCATATACGGCATTCCGTTCTAGATCGATTTCGGCACGAACCAGTATAGCGGTCGAGCCCGCCCCAGGCGCATCGAAGCTTGGTGCATCGGGGACAGGTTGCTTTGCACCAATGGTTAGCGCAGGAGCTCGGACTGCCATGCCTCGAGCTGCTCTGCCAGGCTCTTGCCGACGGCAGGAACGTTAAACTCAGGGCGTTTGGGCAGCAGTGCGCATTTAAGGATTGCCGCGATGGTCTGCGAGACAAAGCGTCGCGTATCCTCGTCAAAGCCTTGCGCAGCCTGGAGCATCACGGGTAGGCTCTCGCGCAGATTCCCGGCGATATCCGCAAACCGCTCAGCACCCGTAGCCTCAAGCACGGAGAACAACGCATCTACAAAACGCTCGCGCTCGCTAGGCGACACCGCAAGCAGCATCTCGCGAATGGAGTCATCAACGTATCGAGCACCGGCGGACAGGCACTCACGGTACACGAAGTCGCGACCATCAACCACCCAGCTAAAGGGATTGTGCTGCAGCAGGCTGAACTCGGTGCTCTCAACGATGGCATAGTCCTCCTGCGTCTCGAACATCATGCCAAAGATCGACGACTGAGGTAGCGTCTTGTCGATTCGACCGGAAAGATCGGCAAAGGCGTTGCCGTTCAGAAACTCCTCGACGAAGCCCGGACCATCATGGGAATACACCCGTTCGATTCGATCACGGGCGACATCGGGGCACATCGCCGCACCGTACACCGCAAGGTTTCCACCCTTGGAATGACCTCCGCACAAAAGCGGCCCGTCAATCGCATCCGCCGCCTCGTCTACATAACGCGCCGCGGATTCCTGGGCCGGCACAGGACACCGGAACGCCATGTTAAAGTCCTCTTTCCAGCCCACAATCGTGCTGTCGGTCCCCCGGAAGGCAAGATAGGAAAATCCTGCCGGGAATCGGAACGTCATGGCCGCAAACTGCTCCGTCGTTGCCACGTCGCTCACGGCACGGTATCCGCACACGCGCACGCCGCGGTAGCGCGGACTTGCCGCAACAGCCTCCAACAAGGCGCGGCTCTCCTCCGGATCCCACAGGTCGCCAATCATGTCCCGGTAGCACTCGGCGCGCAGTAGCTCACGCACGTCCAGTCCCTGCCAGCCGGCAAGCTCCGCCATATCACCCGGCAAACGCAAATAGGACAACCACGCAAAGACCAGGCTATCCACCGCGCAGAACGGCCGTTCCTCAAACGGATCAAACGCCGTCTGAGCATAGGTCAAAAAATTAGGCGAATCCGACATGGCCCTCCCATCAACTATGGTGCATTGGGGTGGTGCAAAGTAACCTGACCCCCTCGCACCAAAAAGGCGCCCGGACCGTGTGGCCCGGACGCCTTTCATTGTAGCCTGTTGCCCAAAAGAGCTTGATTTAGCAGGAAAAGTCGACGCTGTCGATGATGTCCTTGAGGGCCTTGGCGGAGGCGGTAAGCTCATGCTGCTCGTCATCGTTCAGCGGCACGGGGACGCGGCAGACAACGCCGTCGCGGCCAACGACGGTCGGCATGGAGATGGCAAGATCGGACAGGCCGTACTCGCCCACCATGAGCGAGGAGACAGGCAGAACGGTCTGCTCATCGCGCATGACGGCAGTGCAGATGCGCTTGACGGCCATGGCGACGCCGTAGTAGGTGGCGTGCTTCTTCTCGATGATGGTGTAGGCGGAGTTCTTGACGTCCTCGGCGATGCGCTTCTCGGCAGCCTCATGCTCCAGATGACCGTGAAGCTCGCAGAAAGTGTTCAGCGGAACGCCGGCAACCTGGGCGCTGGACCAAGCGACAAACTCGGAGTCGCCGTGCTCACCCATGACATAGGCCTGGACATCGCGCGGGTCAACCTCGACGTGGGCACCAAGCATCTGCTGCAGACGGCCGGTGTCGAGCACGGTGCCGGAACCGATGACATGGCCCTCGGGCAGGCCAGACATCTTGATGGCGGCGTAGGTCAGAACATCGACCGGGTTGGAGACGATGAGCAGAATGCCGTCGAAGCCGGACTTCTTAATCTCGGGGATAATGGACTTAAAGATGTTTACGTTCTTGTTGACCAGGTCCAGGCGGGTCTCACCGGGCTTCTGGGCAGCGCCAGCGGTGACGACGATCATGGCGGCGTCGGCGACATCGGAATAATCGCCGGCGTAGATCTTCATCGGCTCGGCAAACGTCATGCCGTGCGCGATATCCAGGGCCTCACCCTCGGCGCGGTTCTTGTCAACGTCGATGAGGACCATCTCGGAGAACAGACCACTCTGCATCAGCGCGAACGCCGAAGACGAACCAACGAAACCGCAGCCGACAATAGCGACCTTCTTCTCGTTAACCATTAGAAACTCCCATCTCTCTCCACAAGCAAGCCGCCCGGGAACGACCCGAGCGGCTTGCCGTAATCCCAATACATCCAATCGGGACTTTGATTATGCTCCTATTCGCAGCCAAAAATCGACCGTTTACCGAAATTGTTTGCAGAAATCGTAAAATAACTGCACGAAATCGGTTTCGAGCTATTGACGAGCCAAAATACCTTTCTAATACAGGCCCGCCTCGCGAATGGCTTCGACAGCCAAAGCAATCTGGTCGGGCGGCAAGACCAGCGCCATGCGCACGTGCCCCTCGCCCGAAGGACCAAAGCTCGCGCCCGGCGTCACCACAACGCCGGCCTTCTCCATGAGCTCCTCGCAAAACGCCATGGAATCGGTGCGACCACCGGGAAGCTTGGCCCACACAAACATAGAGCCATGCGCGTTGGGACGCTCCCAGCCCAGGCCCTCAAGACCGTCGCACAGGGCATCGCGGCGCTCCTGGTACTTCAGACGCTGCGCCTCGACCTCATCGCGCGGACCGTTCAGGCAGGCGATAGCAGCCTTCTGGATCGGGAAGAACATGCCAAAGTCGATCTGGCCGCGCAGCTTGGCAAAGGCAGAGACCACGTCCTCGCGGCCGACCAAAAAGCCGATACGCGCACCGGTGACGTTAAACGACTTGGAAAGCGAGAAGAACTCCACGCCCACCTCAAGCGCACCGGGATACTGCAAGAAGCTGCCGCCCGGCTCGCCGTCGAACACGATGTCGGAGTACGCGTTGTCATGGACGATGAGCAGGTCGTGCTCGCGGGCGAAAGCGATGATCTCCTCGTAGACCTCGGGCGTGCCCACCGAGCCGACCGGGTTTGCGGGCAGCGACACGATCATATACTTGGCACGATCGGCCACCTCGGGATCGATACCCGCCACATAGGGCAGGTAATTATGCTCGGCGACCAACGGATAGTACTCGAGTTTGGCATCGGCGATCTTGGCGCCCGCCTCAAAGACCGGGTAGCACGGATCGGGAACCAAAATGGTGTCACCCGGATCGAGCAAGGCCAGGCCCAAATGGCCCACGCCCTCCTGCGTGCCGTTGCACGACTGCACCATAGACGGCGTAATGCCGGAGACACCAAAGCGACGCTCATAGTAATCGCACACGGCTTGCTTGAGTTCGGGCAGGTCGCGCAGGGCATACTTCCACATCTCGGGATCTTGGGCTGCATGCGTGAGCGCCTCGACCACATGGTCGTACGGCTTAAAGTCGGGCGTGCCCACGCTCATGTTGTAAATGGTCTTGCCCTGAGCCTTCAGCGCGAGAAGTTTGTTGTTGAGCGAGGCGAAGACCTCCGCGCCAAAGCGGTCGAGACGCTGCGATGCCTGCATGGTGCCACCTTTCGATATGAAAAACGCGGCGCTCCGACAAGAGCGCCGCGCGATACGGGCCATCAGATTGCAAAAGTGTAACGCTTGCACCCGCTGTTTTGGTTCAATTTGGCGACCTTAGTCCATCGGATTGAGCGCGTCAATCTGGGCGAGCCACAGGCGCGAGCTGGCGTCACTCGGCATGCGCCAATCGCCGCGCGGGCTGAGCGTGACCGAGCCCACCTTGGGGCCATCGGGCAGGCAGCTGCGCTTAAACTGTTGGGCAAAGAAGCGACGGTAGAACGTGCGTAGCCACGTGTGAATGGTCTTGACGTCGTAGACGCCCTCGAAGCTCTTGAGCGCCATGCGATAGATCTTGCCCGGCTCAAAGCCAAAACGCAACAGGTAGTAGAGGAAG
This sequence comes from Collinsella sp., assembly GCA_048472015.1. Classification (GTDB taxonomy): domain Bacteria; phylum Actinomycetota; class Coriobacteriia; order Coriobacteriales; family Coriobacteriaceae; genus Collinsella. Next base: position 2,197 of record DBGAZC010000143.1, on the reverse strand, counting down.
TAATCGTGCAGCTCGTACGGGCCCACCAAATCCTCGGTCTTCTGCGCAATCTCGCCGTCGCCCGTGGGCGGCAGAAGCTCGGGGGACACCGGCGTATCGAGGATATCGAGCAAGACCTCGGCAATACGCCCGCCAAAGACATCAGCCGCATAGCGCACCAGATGGCGCACAAGCGTCTTGGGCACGCTCGCGTTGACGGCGTACATGCTCATGTGGTCGCCGTTATAGGTAGCCCAGCCGAGCGCCAGCTCCGACAGGTCGCCCGTGCCGATGACAAAACCGCCAGCCTGGTTGGCCAGATCCATCAGAATCTGCGTACGCTCGCGCGCCTGGCAGTTCTCGTAGGTCACGTCCTGCACGGCCGGATCATGCTCGATATCCTTAAAGTGCTGTTCCACGGCAGCATGGATTGAGACCTCGCGGAAGCTCACACCCAAGTCACGAGCGAGCGACTCGGCATTGGACTTAGTGCGGTGCGTCGTGCCAAAGCCGGGCATGGAAACCGCCGTGATACCCGTGCGCGACAGCCCCAGTGCATCGAAGGCACGCACGGTCACAAGCAGTGCCAGCGTGGAGTCCAAGCCGCCCGAAAGGCCGATGACCGCAGCCTTGGTACCCGTATGGGCGAGGCGGGTCTTGAGGCCAGCAGTCTGCAGGTCGAGGATGGTCTCGCAGCGCTCGGCCAGGTCGCCGTGGTCGGCCGGCACAAAGGGCGCGCGCGGGAAAACGCGGTCGATATCGCAGGCATCGCGCAAGACAGGTTCTTCGGCCAGCACGCCCTCAAACGAAAACTCAATGGTCGTGGCCTCCGGCGCATCGTCCGCGCGCGTCCACGTCGTCGAGCGACGGCGCTCGGCAACCAGGCGGTCAAGGTCAACGTCGGCGATGGCCATATCGCAGGTAAGCAGTTTGGTCGCGGCGAGCTTGGAGCCGTTTTCGTAGACGAGGTTCTCGCCCGCAAAGACCATGTCGGTCGTGGACTCGCCCTCGCTCGCGTCCGCGTAGGCATAGGCGCAGTACAGGCGCGCGCTCTGGTTGGAAATGAGGCTGCGGCGGTAATCCGCCTTACCGATAATCTCGTCCGAAGCCGACGGATTGAGGATCACCGTCGCACCGGCAAGCGCCATCTCGGTCGAAGGGGGCGCCGGCACCCACAGGTCCTCGCAGACCTCAACGCCCAGCACCATATCCTCGGCACCCTCATCACAGCAGCGGTAGACAAGTCCCGAACCCAGCGGAACCGGACCCTGACCGGCAAACTCGACCCACACGGGATCTGCGGGCGCCGGAGCAAACCAGCGGCGCTCGTAGAACTCGCCATAGTTGGGCAGATACTTCTTGGCCGTGAGGCCCAAAAGCTCGCCCGCACAGCACACGGCGGCACAGTTGTAAATATTCTCGGCAACTGCAACGGGAAGACCGATGGTAAAGACAATCGGCAGCTCACGGGTTTCATCGAGAACATGTGCCAGCGCGGTCTCGCAGGCATGCAGCAGCGTGCGGTTATGGAACAGGTCGGCCGCGGTATAGCCGGTCAGGTTAAACTCGGGCAGCACCAGAGCACGAACGCCGCGCTCGGCAGCCTCGCGAACAGCTGCCAACGCAACCTCGGCATTGCCCTCGACATCGGCAACGCGAATCTGCGGCGATGCCGCCGCCACACGCAAAAAGCCATCAGACTGAGAAAGGTGAAGATTCATAAGAATGCTCCCGTGCGTAGACGCCATTCACAACAATTAGCAAGTCCTATTGTAGTTCAACCGCCGGGTGTAACCGCATCCCACCAACTTGGTGAGCAATTGATGAGTTGATGGTATCTGTTAAATGTCACGTACGATTCACATCTGGTGGGTACCCTGATGGCTACACGAAACGAAGCAGATTTACACCGGGAGGACCCCGTATGACAACCAAGTACACCGACGCGCCGCGCACGCGCGTCATGACACCGGCCGCGCTCAACAACGGCGTGCACGAAAACCATTCCATCGGACAGACCATGGCCATCGCGCCCAAAAAGGGCCTGTTCGATGACATTTCCATTCCTCAGATCATCGCTGGCGCCGCAGCCGCCGCCACAAGTGTCGCGCTTGCTTCCAAGATTGGCATCGCTGGTTCAGTAATTGGCGCCGCCGTGAGCTCGGTCATCACCGTTGTGTCCTCGCAGGTCTACCGCCACTTTATCTCTGCCAGCGCC
>DBGAZC010000142.1:0-2280 GCA_048472015.1 Collinsella sp. | reverse complement strand
ATGCGCACGGCACCGAAGGTAATCCCAACACAGCCGCAATGCACGTACGTCATTCATTATGCTGGAAACTGATGGCTTTACCAGAGTTTTTATCATTATTTGAACAATTTAGCAGGCAGAACCGCTGATGAAACGGTTTATCAATGTGAACGTCTTTTGGATGGAACGCAGTCGACCCTACGCGCTAATGTCCTTGAATCCCTCGCCGAAGGCTTCCGTAACGTCAGCGACCGTCACAATGGCGTGAGGATCGCGCTCGCGCACGATCGTCTTGAGGGTATTGAGCTCTCGACGGCTCACGATGACCATAATCACCGGCTTCTCGGCACCCGAATACATGCCAGTCGCCTTAAACTTGGTACAACCACGACCCAGGCCATACATGATATCGGCAGCGATATCAGGGAACTTATCCGAGATGATGAGTACCATACGGCGTTTGTTGCCGCCATCGACCACGGCATCGATCACATAGCCGCTAATGACCATCGAAAGGCCTGCATATAGTGCGTTTTCGATTGAAAAGACCGGAGCCGACAGCGCACACACGGCAACGTCGATTGCCATGACGGTCGAGCCCACCGGCAGCGAGGTGTTACGCGAAATGATTTGGCCAATCGTGTCCGAGCCGCCGGTGTTGGCGCCGGCACGCAACACCATGCCGTAACCGATGCCCGTAATAATGCCGCCCCACATGGCGGGAAGCATCAGGTCCGCATCCGCCAGAGGTGCTACAAACGGGGCGAACAGATCGGTAAAGAAGCCCAGCAGCACAAAGCCCGTCGCGGTCTGCACCACGTAGAACATGCCGCCCTCGCGCATAACGACCAGCAGCAGCAAGGCGTTCATCACGATGGTCTGGATACCGACGGGAAGCGACACGCCTCGCGCCGCGCCGACCGCCTGGATAATGGTGGCAAGGCCCGTAACGCCACCGGCGGCAAGACCATTGGGAATCAAAAACAGGTCGGTCGCGATGGCGGCCAAGGCACACCCCAACATGATCTGGGGCAGGTCGTGAAAGAAGTTCATCGAAAGAATGCGCTTGATGTCCAGACGATATGCCATGCTGCCTCCCTCAAAAAAGCGCACCCAAACGGATGCGCTTTGAACTTCTTCTTGTATTCGATTCTACCGATTCGCCGGACAAAAACCACCCCTGCGCAGGGTTTATTCTGGATACAAACCCGTCCAACCGTTGGGCTTAGCATCGGTTTGAAGCCGCCCGATGTTTTAGACCTCCGAGCCTTCTGCATCGGCGTTGCCGGTGGCCCAGCGATGGTAGCCAATAACAAACGGGTCCAGGTCGCCATCGTCAAGAACGGCCTCGACATTGCTGGTCTCCACGCCCGTGCGTAGGTCCTTGACCATCTGGTACGGGTAGAGCACGTAGCTGCGGATCTGGTTGCCAAAACCAATCGTGGTCTTGGGTCCGCGAATCTCATCGAGCACCTCGGCACGCTTCTCGAGCTCAATCTCGTACAGGCGAGCCTTGAGGATCTGCATGCACGCGGCCTTGTTCTGGATCTGGCTGCGCTCGTTTTGGCAGGTGACCACAATGCCGCTGGGGAAATGCGTCACGCGCACGGCGGAGTCGGTGGTGTTGACGCCCTGACCGCCCGGGCCGCTCGCGTGGTACACGTCCACGCGGATGTCATCGGGACTGATCTCGATGTCGATATCATCGGGTAGCACGGGGATGACCTCGACGCCGGCAAACGTGGTCTGGCGGCGCTTCTTGTCGTCGGTGGGGCTAATGCGAACCAAGCGGTGGACGCCGGCCTCGGCGCGCAGCATGCCAAATGCGTCCTTGCCCTCGACGGTAAAGGTCGCGCGGTCGATGCCGATGACCTCGGCTGCGGGACAGTCGTTGATGGTGACCTTCCAGCCGCGACGCTGGCAGTACTTCATGTACATCTTAAAGAGCATGAAGGTCCAGTCCTGGGCCTCCAGACCACCCTGTCCGGGCTTGATGGTCACAATGGCATCGCCGTGATCGAACTCACCGGTAAACCAGCTCGAAAGCTCAAGCTCATCGATGGCCCGGGCCAGGCGCTCAGCCGTGGCTGTAGCCTCCTCGCGAAGGGCGACGGCGTCGGGGTCATCCCCCATCTCCTCGGCAAGCTCCAGCGCGGCGCGGGCATCGGAAAGCTCGCCGCGCGCGGTGTCCACGGCAGCGATATCTTCCTTGGTACGCGCGATCTCCTCCATGGTGGCACGGGCGGCGTCGGCGTCATCCCAAAAGCCAGGGGCAACACTTTTGGCCTCGAGCTCGGTCAC
>DBGAZC010000141.1:0-5796 GCA_048472015.1 Collinsella sp. | reverse complement strand
TATTGCCTTTACGTGTTGATGCACACGGTGTGCAATAATACTCGCACTGTGCAATAGCGCACAGGCTGAGTAACAAGGAGGACGCTTGTCCCAGCTCGAGAAATGCGATCGCCGGTCCCTTCGCTCGCAGCGTGCCCTTCGCCAGGCACTTGCCAGCGAGCTTGCCGAAAGCGGCGACCTTTCGCGCATTAATGTCGCGTCGCTCACCGAGCGCGCTGGCCTTACGCGCCGCACGTTCTATTCGCATTACCGCGATATCCCCGACTTTATCAATCAAATCGAGGACGGCTTGCTGGCCGAGATCCGTGAGCGCATTGAGCTCATCACCGCAGCTCAATTACCCGATCTTTACCGCAATATCGACGAGCTCGAGCCGGCACCCGGTTCGGTTGAGCTGCTTCGCTATCTTGCGGCTAATCGCGACCTTATCGGGGCCCTGCTGGGCCCGGGCGGCGACCCCGCCTTTATTAAAAAGATCATCGACACCGCGCGTGAGGCCGTGGTGCCTCGTGCGCAGACGGGCATTTTGGGCCTGGCGCTGGGGACGTTCTTTGACTACTACGTTACCTACGTCGTGAGTGCCGAGGTCGGCCTGATTCAGCGTTGGTTTGAGCGTGGGCTCACCGAATCGCCCGAAGCCATGGCGCGCATTATGACGGTTATCGCCTTTGTGCGTCCCGGCGACCTATATGGCCAACCCATCGATATCAACGTGCCGGAATACGGCATGAAGCTATTGAATCTGCAGCTCGAGGACGCGGTCGACACCGCCGCAACCGTCGAGTCCAACTAACTAAGAGGAGAAACAGATGAGCAAACTCGTCGAGGGCATTAAAGACCGTGTGGTCGCTGCCGCACGCGAGGCCGCGCCCGCCGTGGTGGACGCCGCGCAGAAGGCCGCGACCGCGGCTGCCGAGAAAGTTGCCGAGGCGGTTGCCGAGGCCAAGAACGCGGCAGAGGAGACGTCCGTCGTCAGCGAGCCCGCCACCGCCGCTGAGCCCGTAGCCGCCGCCCAGGCCCCCGAAGGCGCGATCTTCAACCCCGAGAACGCTCGTGGCAACCTGCACCTGGGCATTGACGTGGGCTCCACCACCGTTAAGCTCGCCGTGCTCAACGACGATAACCAGATCGTCTACGCCAAGTACCAGCGCCACCACACCGACGTCCGCGCTTGTGCCCGCGACCTGTTCGAGGGCGCTGCGACCGTGCTGCCGACGGCCCAGATGACCTGCGCCATTACCGGCTCGGGCGGTCTGCTGCTGTCCCAGTGGCTCGACCTGGAGTTTGTCCAGGAAGTCATCGCCAGCAAGCGTGCCGTCGAGACCCTCATCCCGGCCACCGATGTTGCCATCGAGCTGGGCGGCGAGGACGCCAAGATCATCTACTTCGACAACGGCATCGAGCAGCGCATGAACGGCACCTGCGCCGGCGGCACGGGCGCCTTCATCGACCAGATGGCCACTCTGCTGCACACCGACGCCAGCGGCCTTAACGAACTCGCGGCCAACGCCACCACCATCTATCCCATTGCCAGCCGCTGCGGCGTCTTTGCCAAGACCGACGTCCAGCCGCTGCTCAACGAAGGCGCCCGCCCCGAGGACGTGGCTGCCTCCATCTTCCAGGCCGTCGTGACCCAGACCATCTCGGGCCTGGCATGCGGCCGTCCCATCCGCGGCAACGTCGCCTTCCTGGGCGGCCCGCTGCAGTACCTCTCCGAGCTGCGCCACCGCTTCTACCTCACGCTCAACCTGGACGAGGAGCACCGTATCGTGCCCCAAAACGCTCACCTGTTTGTGGCGAGCGGCGCCGCCATGGCGCACGAGTCCAACAAGCTCAGCACGTTCCCGCAGCTCATCGAGGCCATCGATGCCCTGGGTGACACGCAGGGTGCCGAGGTCGAGCGTCTGGATCCGCTCTTTGCCACCGATGAGGACTTTGCCGAGTTCAAGGGTCGCCACGACACCGAGGTCGTCCCCAAGGGCAAGCTCGAGGGCTACACCGGCCGCGTGTTCATTGGCATCGACGCCGGCTCCACCACCATGAAGGCCGCGCTCGTGGGCGAGGACGGTCAGCTGCTGCACACCTGGTATGGCAACAACAACGGTGACATCCTGGGCACGGCCAAGGTCATCATGGCCGATTTCTACAACCACATCCCCGCCGGTTGCACCATCGGCCACGTGACTACCACGGGCTACGGCGAGGCGCTGCTCATCGAGGCCCTCAAGGCCGACTCCGGCGAGATCGAGACCGTCGCGCACCTGCGCGGCGCCAAGGCATTCCTGCCCGGCGTCGAGTTCATTCTGGACATTGGCGGCCAGGACATGAAGTGCCTGCGCGTGAAGGACGGCGTTATCGAGCACATCATGCTCAACGAGGCCTGCTCGTCGGGCTGCGGCAGCTTTATCGAGAGTTTTGCCGTGTCTATGAACATGGACGTGCGTGCGTTTGCCGATGCCGCCATCCATGCCAAGGCCCCCGTCGACCTGGGCAGCCGCTGCACGGTCTTTATGAACTCGCGCGTCAAGCAGGCGCAAAAGGAAGGCGCCACGGTGGGCGACATCGCGGCCGGCCTGTCCTATTCCGTCATCAAGAATGCCCTGTTCAAGGTCATTAAGCTGCGCGACCCCAAGGAGATCGGCAGCCAGGTGATCGTCCAAGGCGGCACCTTTATGTCCGATGCCACGCTGCGCGCGTTTGAGCAGCTCACTGGCGTTCACGCCGTGCGTCCCGACATCGCCGGCTGCATGGGCGCCTACGGTGCGGCCCTGCTCGCCCGCGATCGCGCCGGCGCCGACGGCACCTCGACCATTCTTTCGGCTGAGGACATCGCGCACCTCACCGTGACGCAAAAGCATGTCCGCTGCGGCCGTTGCTCCAACAACTGCCAGCTTACCGTCAACGACTTTGGCGGTGGCAGGCGCTTCATTACCGGCAACCGCTGCGAGAAGGGCGCCGGCCACAAAAAGCAGAAGACCGAGGCCCCCAACCTCTTCAAAAAGAAAAACGAGCTGCTCTTTAACCGCGAGGTCCTGAGCCCCGACGAGGCCCCGCGCGGCACCGTCGGCATCCCGCGCGCGCTCAACATGTACGAGAACTACCCCTTCTGGCACGCGTTCTTTACGCGCCTGGGCTTTAGCGTGCAGCTGTCCGACCAGTCGAGCAAGAAGACCTACCAGGCGGGCATCGAGTCCATGCCGTCCGAGAGCGTATGCTATCCGGCCAAGATGAGCCATGGCCACGTGATGAACCTCATCGACCGTGACGTCGACTTTATCTGGATGCCGTGCGTGCGTTGGGAGCGCAAGGAGGATCCGACGGCTGGCAACTGCTATAACTGCCCCATCGTCATGAGCTACCCCACGGCGCTGGCGCTCAATATTGACGAGATCCGCGAGCAGAACATCGAGTTCCTGTATCCGTTTGTGCCGTATCACGACAAGACCGAGCTCAAGCGCCGCCTGTACCAGGTGCTCGCCGTCGACCGTGTGGCCGATGCTGAGGCCGGTCGCGGTCGCGTGCGTGGACCCAAGATCACGCGCTCCGAGGTCGATGCCGCCGTCAACGCTGCCTTTGAGGCCGATGCGCGCTTCCACGAGGATATCCAGACCATGGGCGAGGAGGCTCTTAAGTGGGTCGAGGACCACGGCGGCCACGGCATCGTACTCGCCGGCCGCCCCTACCATAACGACCCCGAGATCAACCACGCCCTGCCCGAGCTTATCTCGAGCTTTGGCTTTGCGGTCTTTACCGAGGATTCGCTTGCGCACCTGGTGAAGCCCGAGCGTCCCATCCGCGTCGTCGACCAGTGGATGTACCACAGCCGCCTGTACGCCGTCGCCCGTTTTGTGACGATGCGCAACGACCTGGACCTGATTCAGCTCAACTCCTTCGGCTGCGGCTTGGACGCCCTGACCACCGACCAGGTGCAGGAGATTCTGGAAGCCAGCGGCAAGATCTATACCGTGCTCAAGATCGACGAGGTATCCAACCTGGGCGCCGCGCGTATCCGTATTCGCTCGCTCATGGCGGCGCTCAAGGACCAGGAGGCCGAGCGCTTGGCCGAGGCTACGGCCGCGGGCGAGACTTACGAGCAGGGCGATGCCGCGCCGGTGGCGCCCTCCACGGATGCCCCCGCGTTCGCGAGCCGTAAGTACACGTTCGAGGCGCAGCGCGAGAGTGCTTCGACCGCGTGGCCCAAGGTGCCCTTTACCGAGCAGATGCGCGAGGAGGGCTACACCATCCTGTGCCCGCAGATGGCGCCGATCCACTTTGACCTGGTCAAAGAGGTGTTCCGTGGTGCTGGCTACAACTTGGAGCTGCTGCCCTCGACCGATCACGATGCCGTCGAGGCCGGCCTGCGCTACGTGAACAACGACATCTGCTATCCGTCGATCCTGGTGACGGGCCAGATCATGGAGGCCATCGAGAGCGGTCGATACGACCTGTCCAAGACAGCCGTGGTTATCAGCCAGACCGGCGGCGGCTGCCGTGCCACCAACTACATCGCACTCATCCGCAAGGCCCTGCGCGAGAGCGGCCACCCCGAGATCCCGGTGATCTCGCTTTCGGCCGTGGCGCTGGGCGAGGACAACCCTGGCTTTAAGATTACGCCGGCGCTGCTTAAGCAGGCAGTCTACGCGGTGCTCTTTGGCGACGTGATGATGCAGATGCTCTATCGCTGCCGCCCGTACGAGGCTACGCCCGGTGCCGCCAACGCGCTCTACGAGGAGTACATGGCGCGCGCTCGCAAGCTGGCGCCCAAGTTTAACCGCCACAACTACACCAAGCTGTGCCGCGAGGCCATCCGCGCGTTCGACACCATGCCGCTCGTGGGCGAGGGTACCAAGCCGCGCGTGGGCGTGGTCGGCGAGATCCTGGTCAAGTTCCATCCCACAGCCAACAACCACGTGGTCGATGTCATCGAGCGCGAGGGCTGCGAGGCCGTGGTGCCGGGTCTGCTCGACTTTTTCCTGTACTCCATGAGCAATGCCGAGCTGCAGAAGGACGAGTTGGGAAGCTCCGCTACCACGCGCGCTGGTATGCAGGCGCTCATCAAGCTCGTGGACTGGATGCGCACGCCGGTGGAGGAGATGCTCGAGAAGTCCCGCCGCTTCGAGGCGCCCGAGCGCATCGGCACCATGGCCGACAAGGCCCGCACGGTGCTTTCGGTGTGCAACAACATGGGCGAGGGCTGGCTGCTTACGGCCGAGATGCTCGATCTGATTGACCACGGTGCGCCCAACATCATCTGCACGCAGCCCTTCGCGTGCCTGCCCAATCACGTGGTGGGCAAGGCCGTGATCAAGGAGCTGCGCCGTCAGCACCCCGAGAGCAATATCGTCGCGGTGGACTACGACCCCGGTGCGTCCGAGGTCAACCAGCTCAACCGCATTAAGCTCATGATTAGCGTGGCCAAGGAAAACATGCGCGCCGGTAAAGGCTTTAAGCTCGAGAAGGTGGCGCCGCTCGCGATGGACGAGGTCACCGGCCAGATGCGTGCCCATGATGGCTGCGTGAGCTGTGGCTCGGTCGACGAGAGTGCCGTGGCGTCGGTCGCCAAGCGTCTGGGACGCGGCATTAAGAAGTAGCTGGTCTGCTATGGGCTAGATATGAGACAAACGGGTGGTAGCCGTACCGGCTACCACCCGTTTTTGCTTCAAGACTTTAGTCCGCTGGCCGCGCAGCGGCCAGCTTTAAACCACCCGCTACGCGGGTGGAGACAAACGGCTTTACAAAGCCACCCCTCCGACCGATATTGACGATTGTTCAGGCCGTCAAGAATTCGAGTCGAAG
>DBGAZC010000140.1:0-8531 GCA_048472015.1 Collinsella sp. | reverse complement strand
CTGCTGCTGCGTTGAGGATTCCGTTCCGGGCATTACCGCGGGTAAGCGAGCCGGCCTGACGGTTATTGCCAAGCGCGAGGAGCGCTTTGGCTTTAGCCAGGATGCCGCGGACAAGATTATCGACCAGCTGCCGGAGCTGCTGGAACTCGCGTAGATTCTGGGCGGCATTGTTGTCACAACAGTGGTTCCGTTGGCATAAGAGAGGGGCGCGCTATGGCATTTAACGTGAGCGCACTGGGGTTTGGCGACAACGTCGTCGACCGCTACGAGCATATTCGCACGATGTATCCGGGTGGCAATGCGGTGAACTTTGCCGTGTATGCCAAGAAATGCGGAGCCGCGCGCTCCGCGTATATGGGCATCTTTGGTAATGACGCTGCTGCCGAGCACGTGATTGCGAGTCTTGAGGATGAGGACGTTGAACTAGCCAAATGCAAGCAGCTCATCGGTGAGAATGGTGCTGCGCGCGTGACCGTCGTTAACGGCGACCGTGTTTTCCTTGGCTCCAATGAGGGTGGCATCCGTGGCGATACTCGCTATGTGCTCGATCGCTTTGACCTTACGTACATGAAGCAGTTCGACGTAGTCCACTCGGGCAACTATTGCTTTACCGAGCGCGAACTTCCCAAGTTGAAGGCCGCGGGCATCACGGTTTCGTTTGACTTCTCGGACGATTCGACCGACGAGTACTACGAGCAGATTGCTCCCTACGTTGACTTCGCATTCTTTAGCGCGGCAGACGCCGCGAGCGAGGATGAGATTCGCGAGCGTCTGGCATGGGTGAGGGGTCTAGGTCCGCGTTTCGTATCGGCAACGGCTGGCGCTGAGGGCTGCATTGCCTATGATGGCGATCGTTATTACCGCCAACTGGCTAAGCCGGTAACGGATATGAAGGACACCATGGGTGCGGGCGACTCATTCCTGACTTCGTTCCTGATGTGTTATCTCGATTCCGTCAAGCGTGGCGAGGATGGTGCCGAGGCCATCGAGCGTGCACTCGACTTTGCGGCGGGGTTTGCTTCGACCGTATGCGGCATGGAAGGCTCCTGGGGCCATGGAGTGCCGATTTCCGAATAGGTGAGCAGTCCCGGGGAGTCGAATTGTCGCCCCCCGGGACTCCATGGACAAAAAATGCTAAATATGAGTACTGTCACTAATTTAGTAACAGCGAAATTAAGCTATTGAGGGCCTAGTTGGGTGTCTGCGAGTGATTAAAACCTGCTAAAAATGACTTTAACCACCTTAAAGTGCCTTGATAATGGATAGCTGTACATTATCAAGGCACTATTTTGCCGTAAAATAATGTGACTGGATTTGCAACAGTACTCATATTTGGCATTTTTTGCCCACCGGGGCTAGCGAAGGTCAAAAACAGAGTGCGCATTTGCTAAAACTGCCGACTCGATGCACTCTGCGTCGCGGTTTTTGAGTGAGGCGATGCGTTCTGAGGTCCATGTGAGCGATCTGATAAGCGACTGTGCGCTTGTTTCGGTGTTTGCCTCCGCCGGCGCATCGGTCTCGAGCAGTAAACGATCGAGTGGGATCTGTCGGGCGTATTCGCGACCGCGCTTGGTGGCGAGCATCCGCTCGTTCACGGAAAAATAACAGCCCGCATTACGCGCGCGGACGAGTTCGTCCGAAGTACCGCTAAACCAGTGGAAGATGATAGCGGGGGAGTCGGGGTTTGGGATGAGTAGTCCATGCGATTCGAGGACGTCCAGTACGGCTCCTGCCGAACGAACGTCGTGAATTGATATCACACGCCCGGTAAGAGGATGTTGCGCGAGAGCCTCGCAGAGCCGGTCAAGTGCCTGTGTTTGCAGCGGCTCGCTTTCGGCAAAGCGCGCAGAAAAGTCGAGTCCCACCTCGCCGATGTAGCGCTCTTGGGCTGCAACTTCGCAAAGCAGATTGATTTCGGCAGGACCGCAGCGACCGTCGGCAAGCCACCAGGGGTGAAGCCCAATGCCGGCGATGATGCTTGGTTGGCGATGGGCGCGCTCGTTTGCGGCCGAAAAGTCACGTGGATCGACGCCGCAATCAAATAGGCCCAAGCCCAGTGCCGTCGCCTCATCGGCAACGGCGTCCGGGTGAGCCATCAAATCAAGATGGCAGTGTGCATCAAATAACCGGGGCTCCATCTCGGCGCACTCCGCTAGTCCAGGCGTTGGCCGTCGGCGCGCACACGCTCGGTGCCGCGTCCACTGATCTGGCGGATAACCTCGCCGGCAATCATCTGACCCATGATGGGCGGCATAAAACTAGCGGTACCCAACTCGGTACGCTCGTGGATGTTGGACGGGTCGCGGGGTTGGGTCTTAACCGATTCCTCGCAGCTAAACAGCACGTGCAGACTCTTGATTCCGCGCTTCTTACATTCTTTGCGCATGATGCGGCTCATGGGGTCGCGTACCGTATCGAAAATGTCGGCAAAGCGGAGGCACTCGGGATGGAGCTTGTTGGCCCCGCCCATGGAGCTAACCAAACGAATGTCGTGGTCCTGAGCATATTTGGCAATGGTGAGCTTGGCCGAGATGGTGTCGATGGCGTCGACGACGTAGTCGAGCTTGCCGTCCGTCTGCTCCAAAACGCTCGCGAAGAACTCGTCGATGTTGTCGCTCAGCAGGTATTCGGTGCGTTTGATAACGGTGGCGGTGGGATTGATGTCGTGGATCATGGCTTCCATAACATCGACCTTGCGCTTGCCGATGGTGCTGTGAAAGGCGATAGCCTGGCGATTGATATTGCTGGGCGCGACGATGTCCTTGTCCAGAATGACGAAATGACCAATGCCGCCGCGGGCGAGTGCCTCGCAGCAGTTGGAGCCCACGCCTCCGCAGCCGAGCACCAACACCGTAGCATCGGCGAGCTTATCGAGTGCCTCGCGGCCCATGATGATCTCGAGCTTGGTGTCGCGTGTCTCGACGAGAGCGGCAGCGGTTTCGGTCATAGACATCCTCCGATAGGGAAGCGAATCGTGTTTTAGCTATCGCCATTATAGGTGTTATCGCGATTCCATTTGAGCCCTTGGGCTTGTTGAAATGGGATCGGGGTTCGCATAAGATTGAAGCAGATGGCACCCGTTGCAGCGGGTTGGCCAACTCTAAAACACGTTTGTAGCGTGAGAAGTGGCCGTCTTCGCATTACGCGGAGGCGGCTATTTTTTTGAGTACAAGATTAGATAGTTAGACAAACATCTAAATATCGAGTATAGTGTGCGCGTCATGAGAGATGATGAGAGGAGGTCTTATGCCGGGAGAGGGTTTTAAGGCGCTTGCCGATCCAACGCGACGGCGCATTTTGGAGTTGCTGCGCGAGGGCAATTGCACGGCGGGGGAGCTTGCCGAGCATTTCGATATCAGTAAGCCGTCGCTGAGCCATCACTTGGCGACGCTCAAAAACGCCGGGTTGGTGACCGACGAGCGCCATGGCCAAAACATCGTATACAGCTTAAACACCACCGTCATGCAGGACTTGATCGGTTGGTTTATGGGCTTTACAAACACGGAAGGTGATAAGGATGAATAACGAAAACAAGGGCATTCACGCCACGGGGGTATCGTCGCGCGTGTGGGCCATGCTTGTTGTGGTCTGCGCTATTAATGTTGTAGCGCACCTCATGGTGATGCCGAGCTTGCCTGCGCAGATTCCCACGCACTGGGGCGCGAACGGCGCCGTCGACGGTTGGGGTCCTAGCTGGATGGCCTCTGCGCTCGGCGTGCTGCCTCTGGCGCTTCTCGCAATGTTCTGCGTGGTGCCGCGCATCGACCCCAAAGGTGAGGCATATCGAACCTCGGGCAAGTTCTACCAGGGCTTCGTAATCGCCTTCACCTTGTTCATGTGCGCCATAAGCTGGCTGGGAGAGCTTACGGTCTGGGGCGTGGTGCCGGCGGTCGGTTCGGTTAACGTGCTGATTTCCGGTGTTGTCGGTTTGCTGTTCATCGGCGTAGGCAACTACTTGCCGCGTGTGAAGCAGAACTATACGCTCGGTATCAAGACACCCTGGGCGCTTGCCGATCCCGAGAACTGGCGCCGTACGCAGCGTTTTGGCGGCGCCTGCTTTATGGTGCTAGGTATTGGCCTGATTGTGATGGGCGTGGCAGGCAGCGTGCTTTCGAGTGAAGTCGTCGCCGCGGTGATTGCGGTTCTGGCGTTTGGTTCGGTTGGAGCCGTCTACGTCTACTCGTATCTGTTGTGGCGCAAATCGCAGCGAGCCGCTCGTTAAGGTTGCGGAAAACTAGCGTACGCAGTTCATAGTATGTTCCGGGGGACTTTTCCCAGGTAGTATTAGGGGGTGTGGGCAACCATGCCCCTTTTTATTAGAACGCGCGAACTGCCTCTCCGCTTTTTCCAAAACGGAGAGGGGGAGAAGATTTCCGCAGCTAGATAAGGAGAAATGACTGTGGCGGAGTTCATTTATCAGATGTATCAGGCTCGCAAGGCCCATGGCGACAAGGTGATCCTTGACGACGTGACCCTGAGCTTCTACCCCGGTGCCAAGATCGGCGTCGTGGGCCCCAACGGTATGGGCAAGTCGACCCTGCTCAAGATCATGGCCGGCATCGAGGAGGTCTCCAACGGCGATGCCAAGCTCACCCCCGGCTACACCGTGGGTATCCTGCAGCAGGAGCCGCCGCTCGACGACGACAAGACCGTCATCGAGAACGTGCGCATGGCATTTGGCGACATGATCGCCAAGGTCGATCGCTTCAACAAGATCGGCGAGGAGATGTGCGACCCGGATTGCGACATGGACGCCCTCATGGCCGAGATGGGAAAGCTCCAGGACGAGATCGACGCCGCCGACGGCTGGGATATCGATTCCAAGCTCGGCCAGGCCATGGACGCCCTGCAGCTGCCCGATTCCGACATGCCGGTCAACGTGCTCTCTGGCGGCGAGCGCCGTCGCGTGGCCCTGTGCAAGCTGCTGCTCGAAGCTCCCGACCTGCTGCTGCTCGACGAGCCCACGAACCACCTGGACGCCGAGTCGATCCTGTGGCTCGAGCATTTCCTGCACAACTATCAAGGCGCGGTGCTTGCCGTTACGCATGATCGCTACTTCCTGGATAACGTTGCCGAGTGGATCTGCGAGGTCGACCGCGGTCACCTTTATCCCTACAAGGGCAACTACTCTACGTATCTGGAGACCAAGGCCGCACGTATCGAGGCTCAGGGTAACCGCGATGCCAAACTCGCCAAGCGCATGGAGGCCGAGCTCGAGTGGGTGCGCAGCTCGCCCAAGGCCCGCCAGGCCAAGAACAAGGCCCGTCTGGCTCGCTACGAGGAGATGGAGGCCGAGGCCCGCGCAAGCCAGAAGCTCGACTGGACCGACATCCGCATCCCTGTGGGCCCGCGTCTGGGCAACAAGGTGCTTGAGGCTCATCATCTGCACAAGGAATTCGATGGCCGTGTGCTCATCGATGACCTTTCGTTCACCCTGCCGCGTAACGGCATCGTGGGCGTCATCGGCCCCAACGGCGTGGGCAAGACTACGCTCTTTAAGACGATTGTTGGTCTGGAGCCGCTGACTTCGGGTGAGCTCGAGGTGGGCGAGACCGTCAAGATTTCTTACGTCGACCAGAACCGTTCCGGCATCGACCCCGATAAGAACCTATGGGAGGTCGTCTCGGACGGTCTGGACCACATGATGGTCGGCGAGACCGAGGTTCCGAGCCGCGCTTATGTGGCGAGCTTTGGCTTTAAGGGCCAGGACCAGCAGAAGCGCGCCGGCGTACTCTCCGGTGGCGAGCGCAACCGTCTGAACCTGGCGCTTACGCTCAAGCAGGGCGGCAACCTGCTGCTCCTCGACGAGCCTACGAACGACCTCGACGTCGAGACGCTGTCCTCACTCGAAGCGGCGCTGCTCGAGTTCCCGGGCTGCTCGGTGGTCATTAGCCACGACCGTATGTTCCTGGACCGCGTCGCCACGCACATTCTGGCGTGGGAGGGCACCGACGAGAATCCGGGCAACTGGTATTGGTTCGAGGGCAACTTCGAGGCCTATCAGGCCAACCGCATCGAGCGCCTGGGCGAGGACGCAGCCCAGCCGCATCGTATCCACCGTAAGCTGACGCGCGACTAGATCGTTACGCGGTTTTCCAAACCGCGTAACTGCTCGACGCTGCGCGGGTCGCAAGCACCCCATCTTGCCGTTCAAGCCGTCGCTCGCGTACCGAAGTACGCGTCGCTCCTCTTTCACGGCAACCTGGGGCACTTGCGGCCCGCTCGCTGTTGGTTACGCAACATCAACAAATAAAAACGGCTCAAATCCTGATTTGGATTTGAGCCGTTTGTCGTTACTGCTCGGGTTCTTCGACTTTATCGATGGTCCAGGTGGCTCCGAGACCGCCGGTGGTGTTGCGGCGGATGCGCACGGCAACCTCGTGGCGCTCGCCGGCCTGCGTGTAGCGCAGGGGGAAGCTTGCGCGGTTTCGCGCGACCTCGATGGTACCGCGCTCGCGGGCGATCCAGTAGTACTCGCCGACGATGCCGAGGGTGTCGGCGCCGTAGGGGAGATAGGTTGACAGCTGGTGCAGAAGCGGGCCGGGGCAGAAGATCTCGGTTGTGAAATCGACGGGGAAGTCCTTGGGGATGGCGGGCGCTGCAGGTGCGGGGGTTGGGGCTGCTGCGGGTGCCGAAGCCGGTGCCGGTCCGGGAATTTGGTCGCAAGCAGCGGTGGGCACGGACTCGATGACGGTCGCGGGCCCCGGCGTCGAGTCCGGCTTGGTCGTGGAATCTGCGGGCTCCACGGTGACGGGCGCGTCTGCAGCGGCAGTTTCAACCTCAGCCTGCGTCGCGTTCTCGTTCTCGACGCTCGACTTTGCCTCGATGGGCGTGGATGCCATGGTGGTGATGCCGGCGTTGGCGTTCTCGGGGTCATAGACGACCGTGAGCGAGATGGCAGGCTGCGGTACCTCGGGCTCCGATGCCGCCTCGGCAGCGTCCTGTTCTGTGGGCTCTTCGGGCTGATCGTCCTCAGCCTCGTCGCCAAAGACATCGCTGTTTTGGAACGCAGGCGTTTCGGATAGGTTAGCGGCTTCTTCGGCTGTCGACTTGGGAGCCTCGTTGAGCTCAGCAGTGGCTTCCTGCTCGGATATGACTACGGGCTCGGTCGTGGCAGCGATTTCGGTTTCGGCTTCTGCCGTTACCTCAATAGCGACTTCGATCTCTGTCTCGGGCTCGGGTTCCGGCACGACTTCAACCATGGCTTCGGGCTCGGGACGCTTAACGTGCTTGGGGCGCACGGCCTTGAGGTCCTTCTCGCCGCGCTTTTTCTTTTTGTAGGACTGCTTGGCGCCCTTGGCAGCTTTGGGCTTGTCCTCGCCTTTGGCAAGGGCGGCATCCCAAGCCTCGTTGGCGATGACGGTGGCATACAGGCGACCGCCCTTAAAGACAGTCAGCTTAATGCAGTCGTCGAGCTCCTCGAGCAGCTCGCGCGTGGACTCAAAGCCCAGGTCATATGCGACCATGTCACCAGCGGCGAGTGCCTCCTCGACCTGCGTCATAAACGTTTGCTTGCCGCACCCAATCGCGTCGCGCAGCAGGCGATACAGATAGATGTGGTTGCCCAGCGATAGCGTGGGCTTAACTATTGTCTTGCTCATGGCAAATCTCCTCTTTACACACCAAAGCATCTTACCATCGCGCGGGGCTTGCCATCTCGTCGCCCAAGGCAAACGGGCGCGACCGTTGCCGGTTCGCGCCCGTTATGCAGGTCGGTTATCTATGAGGGGCAAACGTGCTTAGTTGCCCGATGCCGTGTCTTGGCTCGAGCTGTCTGATGCCGTGCCGGAAGCGGTTCCGCTCGAGCTGTTGGTGTTGCTATTGTCGGTAGATCCCGTGCCCGATGCATTGCCGCTCGTCTGGTCGCCTGTGCTCGGTTGAGAGCCGTCAGTCGTTTGGCTTGAGTCGGTCGTGCTGGATTGCGTGCCGCCGCTGTTCGCAGAGGAATCAGCGCTCTGCGACTGATCGGGGGTGTTCGAGGACGAGTCGGTGGATGCGGAGGCGCCCTGCGAGTCGTCCTGCTGGCTTTGCGATTGACCGGTGTTATCCGCGTCGTGCTCGGTCGTGCGCGACGAAAGGATTGGCTCGGGACGCTCGCCCAGACCCTCACCGGCGGTGGTTATAAGGATGGCGCCGGTGCAGGCGATGACCGCGACGATGGCGATGGCGATCGAGAAGACGATGACCTTCTTTTGCGTCTGGCTGCGCTCTGCCGCGGCCTTGGCGCGCAGGCTGTTAGGGGCGACGCGCGCCGTGGTCGCACGCCCCGCAACCTGGCGCATCTCCTGCGTAGTCGCGGCGCCGCCCAGGTGCTCCTCGGCATTAAGCTCAACGGGCTCATAGGCGCCGGCGGGGTAGTCGACGTCGGCGTGCGTACCTTTGAGGGCTTTGGCGCTGGCAGAGATAAAGTGGCGGTAGACCTGCGAGGACACAACGGTGATGACCGAGCTCACGGCGGCGCCAATTACTGAACCAGCGATGCCAATCTTGGAAGCAAGCGCGACACTTGTGGCGGCGGCTGCGGCGCCAGC
>DBGAZC010000139.1:0-8540 GCA_048472015.1 Collinsella sp. | reverse complement strand
CGCTATCCAGATGAACGAGATCTGCGAGCCCTATATTCGCCGTCGCGCCATCAACCACCTTTCCAAGGGCAACGTCGTTATTTTTGCCGCCGGTTCGGGCAATCCGTACTTTACGACCGACACCGCCGCGGCTCTTCGTGCCTGCGAGATCGGTGCCGAGATTCTGATTAAGGCCACCAAGGTTGACGGCATCTACGACAAGGATCCTGTCAAGTGCGCCGATGCCGTCCGTTTTGACAAGATTACCTATCACGAGGTTCTCGTCCGCGGTCTGCAGGTTATGGATTCCACGGCCACGGCACTGTGCCAGGATAACCGTATGCCGATTTTGGTCCTCAACATTGATGGCGAGGACACCGTCAAACGCGCGCTTTCGGGTGAGCCCGTCGGCACGCTCGTCTATCAGGAGGATTAAGCATGGCAGAGAACATCACCGCCCACATGGACAAGTCGCTCGAGTCCCTCAAGCACAACTTCTCCAAGGTTCGCACGGGCCGCGCCAACGCTAACATTCTGTCCGACATTTCGGTCGATTACTACGGTGTTCCCACGCCGGTTACCCAGGTTGCCGCCGTTAAGACCCCCGAGGCTCACATGCTGCTTATCGAGCCCTGGGACAAGGCGCTCGTCAACGCAATCGTGAAGGCTATCAGCGCTTCCGATCTGGGCATTACTCCCAACTCTGACGGTACCGTCGTGCGCCTGCCGTTCCCGGCTCCCACCGAGGAGCGTCGTCGCGAGCTCGTCAAGGAGTGCCGCGAGTATGCCGAGCAGGCCAAGGTCTCCATTCGCAACATCCGTCGCGACTTTAACAACAAGCTCGAGCGCGACGAAGAGCTCACCGAGGACGATGTCCGTCGCGAGCAGGCCAAGGTCCAGAAGTATACCGATGAGTATGTTGCCAAGGTTGAGGAGCTTCTGAAGGAAAAAGAAGCCGAGGTCATGGAGATCTAAGGTGCAATACGACGAGAACAAACTGGTCGAGTACTTTGCCGACGCCCCTGCGGGCGTCGGTTTTTCCGACCTTGACCTCAATAAGATTCCGCATCATATTTCGTGCATCATGGACGGTAACGGTCGCTGGGCCACGGCGCGCGGTCTTGCCCGCACCGAGGGACACAAGGCCGGTATCGTCTCCCTGCGCGAGATTATTACCGCATGCGTGCGTTTGGGCGTCGACGTCCTTTCGGCCTATGCGTTTTCCACCGAAAACTGGAATCGTCCGCAGCATGAGGTCAACGTTTTAATGCATCTGTTTGCTAAGACGTTTATCGATGAGCTGCCGCTGCTTAAGCGCGAAAACGTGCGCGTTGTCTTTTTGGGCGATATTTCCGCACTGCCCAAGAAGACCCGCGATGTCTTTGAGCGAGGTCTTGCCGAGTGTGCCGACCATACCGGCATGACGCTGGCACTTGCCGTCAACTACGGAGCCCGTGCCGAGATCACCCGTGCTGTCCGTCAGATCGCGCTCGATGCCGCTGCCGGAAAGATCGATCCGGCCGCCATCGACGATGATATGGTTGCTTCGCACCTGTACACCGCTGGGCTACCCGATCCTGAGCTTGTGATTCGAACCTCCGGCGAGCTTCGCCTTTCGAACTATCTGCTGTGGCAGGTTGCCTATTCCGAGTTTTATGTCACCGATACCTATTGGCCCGACTTTGATCGTTGGGGTCTTGTCAACGCCATTTTGGCCTATCAGGGCCGCGACCGTAGGTTTGGTGGACTGAGCAAGACCGAGGAGGCTTAATCGTGTCCGATCGTCCCAAGGCGTCTGCTCCCAAGGCGCCTGCCGCCAAGAGCGGCGCGGCCGCGACTTCGTGGCTTGCCGGCTTTATTACCCGTGCCGCCGCAGGTATCGTCTACGCCGTCGTATTTATTCTCTGCCTGGTTTTGGGTATCGTTCCCACCGCCATCTTCGTCTCCGTCATGAGCGGCCTGTGCTGCTTTGAGTATTTCCGCATGACGAAGCTCGATGGCAAGGTGGCCAACGAGCGCCTGGGTATCGCTGCCGCCGTGCTCTTTCCGCTCTCGGCGCTGGGCGACTCGCTGCTGTTGAATGCGCTGCTTTTTGCATTGATGCTTGCGGTGGGCATTTGGTATGTCTGTTCGTCGCGTACCCGCATATCCGATGTGGCTGTGACACTCATGGGTCCCATCTACACCGGTTTTATGCTGTCGGCCATCGTGCTGCTGCGCGATGCCGTGCCCGGTTTTGCCGGCGCCCTGCTTTCGGTGGGTGTTTGCGCGTCTCTCTGGGTCTCCGATTCGTTTGCCTACATCGTGGGCAGCCGTATCGGCAAGCACAAGATGGTCCCCAAGATCTCTCCCAAAAAGAGCTGGGAGGGCTTTGTCGGCGGCATCTTGGGCTCGGTTCTTATCTGGCTTATTTTGTGGGCGACGCATTTCTATAAGCTGAGCTTGCCCTATGCGCTGCTTTGCGGCGTGGTTGTGTCCATCCTGGGCGTTATCGGTGACCTCATCGAGTCACGCATCAAGCGTGGCGTGGGCGTCAAGGATTCTGGCAACCTTATTCCGGGCCATGGCGGCATGCTCGATCGTAGCGACTCGCTTATCTTTGGCTGCATTACCGCGCAGCTGCTTTTGATGATCGGAGGCGTGCTGTAATGGCCTTTCAGATGACGTACGCCCCCGATGGGCGTCTTCGCGTTGCCATCCTGGGTTGTACGGGCTCTATCGGTACGCAGGCACTTGATGTATGCCGTCAGCATGCCGATCGACTGCAGGTGACGGCACTGTCCGTTAACTCCAGCACCTCGGAGCTCGTTGCCGCCGCCCGCGAGTTTTCGGTCCCGGCCGTTGCTGTGGCCGACACCACCCACGGTGCGGACGCTGTACTGCAGGAGCTGCCCGAGGGCACCGAGCTCGGTGTTGGTGCGCAGGCGGTTTGTGAGCTCGCGCGTCGCGATGACGTCGACTGTGTCCTTGTTGCCATTGTGGGCGCTGCCGGGCTCGAAGCGAGCCATGCGGCCCTGACCTCGAACAAGCGTCTCGCACTTGCCAACAAGGAGTCTCTCGTTGTCGGCGGTGACCTGCTGATGCCGTTGGCGCAACCGGGTCAGCTAATTCCGGTCGACTCCGAGCACTCCGCCATCTACCAGTGCTATCTGGGGGAGAATCCGCGCGAGGCTCACTGCATTTGGCTCACTTGCTCGGGTGGTCCGTTCTTTGGCCGTACGCGCGACGAGCTCAATTGCGTGACGCGCGCCGATGCGCTGGCACACCCCACGTGGGCCATGGGTGCTAAGATCACCATCGACTCTGCGACCCTCATGAATAAGGGCTTGGAGCGTATCGAGGCGATGCATCTGTTCGGGTGCGATCTCGACTTTATCAACGTGGTCGTTCAGCGCCAGTCAAAGATCCACTCGATGGTCGAGTATGCGGACGGCTCCGTGATGGCGCATCTTGGTGCGTCCGACATGCGCATTCCCATCCAGTTCGCGTTCTCGTATCCCGAGCGTTGGGATACCCCAGCTCCTCGAATCGATTTCCGCGAGCTCGGGCAGCTCACCTTCGATGCGGCCGATATGGACACATTCCGCTGCCTGGCGCTGGCCGAGCGTGCCGGCAAGACAGGCGGCACCATGCCGTGCGTGTTGAATGCCGCCAACGAAGTTGCCGTCGATGCCTTCCTGCACGATGCCTGTACCTTTACCGATATCGACCGTATCGTCGAGTCGTGCATGGATGCACACGATACGCAGGTGGTCGCATCGTTTGACCAGCTTCGCGATGTCGATACGTGGGCTCGCGCCAAGGCCGCCGAGGTGCTCGCTGCAACCCGCTCTTAATCGTTAGGATTGCTTTTCGTTTTATGGATACTGTTCTGAGCGTTCTCTCCTCGGTCTTTTGGGGCCTTTTGATGCTATCCGTCCTCGTGTTTCTGCATGAGGGCGGCCACTTTTTGGCGGCCCGTGCGTGCGGCGTGCGCGTCACTGAGTTTTTCTTGGGCCTACCGTGCCGCTTTGACATTCATCGTACGTCGCGTCGCATCGGTACCAAGTTTGGCGTGACGCCGCTGCTGCTGGGTGGCTATGCCGCTATCTGCGGTATGGATCCGACCGATGTCTCGTGCGCCGACCGTGTGCTTGCGGCGATCTATCGTCATGGTCGCGTTTCGGTTGCAGACCTTTCCGTCGAGCTGGAGCTGCCCGAGGAGGATGTTCTCGAGGCTTGTGCCTTGCTTTTGGGCTGGGGTTCCATTGCGCCTTGGTACGAGGAAGGGGAGAAGCCTTCACCCAGCTATTATCCGGTTAGGTACCAGACGCTGCCGCGCGATGCTGCAGGATATACCACCTTTGACGGCCGCAAGTTCGATCGAGAGCATGCGACTGCCGAGGGCGATGTGTGGGAGCTGCCGGTCACTGCTTCGGAGTTCCTCGAGCAGGAGCGTTCGCATACCTATCTGGGCCAGGGTTTTCTCCAGCGTGCCTTTATGCTGCTCGCGGGCATTCTCGTCAATATCCTGACGGGCTTTTTGCTGCTTATGAGCATCTACTCTATCGCCGGCGTATCGGTGCCGGTCGATAGCAATGTGATCGGTCAGGTCGAAGAAGGCTCGATAGCCGCCAAGGCGGGCATCGAGGCCGGCGACACGATTCTTAGTGTCGATGGCGTGTCCTGCTCCAGCTGGATGGATGTGTATGATGCCATCGGCAAGGCTGCCGGTCAGGACGATACCGCCATTGAGTACCAGCGCGACGGTAAGAAACTTTCGACCTCGGTCGCGCTCAAGGAGGACGAGCGTTTGGGTGTTTATGCTTCTACGCAGGTGGTCCATTTGGACCCTATCACCTCGGCGCGCCTGTCGTTCTCCTATGTTCAGCAGACTGCTGAGGGCGTTATGCGTCTGCTGCAGCCGCAGCATACGATGGAGATACTCGATCAGTCCAGCTCGATTGTTGGCATCAGCGTCATGTCTTCTCAGGCGGCGGCAGCCGGCCCCGCGACCTTCTTGACATTTGCCGCGCTCATCTCGTTCTCGCTGGGCTTTATGAACCTGCTGCCCATTCCGCCGCTCGACGGGGGAAAGCTGGTTATCGAGATCATCCAAAAGGTCGCCGGTCGCGAGCTGCCGCTGAAGGTGCAGACGATCGTCAGCTATGTCGGCATCGTTCTCTTTGCGCTGCTGTTTGTCTATATGCTTCGTTCCGACGTCCTTCGTTTTATTTTGTAGGGGAGTGTTTGGATTGTCTTTATCCCATCCTTTGCCGCGCGAGCTGACGCGCCCCGTGCATGTGGGCGGCGTTCAGATCGGTGGCGGCGCACCGGTGGTGGTCCAATCCATGACCTGCACCGATACCGCCGACGCGCAGGCAACGCTTGCACAAGTTCGTGCACTCGCCCAGGCGGGTTGTGATGTTGTGCGCGTGAGCGTGCCCACTGAGGCTGCGCTCGAGGGCTTTCGCACGATTTGTGCGGAGTCTCCGGTACCGATCGTTGCCGATATCCACTTTAACCATAAGCTCGCCATTGGTGCCGTGGAGGCCGGTGCCGCCAAGCTCCGCATCAATCCCGGCAACATCGGCGATTGGGCCAAAGTCGATGCCGTGATCGATGCTGCGGGCGCCGCTGGTTGCGCGATTCGTATCGGCGTGAACGCCGGCTCGCTTGAGCAGGATATCGCCGAGCGCGATGACCTTACGCAGCCCGAAAAGCTTGTGATGTCGAGCGAGCGTTTCGTCAAACATTTTGAGGATCGCGGCTTTACCAATATCGTGCTTTCCGCCAAGGCTCATAGCGTGTCCACGACGCTTGACACCTATCGTGCCCTGTCGCGCGAAATCCCCCATGTTCCGCTTCATTTGGGCGTGACTGAGGCCGGAACCAAGCTCCAGGGCACCATTAAGAGCTCTGTGGGCCTGGGTATTTTGCTTTCCGAGGGCATTGGCGACACCATGCGCGTCTCGCTTACGGCCGATCCGGTCGAGGAGCCGCCGGTCGCCTGGGGTATTCTTCAGTCGCTCGGTCTTCGCCGTCGTGGCCCCGAGATTGTCTCGTGCCCCACGTGCGCTCGCTGCCAGGTTAACCTCATTCCTATCGCCGAGGACGTCACCGATCGGCTTAAGAACTACTCCGCGCCGCTTTCGATCGCCGTTATGGGATGCGCGGTCAATGGCCCCGGCGAGGCTTCTGACGCCGACTTGGGCGTTGCCTGCGGACGAGGTCAGGGCCTGCTCTTTTCGCACGGCCAGATCATTGGTAAAGTAGCTGAGGACCAAATTGTCGACGCGCTTATGGCCGAGGTCGACAAGCTAATTGAGGAGAAATAAATGACTCGAGCAATGTATATGTCTAAGCTGTATGCTCCGACGCTCAAAGAGGATCCGGCCGATGCCGAGCTTGCGAGCCATCGCCTGCTGCTCCGTGCCGGCATGATTCGCAAGGAGGCCGCCGGTCTCTATTCCTATCTGCCGCTCGCGTGGCGCTCGATTCGCAAAATCGAGAACATCGTGCGCGACGAGATGGACGCTGCCGGTGCCCAGGAGCTCATGATGCCCATCATGGTCGATGCCGAGCTGTGGCGTGAGTCCGGCCGTATCGATGCCTATGGTAAGGAGCTCGTGCGCTTTGATGACCGCCACGGCCGCGAGTTCGTGCTCGGCCCCACGCACGAGGAGACCGTGACCGCCTTGGTGCGCAATGAACTGCGTTCCTACAAGCAGCTGCCGGTGAATCTCTATCACATCCAGGATAAGTTCCGCGACGAGTTCCGTCCCCGCTTTGGCCTGATGCGCGGTCGCGAGTTCATCATGAAGGACGCCTACAGCTTCTCTGCCACGCAGGAGAGCCTGCAGGAGGAGTATGACAAGATGAAGCAGGCCTACGCCAATATCTGCGAGCGCTGCTACATCAAGGCCCTGCCCGTCGTCGCCGATTCCGGCGAGATCGGCGGTGACACCTCCGTCGAGTATATGGCGCTGGCCGAGGCCGGCGAGGCTTCGCTGGTCTACTGCGACGATTGCGGCTTTGCTGCCGACGACGAGGCGGCAAGCACTAAGGTTGTCGTGACCGAGGGTCCCGGCGACGGTACGCTTACCAAGGTCGAGACTCCGGGCATGGGCACCATCGAGGCCGTTGCCAAGTTCTTTGGGTTCCCCGAGAACGGCACGCGCAAGTCCCTGGCTCTCATCGACGCCGAGGGCAAGCCGGTTGTGGCCATCGTTCCGGGCGATCATGAGCTCAACGACTGCAAGGCCGAGCACGTCTTTGGCAAGGGCTATCGCATGATGACCGATGAGGAGCTCCAGACCTACGGTCTGCACAAGGGCTTTATCGGACCGGTTAACCTGCCCGAGGGCATCCGTCTGGTCTGCGACGAGAGCCTGCGCGAGTCCAAGCAGTGGGCCTGCGGTGCCAACGAGGTCGATTATCACCTTACCGGTGCCTGCCCTGAGCGCGACTTTACCGTCGACGAGTGGGCCGACCTGGTTACCGTCGTTGCCGGCGATCCCTGCCCGCACTGCGGCAAGCCGCTCTCCGCTGCCCGCGGTATCGAGGTCTCTCAGGTATTCCAGCTGGGCACCAAGTACTCCGAGGCCATGGGTGCCACCTTTATGGACGAGGACGGCAAGGAGAAGCCGCTCATCATGGGCTGCTACGGCGTTGGCGTGTCTCGCTCGCTCGCTGCCGTTGTGGAGCAGCACAACGACGAGCACGGTATCGTCTGGCCGGTCTCCGTTGCCCCGTACGAGGTCGCGGTGATTCCGCTCGATCCCAAGAAGGAGGAGTGCGCTTCCGTCTGCGGGCAGATCGTCGAGGGTCTGTGCGCCGAGGGTATCGAGGTTGTCGTCGATGACCGTGATGAGCGTCCCGGCTTTAAGTTTGCCGACAACGACCTTATGGGTTTCCCATATCAGGTGATTCTGGGCAAGCGCGGTCTTAAGAACGGTACCGTTGAGCTTAAGGACCGTGCTACGGGCGAGCGCGAGGATGTGGCAATCGATGAGGTTGTCGCCAAGGTCGCCGAGCTTGTGTAGGCAGCACGCCGTTAATCGAGCCCGCTGCGTTGAGTGCGCTTACGAAGCGGCCCTGCGTCTCTCGAGGGAGAGGCGCAGGGCCGCTTTTGCGTCTAAGAATCTTTTATAGCTAAAAGAAAAACCCCACAGCCCATTCGAGCTGCGGGGTTTCCCTTTGTGCCTCCGATGCGAAATGAATCGCTCAGATATTACTGATAATCGACGACGTCGATCCAGTCCTTAAGGAACTCATCGTTCACGTTGCGCTTACGAGCGAGCTCGGAAGCGGCAACGATGCTCGTCCACTGACGCACGACCTGCATGGGCATGTCAGCGCGGTCGCAGTAGAGCTCCAGGTAGGCCTCGGCCTGGTCCTTGCTGTTGAGGGCAAAGAGCAGGTAGGTGGTGGCAACGTCAGCAGCAGGGGAGCCCTGGGTGGCGTGTGCCCAGTCGCACACATAGAGCTGGCCGTCGTCGCCGACGATGACGTTGGAGGGGTTGAAGTCGCCGTGGCAGACCTTGAACTCCTTGGTCATGCCGTCCAGACGCTCCTGAAGG
>DBGAZC010000138.1:0-2152 GCA_048472015.1 Collinsella sp. | reverse complement strand
GGCCGTTTCGTACGAGGTGACCAATGAGGGCACCGAGGACATGCCGTTTTTTGTGGGCGGTCACCCCGGCTTTAAGTGCCCGCTCGACGAGGGCGAGTCCTATGACGACTACGAGCTCCGTTTTGAGCAGCGCGAGGCCGCTGAGCTCTGTACTGCCGTTCCCTCGACGGGCTTGATTGATGTTGAGCATCGCAGCAAGAACCCCATGATCGACCAGAACCTGCCGCTGACCCACGAACTCTTCGACTTCGCGGAGACCATCTTTGACGTGCTCGAGAGCCGCGTGGTTACGCTGACCAAGAAAACCGAGGACAAGGGCGTGCGCCTGACGTTCCCCGATATGCCATACCTGATTGTGTGGAGCAAGCCCGAGGGCGACTTTGTGGCTGTGGAACCGTGGGGCGGCCTGTCCACCTGCTCCGACGAGGACGATATTCTGGAGCACAAGCGTGGCTGCCTGGTTGCCAAGCCGGGGGAGACCGTCACCCGCGGCTTTGAGATCGAGATCCTTTAACGAGCTATCGTATGTTTGGGGCCGCGCGTGCCGTGCCCCGGAAACAGGAGTTCAATATGATTCTGACCGTTACCATGAACCCGTCGATTGATACCCGTTACCAGCTCGACAAACTGGTCATCGACGATGTTAACCGCGTAACGCCCGAAAAGACCGCCGGCGGTAAGGGCCTCAACGTGAGCCGCGTGCTTCTGCAGCTGGGCGACGACGTGCTCGCGACCGGTCTGCTGGGTGGCCACATGGGTGCCTATATGGCCGAGCTCATGGATGCCGATGGCGTCAAAAACGACTTTGTGCCCATTGCCGGCGAGACGCGCATTTGCCTGAACATCCTGCACGAGGGCAATCAGACCGAGCTTTTGGAGAGCGGTCCGCAGATTGCTCCCGCCGAGCTCGAGGCCTTTACGGCCAAGTTTGCCGAGCTCGCGGCGAAGGCGGATGTCGTGACGCTTTCGGGCTCGCTGCCGCGCGGTGTCGATGCCGGCTACTACGCCGAGCTGGTCAAGATTGCCGAGGAGGCGGGCGCCAAGGTGCTGCTCGATACCTCGGGCGCTTCACTGGAGGCGGCGCTGGAGTCCGACGCCAAGCCCGAGCTCGTAAAGCCCAACCTGACCGAGATTAACGGCCTGCTGGGTACGTCCTTTACGACCGATGATGTCGATGCCCTGCGCGAGGCGCTTGCCGCCGATGACCGCTTTGCCGGTATCCCCTGGGTTGTCGTTTCGATGGGCGCTGCCGGTTCGGTGGGCTTCCATGAGGGTCGCGCGTTCCGCGCCAAGACGCCCGCGATTGCGGCTGTGAACGCGACGGGTTCCGGCGACTCGACCATCGCCGGCTTTGCGCATGCCATTGCTGCTGGTGCCGACGATGTCACCGTACTTAAGACTGCCAATACCTGCGGCAAGCTCAACGCCATGGATCCCAAGACCGGTCACCTGGTCATGGATCGCTGGGACGAGGTCTACGACAGCGTTGAGGTCACGGAGCTTTAGGGTTACGGCGTTTTACAAACGCCGTAACCGGCCGACGCTGCGCGGGCCGCATTTGGACAATCTGACGTTCAACTTCAAGGGCGCGACCGGAAGGTCAGCGCCCTTTCGTTTCACGTCACCTTGTCTCAAATGCGGCCCGCTCGCTGCCGTTGCCAAGACATCGGTGTTGCCTTGCTTCGGGAATGCGGCAGATGGGGACGTTCCTTTTTTGCCGGCAGTTTGGGACACTCCTTACGGGGCACCCCCCCTCCACAGCGCCTATGCCAGCTTGTCGATGTGCCCAATCTCCCAGAGCGGAATGTTGACGAGCGTGCCCTCGTCTCTATATGCCGCTAACGATGTTCTCACGCAACGCTCGAGCTTGAAATTCTCGCAGGCAATCCTCAGGCTCTTTGCTTTGAGATTCTCTGCCGCCTTGACCTCGAGCGGAAGCACGGTCCCCGCATGGTCGATGGCAAAGTCAGTCTCTGCATTGCCGGAGGAAGATGACCAATACGCGGGAGTTTTGCCTTGGAGCAAAAGCTCCTGTGCGACGTATTGCTCGGTCAGCGAGCCTTTGAACTCCGTAAAAACAGCGGGCCCGTTCAGAACAATGGCTGGCGTGAGGCCGGAGAGTGCTCCGAGGATGCCGGTGTCGATGCAGAAC
>DBGAZC010000137.1:0-3980 GCA_048472015.1 Collinsella sp. | reverse complement strand
CAACTTCGTGAAGACGATGAAGGGGCTGTCCGACCGCGTCGCCGACCCCGAGGATAAGCTCACGCAGGTCTCGGTCGTGGACGACCAGCTGGGCCGCCTGACCTTCACGCGCGACATGGCCGAGGCCATCTTCCACGTGCTGGGGACGCACGCCCCCTACGGCACCTACGACTGCACCGGCTCCGGCACCGTCAAGTCCTGGGCCGATATCGCCCGCGCCGTCTTCGAGGCCGCCAACGGCAACGGGGACAGGGTCGTGCCGGTATCGACCGCCGACTACTACGCGAGCGCCGAGGGCCCCGTCGCCCCGCGCCCGGTCCACTCCGCGCTCGACCTGTCCAAGCTCGAGGCTGCCGGCTTCCACATGCCCGACTGGGAGGAAGAGCTGGGGGAGTACATCAAGACGCTCTAGCCGCTATTAACTTTTCGAGAGTAAAAGCCGCCGTTCTTTAACGGCGGCTTTTCTTGTTGGTGGCTATCTGCGCAGTGGTGCCAATAGTATTTTGCGGAAGATCTACCTCTCGCTTGGCATGGAAGTAGGGTGGCCGGGCTGGTCGTCGTAGGCGTATTTGCTGTACACGTTGACCTCCCACTGCTTTTTTTCGACCTTTGCTACAGAATCTAGGATGAAGCCGGTCGCAAGGCTCAGGCCGCACAGGAACATAAACGAGGCGGCGAGCACAGCGGTGGGGAAGCGCGGGACGAGGCCGGTCTGGAAATATTCGACAACGATGGGCATGCCCAGGGCGAGGCCGAATACCGCGAACAGAAGCGCAACGAGGCTGAAGAACTTCAGCGGGCGGTAGTCCTTGAACAGCGTGCCGATCATCGCAACGACTTTAATGCCGTCGCTCACGGTGTTGAGTTTGGACTCGGAACCCTCGGGACGGTCGCGGTACTCGATGGGCACATCTTTGATGCGCCAGCGGTGGTCGACGGCGTGGATCGAGAGCTCGGTTTCGATCTGAAAGCCCTCGGAAAGCACTGGGAAGGTTTTAACGAACGGGCGGCTCATGGCGCGGTAGCCTGTCATGACGTCATCGAAGCTGTAGCCATAGATCCACTTGATCATGGCGCGGACCAGATTATTGCCAAAGCCGTGGAAGGCACGCTTGTTCTCCTCGGCGTAGGTGCCGTTGGAAAGGCGATCGCCTACGGTCATGTCGGCCGTGCCGTTAAGGATGGGCTCGCAGAGGGCCTTGGCCGCCTCGGCGGGGTAGGTGTCGTCTCCGTCGACCATCAGGTAGCAATCGGCGTCGATATCGCGAAACATCTGGCGGCACACGTTGCCCTTTCCCTGACGGGGCTCAAAGCGGACTGTGGCGCCGTGCTCGGTGGCAATGCGTGAGGTATCGTCCGA
The DNA here is from genome assembly GCA_048472015.1 of Collinsella sp. GTDB lineage: Bacteria > Actinomycetota > Coriobacteriia > Coriobacteriales > Coriobacteriaceae > Collinsella. Next base: position 2,620 of record DBGAZC010000137.1, on the reverse strand, counting down.
CGAGTTGTTGTCATAGACATAGACCGTCGCCTGCGGAAGCTCGCGGTGAAAGTCGTCGATGACTTTGCCGATCGTGAGCGCTTCGTTGTAGCAAGGGATGATGACGGCGATGGATTCAGAATTCACTTAATGCTCCTTATACATTCAATCCTAGAAAGTATAGCCGTTTGGGCCTGGCATCCTAAGATGTGGGTTAGTTCTCCAGTTTTGTTGCGCGAATCGTTTGCATGGCCGTCGGGTCTATACTGTTCGTTTGTCAACGATTACGAGTAAAGGAGTTGCATCCGTGTCGGATCAGACAAAGCAACAAGAAACTCGCAGTCTGCCTGCGACGTTTGCTAAGAACGAATTTGAGAAGGACGCGTTTATCCTTCGTCAGCTGGTTACCAAGGATTTTAAGATCAAGTATCGCCGTAGCGTTCTGGGCGTCGCATGGTCGGTGCTCAACCCGCTGCTGATGATGATCGTCATGGCCATCGTGTTCTCGACGATTTTTGGCCAGGGCCGCAATGGCTCAATGACGCCCGAGATGTACCCGCTGTACTTGATCGTGGGTAACATCACCTTTGCCGTCATGTCTGAGTCTACTAACCAGGCCCTGACGTCGATCGTGGGCGCTGCCCCTCTGCTCAAGAAGGTTAAGGTGCACCGCTGGGTTTTCCCGGTGCAGAAGGTGCTCTTCTCGCTGGTCAACTTTGCCTTCTCGCTGGTCGCCGTCGCCATCGTCATGCTGTGGTTCCGCGTTATGCCTTCTTGGCACCTGATTCTGTTGCCGGTCTGCCTGCTGCTGCTTATGTGCTTCTGCATGGGCCTGGGCATGATGCTCTCTGCCCTTACGGTCTTCTTCCGCGACGTTATGCATCTGTGGAGCGTCGTCATTACGGCGTGGACTTACATTACGCCCATCTTCTGGACGACTGACTATATTGCGCAAATGCCGCATCTCGTGCGTATCTTGATGTATGCGAACCCCATGTTCAACTACCTGCAGTTTATGCGCGATATCTTCCTGTTCCAGACTACGCCCTCGCTTATGACGTTTGGTATGTGCGTCGCTTGGGCGGTTCTTGCGCTTATTATTGGCTATACCGTGTTCCATAAGTCCGAGCGCAAATTTATCCTCTACATCTAAGGAGTGCTGTGATGACTGAATCTGTTGTTGATTACAGCGAGCAGCCTCTGGCTGTCGAGGTCGACGACGTCACCATGATCTTTAACATGGCGTCCGAGTCGCTGACCAACCTCAAGGAGTACTTCATTAAGCTTGCCAAGCACGAGCTGTTCTTTGAGGAGTTTAGGGCGCTTAAGCACATCTCGTTTGATATTCATCGCGGCGAGGTTGTGGGTCTGGTCGGCACCAATGGCTCCGGCAAGTCTACGATGCTCAAGATTATCGCTGGCGTTCTTGAGCCTAGCGAGGGCAGCGTTAAGGTGCACGGTAACATCGCGCCGCTGATTGAGCTTGGCGCCGGCTTTGACCCCGAGCTGACCGCCCGCGAGAACATCTATCTGAACGGCGCCCTGCTCGGCTATACCAAGGAGTTCATCGACGCCAACTTTGACGGCATTATCGAGTTCGCTGAGCTGCAGAACTTTGTCGATATGCCGCTTAAGAACTTCTCTTCGGGCATGGTGGCGCGTATCGCCTTTGCAATCGCGACGATTACCGAGCCCGATATTCTGATCGTTGACGAGACGCTGTCCGTCGGTGATGTGTTCTTCCAGCAAAAGTGTGAGGCCCGCATCCAGCACTTTATCCAGAGCGGCGACGTGACGGTTCTGTTCGTTTCGCACTCTATGGAGCAGGTTGAGCGCATCTGCCAGCGTGCCGTTTGGATTGAGAAGGGTGACCTTCGCATGGACGGCCCGGTCGATGAGGTCTGCAAGGCGTACCGCGAGCAGTTCAACTAGGTTATAATTACTTGCGCCTGACAGGCTTGTGCTTGCTTGGGCGTGCGGTTATTTGCTCCATTAGCTCAGTTGGATAGAGCAGGGGACTTCTAATCCCAAGGTCGACGGTTCGAATCCGCCATGGAGCACCATCGTTTATTAAGCCCAGACCGCTTGGTGGTCTGGGCTTTTTTCATCTTGTGTGTTGCTGGAGCCGAGCGCGAGCAAGCCGCTGCTGTTTGTTGGGGTTGGCATTTTACTTTTCGAGATGCTCTTTCAGCAGCTCCAACGCGTGGGCGTAGCCCTTCAGGCCCTCTCCGGTGATGGTGGCGAAGCAGGCCAGACGGGCGTAGCTCACCTGGCGGAAGTCTTCGCGGGTCTCGACTGCGCTAATGTGGACCTCCACAGCCGGGATGGCGACGGCTTTGAGCGCGTCCAGGATGGCCACGCTTGTGTGCGTGTAGGCGGCCGGGTTGATGACGATGCCGTCGACCTTTCCGTAAGCCTCCTGGATCTTGTCGACGATGCTGCCCTCGCGGTTAGACTGGAAGACCTCGACCTCGTCGAAGCCCTGTGCGGCACCCGCTTCCTGGCAGATCTGCACTAAGCGATCGTAGTTGTCGCTGCCGTAGATGCCTGGCTCGCGAATGCCGAGCATGTTGAGGTTGGGGCCGTTAATGACGAGTGCTTTCATGGTTGCTTCCTTTGCAGTTGAAAAACCACCACAAAG
>DBGAZC010000136.1:0-3993 GCA_048472015.1 Collinsella sp. | reverse complement strand
GCGGCCTCGCGCTGCTCAAAACGGAGCTCGTAGTCGTCATAGGACTCGCCCTCGTCGAGCGGGCACTTAAAGCCGGGGTGACCGCCCACAAAAAACGGCATGTCCTCGGTGCCCTCATTGGTCACCTCGTACGAAACGGCCACCTTTTCCGAATCGATCGTGTAACGAGCAACGATCTTAAACGGATACGGGTACTGCTCGAGCAACTCGGCATGGTCGGCAGAGCTTAAGCTCAGCGCAACCATGTTGTCGCTCTGTTCCTCGAGCTTCCACTCCTGCTTGCGCGCAAAGCCATGGCGGGCGAGCTTTACCTCGCGGCCGCCCATGGTCATTGCGCGACCCTCACGAAGACCGCCGCAGATCGGGAAGCAAATAGGTGCCTGGCCCGACCAGATTGCCGGGTCACCCTGCCACAGGTACTCGCGACCGTCGGCCACAATTGAGGTGAACGAGCCGCCCGCCGTGCTCAGTGCTACGCGGATAGAACCGTTATCAAGAACAAACTCCATAGGAGCCTTCCCTTTCTTACGACAGCCCGCCAAGTCAATAGGGCTGATAGAAAACCGGCCCGCGCCCCCTAACAGAAACGCGAGCCGTCAATTGAAAAGCTGCAAATCGCCAAGTACAGCCAAGAGCGAAGCACTCAAGCCAAGCAAGCAAACGTGTTATCGGAGCAGCTCGCCGTACCAGAACACTTCGCAACAACAGGGGCGATCTCACAGGTCACTCAAACGTCAGCGAGCGGCGCTCAGGTGCCCCAGGTCGCCGCGAAAGAGGAGCGACGCGTACTTCATGTACGCGAGCGACGGTTTGAGCGGCGAGATGGGGTGCCTGAGCGCCGCGCAGCGTCGACTCGTTACGCGGTTTGGCAAAACCGCGTAACCTCACTAGTCGTGATACTCGCCGCGGTCCCACTTCTCGAGGAACTCGTCAAAGAAGTGCGGGTCGGCCTGAGCCTCGGCGTCGGCCTTATTGCAGGCATCGATCTTGGCAATCAGGGCATCGTGCTCGGGAGTCTTCTCGTAGGGCTCCTCCAGGAAGGCAAGCATGATGTCGGCCATCAGGAACTCGCCGGTGATCTTGCCGCCAAAGCCCACGATGTTGGCGTTGAGCTCGCGACGGGCATACAGGGCAGAGGTCATGTCGCGGACCAGGGCGCAGCGGGCGCCGGGGACCTTGTTGACGGCGTTGGTGATGCCGATGCCGGTGCCGCACAGGGCCACGCCAAAGTCGGCCTTGCCGCTGGCAACAGCCTCGCCCACGGCCTTGCCGTAGATGGGATAGTGCGTACGGGTGTGGCTGTAGGTGCCGCAGTCGAGCACCTTGTAGCCAGCCTGCTCCAGGCGGTCGGCCAGATAGATCTTCTCGTCCGTAACGATATGGTCGCAACCGATTGCGATGGTCTTCTTCATCAGAACGTCCTTTCGTCTGAATTCACAAGTTGAGGTAGAAGTTCGAGTTCTCGGTGGCTCTCGTTAGGCCATCTTGTTGAGCATGTCGACACGGATCTGGTGACGGCCGCCGGCGTACTGTGCACGCAGGAACTCGCGGGCAATCTTCTTGGCGACCTCGGTGCCCACAACGCCCGGGCCCATGGTGACCATGCGCGAGCCGTTGTGCTCGCGGGTCATGTAGGCGGAACGCTCGTCGGAAATGTTGGCGACGACCATGCCCTTAATCTTGACGGCGGCCATATAGGAGCCGACGCCGTACTTATCGAATGCGAAGCCCTGGGAATCCTTGTGCTCCAGCAGGTCCTTGGCAACGGCGGTCGCGGAATCGACAAAGTCCGCGGCAGGGGTCTCGGAATAGTCGACGACCTCGTGACCGTCGGCGATGAGCATCTCCTTGATGGACTCCTTCATCGACATACCGTCGGCATCGGAAGCGATTACAACCCTCATGACATCCTCCTTGAGAGATACGCAGGTGCGTAGTTCCTGTTTGGAAGTGTTGAATCGCGCTCAGGTCCGGGCATCTGAACGTGCGGTTCTTCACTGTTCGTGTTTATTTGAACACATTCGAACATAAACTGCAACAACTATTTGTTTATCTTTGTTCTTTTTTGAGCAAATACCGTTCACAGGTGATTGCTGACCGTTTGGACCCGGCGCGGACGTAGCGACCATGTGTTCAACAAACAAAAGGGCGGCCGAGAACGTGTCTCGGCCGCCCTTCTCACGGTTGATCTTCCAAAGATCGCTTTGCCGCCTACTCAGACTGCCCGCTCTTCTTGGCATGTTTGGACGGAGCGCTCAAGAAACGACCCGTCAGATAGTTCGCGGGACCGGAGATATCGATCCCCAGCAGTACGTGTCCCAGCCACAGGAACGCCACGAGCACCAGCAGCGGGATAACGCACGAAGTCACGATCATCACGATGACGCCTTCGATGAGGTCGGTCACCTGCTGCACGATCTCGTCGGTCATCTGCTTGGCACCGCTGGTCACCGACGTAACAAGGCTCGAGGCCCCATCAGTCAACTGCTCGAGCACGTTTTTGGACTCCGTGGCCTCGGATTTTTTCTTGTTCGATTTTGAGCTGGTCTCGGCTGATTTGTCCGTGGTGTCGGCCGCGTCCGCAGCCTTTTGCTCAGCTTGCTCAATACTTACGCGATACGTTTCATCGACCTTTTGCGACACCCATACGCTCGCGGGCACGAGCGCCATGCCGATCACGGCAACCACCAGCACGCGTGTCGCCACACGGCGCAGGACAGCGCTCGTGCTCCAGCGCCCGTGAATGCCGAGCGACACCGCAAAGAGCACCAACGCAGACGGGATTAAGATGCCCAGGCCAACCGACCACAAAATCGTGAGCAAATATTTCTCTAGGTAGAGCACGGCAAGCACGATACCAAGGTTGCCTGAAAGCTGTGCGAGCTGCTCGGCAACCGGCGTTCCCGTATCACCCGGCAGTGCGGTAATGCCCGCAGATAGAGCCACGCACGAGGTCGTGAGCGCCAAAACGTTGCCTTTCTTTTGGTCGATAACCTCGATGGTGGAGTCCCAAGTTTTGGTATCGGCGAAATGCGGACGAGCTACAAAGCCCGACAGCAGCGCCAGTACCACGAGCGCAACGATAAAGCCAATCTGCAGCTTTTTGTTTGCGCACACGACATCGGACAGACTGGGCTGCAGCTCGGTTACCGCCGTGTGCTCGGTTATCTGGACAGGACGCCCATGAGCCATCTCGTGCGTATCTTTCTTTTGAATCAATCCGTTGTCCGGCATTTGGATACCTCCTCAGTCCGGCGTTTAATGCGAAAGGAAGTATACCCACCGAGCAAAAATCGAACGGGAGGACGAACGGAGCGCACCAAGACTGTCCCCAATGACTAGTCGTTTAAGAACGTCCCCAATGACTATCTCCGGATGAGTTGCGGTGGAATAGGGATTGTTTTGTGCCCGCCGGCCCCTATTCAGTCCCTATTTCACCGCAACTTGAAGTAGAACAGGAAAAGCCCTGCCGCGGGTAGCAGCAGAGCTTTGGGAAGGGGACTTGGTTGTGAGGGCTCGTTAGGCGAGCTTGGCCTCGAGCTCGGCAATGCGCTTGTAGGCGTCGATGGTAAAGCGGGTCTGCTTCTCCAGAATCATGGTAGTCATGAGGGTATCCTGAGCGTGGGCCATGATGAAGGTCATCTCCATCTCGCCACCACCGGCCTCCTGCGAAAGCAGCTTGGTCTGCGTGTCGTGGGCGCCGATAAGTGCATCGCTGGCATCCTTGTGCAGCTGTTCGGCCTTCTCAAAGTCACCCTCGCGAGCAGCATCGAGCGCTGCAAGCAGATCTGTCTGGGCGTCACCTGCGTATGCGACAATCTCGAATCCAACCATCGAGATTTCTTCTTTGGTTGCCATATTGCGTTCCTTTCACATATGAACCAATGGAGAGCATCGCGTCCGGGCATACGCGCTGCGTTCTGTATGGCAGAAACATTAACATTCAAACAAAAAAGAACAGCGCAAAACGTAATTTCAAGCTATGAACGGTCA
>DBGAZC010000135.1:0-3954 GCA_048472015.1 Collinsella sp. | reverse complement strand
CTTGCCCCAATGACCTGCGCAGTTACCAGTTCTTTATCAACCAGGATATCTGGCCGCGCATTTGGAGCGGCGTGCTGGTGCTGCGTGGTGCCGAGGCCGATATCGTTTCGCTGGACGGAAGCCTGTTTGGCGAGGACACTCCTGTCACGCTCGATATTGCCGGCGATTCGTACAGCCGTCAGCATTCGCTGTTCGATTTGGTTACGCGTAATTTGGATTATTTGGTTGCGAGCGTGCATAATCCGCAGATTGCTGAGGGCGCGACGCTGGCCCAGACGACCGAGATGTATATCAATGCCCTGGAGCACCCCAAGGTGTTCATGCTGGGTCACACGGGGCGTTCGGGCGTGCCGTTCGATATCGACGAGGTGCTGTTGGCAGCTAAGGCCAAGCACAAGATTATCGAGATCAACAACCATAGTCTTGAACACGGTGTCGACACTGAGCATTGGGCCGTATGCCGCAAGATTGCCGAGCGCTGCGCCGAGCTGGGCGTGGGCATTGGCGTGTCGACCGATGCCCACATTGGCATGGCCATTGGCAAGCTCGATCACGCGCGCAAGATGCTCGACGAGATTCACTTCCCACTGGATTTGATCGTGACGCGCGACCGCGAGACGCTGCTGTGCGAGATGGCGGCAGCCGGCGTGTGCGATCTGCGCAATGGGATGTAGCGGAGTTTATAAACCAAGCGAAGGGGGCGGCCCAGGCGGGTCGCCCCCTTTCTTGTCCCAAAAATCTACTGAGGTTGGTTAGCGGCGTTCGAGGACCGCTACGGTTTCGGTGTGGTCGGTGTGAGGGAACATGTCGACTGGCGTGATCTTGAGCAGGCGATAGCCTCCGTCGAGGAGCTGGTGCAGGTCGCGCTCTTGGGTCACGGGGTTGCAGCTGATATAGGTGATGCGGCGCGGCTTAAGTGCGCAGGCAGCTTCGAGGAACTCGGGCGTGGAGCCGGCGCGCGGCGGGTCGATGGAAAGAACGTCGACGCGTTCGTTGTTGTCGGCGGCATCCAGGATGTAGTCGGTGGCGTCGTCGGCCATAAACCAAGCGCTGCGGGTGAGGCCGTTGAGCTCGGCATTGCGACGTGCGTCGGCAATGCCCGCCGGGTTGCGCTCAACGCCGAGCAGCATAATGCCGATACCCTTGTTCTGGGCATCTTTAGCTGCGCAAAGACCGATGGTACCGCTGCCACAGTAGGCATCCATGAGCACATCGCCCTGGTGCAAATCCATGCCGTCGATAGCGAGCTGATAGAGCAGCTCGGTCTGTTGCGGGTTGGTCTGATAAAACGCGGTGGGGGAGATGTCGAATTCGCAGCCGAGCAGCTGGTCGCGCATGCATTCGGCGCCATACACGATGCGGGTTTCCTCGCCGAGGATGGCGTTGCCGGGGCGTCCGTTGATGTTTTGGGCGACGGTGACGATGCGCGGATCGAGTGCGGCGACAGCCTCAAAGAACTCCTGCGCATGCGGCAAGTCGCGCTGAGCGGTCACGAGCGTGACCATGACCTGGTCGGTACGCCAACCGCAGCGGACGACGGCATAGCGAAGCAAACCAAGATGCTTGTCCTCATTAAAGGCGGGAATATGCAGCCGCTCAGCTTCGCGTGCGATGCCGTTGAGAATCTGACGGGCGCCCGGTGCCTCGACGGGGCATTCGGGTACGGCAACGATCTTGTGCGTGCCGCGCTCAAAGAAACCGCAACGGACAGCGCCCTCCTTACCGGGAGCAAAGGGAGTGGCGGCCTTATGGCGAAAACCGCGCGGCGCAGGATATTTGCCCGGGTCGCCCAGGGTGACACCCATGCCACGAATAGGATCTACAGCAATGCCCTCACGCTCACAAAGCGAAGCAAAAAGCTCCTCCATAGCAGCCTGCTTAGCTGCCAACTGCTTTTTATAAGGACGATTGAGCGCCGTGCATCCGCCACAAGCTCTCATGATGGAACAGGGAGACTTGGGATCCACAGCCTCACGCGCAGACGGAACCGGATTCTTATACGGGCGCTTGGAGCGAGTCTGAGATGCCTTATCCTCGCTCCGACGAGAGCCGGGACGCTTGGCCTTAGCCTTGCCCTTAGCCGATTTACCCTTCGCATTCAGAGACGACTTGGATTTCTTAGAAGATTTTTTCTCCCCCGACCCCTCAGCCGCCTCGATCAAAGCACGACGAGCCTTACGCTCCGCACGAGATTCTGCCATGAATTAACCCCACTAATTTACAAATTGAAATCTGAAAGCATTGTACCGTGCCAAGCTAGCGGACGATATGCAAGCGCCCACTTCATGTCAGTGATAAACCCAACGACGTTTGCCCGCCGGGTGCCGGGGCAGGGGTTAAGTTTGTCGCGAGTTCCGCACGAACAGGAGAGCACTTAATGTGCTCTCCGTCGTGAGCAGGACTGTAGAGCAGCAAACTTAACCCCTGCCCCGGCACCCGGCGGGCAAACCCTCCCTTGTACTCCATCTCACTAAAGTGTATGATTCTGGACGTTACACGACTCACTTTACTTAACTAAAGTGCCATCAAGGGGGGATACCATGAACACCGATATGTCTCGTCGTCAGTTTGTTGGTCTAGCCGGCTCGCTCGCTACGGTGCTTGGCCTTGGTCTTGTCGGTTGCGGCGGTGGTGCCGGCAAGGGCTCCGCTGCTGGCTCTGCCGCGGCCAAGGATGTGAAGGGCGCTGCGGAGTCCAAGAAGCTCGTGGTGGGCTTTGATAAGTCCTATCCTCCGTACGGCTTTGTGGGCGACGATGGCGAGTACACCGGCTTTGATCTCGATCTGGCCAAGGCTGTTGCCGATAAGCAGGGCTGGGAGGTCAAATACGAGGCCATCGACTGGGATGCCAAGGATACGCTGCTTAACTCGGGCGCCATCAACTGCATCTGGAATGGCTTTACCATGGAGGGCCGTGAGGACGACTACACGTTCTCCGAGCCGTACATGCTCAACGAGCAGGTGCTGGTGGTAAAGAAGGATGCAGGCATCAAGAGCTGGGACGATCTTGCCGGCAAGACCGTGATTACCCAGACCGATTCCGCTGCGCAGGATGTGCTTGAGGGTGACCAGAAGGATCTGGCGGCGACGTTTGCCACGCTCGACACCATCGGTGAGTACAACACGGCGTTTATGCAGCTCGAGAGCGGCGCGGTCGATGCCGTGGCTTGCGACCTTTCGATTGCCCAGTATCAGCTTGCCGCCAAGCCCGATGCTTATACGCAGCTTGATGAGCCGCTGTCCAGCGAGCACTACGCCGTCGGCTTTAAGAAGGGCGACACCAAGTCGGCCGACGCCGTGACCGAGTCGCTCAAGGCACTCTACGATTACGGTACGGTTAAGGATCTCTGCGACAAGTATTCAAGCTATGGTCTATCTTTCGATAATTGGGTGCTCAAGTAATGTCTATTCAGGTCATGATGCAGATGCTTGGCCAGGGATTCTTGGTCAGTTTGCAGTTGTTTGTGCTGACACTGCTGGGGTCGATTCCGCTGGGAATCCCCGTGGCGTTTATGCGCATGAGCAAAATCGCGCCGCTTCGCTGGATTGCGCGCATCTACATTTCGGTCATGCGCGGTACGCCGCTCATGCTGCAGATGTTTGCCATCTACTTTGCCCCGTACTACGTGTTTGGCATTTCGCTCACGCCCGATTCCAAGTGGACGGCGTGCGTCGTGGCGTTCATCATCAACTACGCCGGTTACTTTGCCGAGATCTATCGCTCGGGCTTGCAGTCCATTCCGCGCGGTCAATACGAGGCTGCCGAGGTGCTGGGCTATTCGCGCGTGCAGACGTTTCTGTATATCGTGATGCCGCAGGTCGCCAAGCGTATTCTGCCGGCGATGGGCAACGAGATCATCACGCTGGTCAAGGACACGTCGCTGGCGTTTGCCATTGGCGTGGGTGAGATGTTCTCGACGGCCAAGGCGCTGGTCGCCTCGCAGGTGAGCATGGT
>DBGAZC010000134.1:0-4064 GCA_048472015.1 Collinsella sp. | reverse complement strand
TCCGCATCGCCGCGGAGGCCTCCTTTTGCATGTGTGGGCAGCTAATTTGGAGCGGGACCCTTGGCAGTTGCGGTGGAATAGTTCCTGTTTTATGGCTTGGATGCCGATTTTAGGAACTATTTCACCGCAACTTATAGATGCGGCGTCGACTAGGACAAATCGTCTTCGTAGGGCATCAGGTCCGCCAAGTAGCCTTTTTCCTTGAGCATGGCCTCGATCTCGTCGAGGGTTTGCTCATCCTCTGCCGCAATGCGATGGAAGTGGTAGCCGCTCGTCACCGTCAGCAGCGGGAAGCTCTTGCCGCTGGCAATGCCCTCAAGATAGCGCTCGATATCGCGACGGTTGCGAATGTCCAGATCGGCTGTGATCTTGCCATACACGCGATGGTTGACGATTACATTGAGCACGGCACCACCCGCGTCGACGATGCTCGTGAGCTCGTCACCTGCCTGCTCCACGCCATGGTGCACCTTGACCAGGCGCGTGGGCACGGCGGGGCTGCTGGGGGCCTCCTGCAGCACGTAGCCGCGATTGGTCGCCACGATATCGTGCCCATCGGCGCGCAGCAGGGCGATGTCTTGCACGACAATCTGGCGGCTCACAGCCACCTCACGAGCAAGCGCACTGCCCGAGACAGGGTCTTTGGCTCCCTCGAGCACGCCCATGATGGCACGGCGACGCTCGCGGGCGTCCATTATTTACCGTCCAGCAGACGAAGGTGCTTAAGCGAGAGGTCGAGAATCGGCGCAGAGTGCGTCAGCGCCCCCGAGCTAATAAAGTCAACGCCCAGGTCGGCGAGCGCGCGGATATTGCTGGCATCCACATTGCCCGAGCACTCGGTCTTGGCGCGATCGGCGATAAGCTCAATCGCAGCAGCCATGTCGTCGTGGGTCATGTTGTCGAGCATGATGATATCGGCACCGGCCTCAACTGCCTCGCGCACCATGTCCAGGTTCTCGCACTCAATCTCGACCGTCGCGGTAAACGACGCATGGGCGCGCGCCATCTCAATCGCGCGTGCCACGCCACCGGCGGCGTCGATGTGGTTGTCCTTGAGCATGACGGCCGTCGACAGGTTGTAGCGGTGGTTGCTGCCGCCACCGATCTCAACCGCGGCCTTCTCGAAGACACGCATGCCCGGCGTGGTCTTGCGCGTGTCGACGAGCACGGTCTTGGTACCCTCGAGCGCCGCGGCCATCTGGTGCGTATAGGTGGCGATACCGCTCATACGCTGCAGATAGTTGAGCGCCACGCGCTCGCCCGAAAGCAGCACGCGAGCGTCGCCGCGCACCTGGCCCACGTGGTCGCCGGCGTGCACCTCGTCACCGTCGACGACATCAAACAGTACCGAGCTCTGCGAATCCAGCAGCTCAAAGGTGCGAGCGAACACATCCAGGCCGGCGATGATGCCGTCGGCCTTGGCGATGAGCTCCACCGTGGCGGGGCGCGCCGTGGGGCACACGCTCGCCGTGCTCACGTCCTCAAAGGTAATGTCCTCGCGCAGGGCCTGCAGAATTAGATCATCGACGACGAGCTTCATGGTAATGGGATTCATGGTCTACTCCTCCACGGCCTGCGTGCCGGCGGCACGGGCCAAATCATCGATTGCCAGGGTGTCGGCGTTCAGGGCGCGATGACGGCCATCGAGCGCGGGCTCGCCCGTCTGCTCCACGGCAAGCGACTCGCCGGTGCGCATACGCCAAGCGGCGCGACGACCCCAGACCAGCGCTTCGAGCAGGCTGTTTGATGCAAGGCGGTTCTTGCCGTGAACGCCGTTGCAGGCTGTCTCGCCCGCGGCGTAGAGCTCGGGCATCGAGGTGCGGCCGTCCTTGTCGACCCACACGCCGCCCATAAAGTAATGCTGCGTGGGTGTGACGGGAATGGGCTCGTCCAGGATGTCGCGGCCGTCCTCCAGGCAGCGTGCGCGGATGTTGGCGAAGTGCCCGGTCACCACGTCGCGCTCGACGGGGGCAAAGCTCAGCCACTCGTGCTCGGTACCGTCCTGCTTCATCTGCTCGCGAATGGCGGCGGCGACCACATCGCGCGGCTGAAGCTCATCGGTAAAGCGCTCGCCGGCGGCGTTGAGCAAAATCGCGCCCTCACCGCGGCAGCTCTCGCTGATCAGGAAGGTGCGGCCCGGCTGTGGCGAGAACAGTCCCGTGGGGTGAATCTGCACGTAGTCCAGGTGCTCCATCGTAATGCCATGCTCCTGAGCAATGTAGCAGGCATCGCCCGTGAGCTGCGGGTAGTTAGTCGAATGGTCGTATACGCCGCCGATACCGCCCGTAGCCCACAGCGTGTGGCGGGCATGGATCTTAAAAGGCTCGCCGGCATGCACGCCCTCAGCGGCATTTGCCAGCTCGTCGGCGGGGCGAGCCGAATCGCCCTCATCCACGGCAACGGCGACAACGCCGGTGCACACCGTGGCGCCATCGCGCTCGGCGGTCAGGATGTCGGTCATGGCAACGTGTTCGAGAATCTGCACGTTGTCCAGCTTACGGACAGCCTGGAGCAGCTTGGTCGTAATCTCCTTGCCCGTAATATCGGCATGGAAGGCGATGCGCGGGCGGCTGTGCGCGCCCTCGCGGGTAAAGTCGAGGCTGCCGTCGGCCTTGCGCTCAAAGTCCACGCCCATCGCCAGCAGGTCGTTGATGACCGAGCGGCTCGAGCGAATCATGATGTCGACGCTCTCGCGGCGGTTCTCGTAGTGGCCGGCGTGCATGGTGTCCTCAAAGAAGGCATCGTAATCCGAGCCTTCGGGCAGCACGCAGATACCGCCCTGCGCAAGCATCGAGTCGCACTCGTCGACAGTGCCCTTGGAGAGCATGATTACGCGCGTGCTCGTCGGCAGATTGAGAGCCGCGTATAGGCCCGCCACGCCGCAACCGGCAATGACGACGTCACACTCCATATCGGGGTATTGTTTGGTTTCCACAGGAATCCTCTCCCTTGTAATGTGGCATAAGGGATGGTCCCTCATGTCACATTGGCTTAGCGTGCCGCGTACTCGAGCATGCGGTCGAGCGTGAGCTTGGCCTGATCGGCGGCCTCGTCCGACACGCCAATCTGCACCTCGCCCTCGCCCGTCTCCAGGCAGTGCACGAGCTTTTCGAGCGTGATGAGATCCATGTTGACGCAGGTGGGCTGAACCGCAGGGAAGTAGAACTTCTTGCCGGTGCCCTGGCAGCGGCGCTCGAGTTCGTAGAGCACGCCGCGGACCGTCACGATGATGAACTCGCTCGCGTCCGACTCCTCGGCGTACTTGATGATGCCGGCGGTGGAGCCGATGTAGTCGGCCTCGGCCAGGACGCCTGCCTTGCACTCGGGGTGTGCCAGCACGAGCGCGTCGGGGTGTGCCTCCTGTGCATCGACGATCTGCTCGACGGTGATGATGTGATGACGCGGGCAGTAGCCGTTGTTGAGGATGACGTGCTTTTGGGGCACCTGCTCGGCAACAAAGCGGCCCAGGTTCTGGTCGGGAATGAACAGGACGTGCTGCTGCGGCAGCTCGGAGACAATCTTGACGGCGTTAGAGCTGGTAACGCACACGTCACTCCAGCTCTTGATTTCGACCGTCGAGTTAACGTAGCAGACGACAGCCAGGTCGTCGCCGTACTCGGCGCGGGCAGCGTCGACCGTCTCGCGCTTGACCATATGAGCCATGGGGCAATCCGCGCCCGGCTCGGGCAGCAGCACGGTCTTAGTGGGATTGAGCAGCTTGGCGCTCTCGCCCATAAACTCCACGCCGCACAGCACGATAGTCTGCTGCGGCAAGCTCTTGGCGAGCTTTGCCAGGTAAAAGCTGTCGCCAACGAAATCGGCCACAGCCTGAACCTCGGGCGCCACGTAATAGTGCGCCAGGATCACTGCGTCACGTTGGGTTTTTAGTTGCTGGATGGCCTCGACGAGCTCTGCGGGCACCAGTGCCGCGCGCTCCGTTGCCGTCGTTGCCGATGCCAGGCCGGCCGCGATATCGCGTGCAAGCTCCGATGCATCCATGTTCGCGCTCTGTGCCATCAAGGCCCCTCTCTTTTGGCGAATCTTGGGGCTTTAGTATGACACCT
>DBGAZC010000133.1:0-19505 GCA_048472015.1 Collinsella sp. | reverse complement strand
TGGAGGCCCGTCGCCATGGCGCCGCCCGCGTCGGGGTCGAGCCAGTACCAGGAGCCGCCGGTGTAAAGCCAGCCGGTCGAGGCGATACCGTCAGCGAACCAATACCAGGAGCCGTCGACGAGGCCCCAGCCGTTAAGAGGGCCGCAGCTGCCGAAGTAGCGGCGGACGCCCTGCGCATCAGTCTGGTAACCCGTCAGCATGGCCCCCGTCCGGGCGTCGAAGCAGTAGGGCACGCCGCCGACGGAAACGGGGCCGCGCGCCAGCGCGCCGGAGCCAGTCGCGTAGTACCAGGTGCCGCCGTCGAGGACCCATCCGGTCGCCATCGCGCCGGAGGCGTTGAACCAGTACATGGAGCCGTTGCACTCGTAGAGCCCGGTGGCCATTACACCGCCCGCGTCGGGGTCGAGCCAATACCAGGCTCCGCCCTGGCGCAACCATCCGGTATACGCTTTGCCGTCAGAGGTTGCGTAATACCAAGTGCCCTCTTTTAACTGCCAGTAATAAAGAGAGATATCAACATACGCGTAATTCATATCAACATTTCCGCTAATACCAGAAACTTTTCCGCGGCTTGTATACTGCCAAAAGCTGTAACTGGCGGTATAGTGACATTGGGAGTTGTATTGAGCAATCCAATGATCCCAAGAACCGCTCTTAAATACAGGGTCGGTCAATATATTGTTAAACCAATTTAGGTTTGCATAAATGCCTGGCTTATATCCAGCACTAGAAATCTTATTACAGAATGTCTGAGCTCTAGATGCAATTCCGGATTGACGACCATCTGCAATAATTGTCTTGTCCTCAAGATCGTAATACACCGGTAGCCTAGGATTGTGCCCCGATAGGCAGTCAATCACCATGGACGCCTCATCGGCTGCCTGTTGATTATCAAAAGCATATGAATAGACATAGACGCCGTAGGGAATTCCGAGTCGCTCGCACTCAGAAATATTTCGATTAAATTGATAGTCAACTCGACCGCCGAAAGACGGAGCGCCAAACCCAACGCGCAGAATAGCGAAATCGATGCCAGAAGCTTTAACTGCGTCCCAATCAATACGCCCTTGGTGCTCGCTGACGTCAATGCCCTGAGCTGTAACCCCATCGGGAAGAGCGTCCATAGACAATAAAGCTATTCCGTCTTCTTCGGAAGAAGCATCATCTGAAACTAATTGTCCACCCTCATAACGCCAAGAATTCTCAACCAGAGTCTGAGCAGCCTCTGCATCCGCAGGGCATACAAACATAGAAACGGGCGCAAAGAGCATCAGCACCAACAATGCCGAAAACAACTTAAGATGTTTGTTCATGTAAACCTCGTCATTCGCTCTTGATTGCGTCTAGCTTACAGCATAGCTATGAAAGATTCCCGAACATCTAACAGGACAAGATGCCATCTAGGACAATAAATAGTTGGGCGCAATGCTGCAAAGAAAAGAAGAACTTACCGGCAGGGTTGAACCCGCAGGCTCATTGCCCCCTCCTCTTGCCCCCAAGAATACCGACTTCAAATAAACTTTCAAACCAGATGTCAAAAAGGTAGGGGGCCCAGAGAGTCCCCTACAACTCGGAATTCTAACGAATCAGTATTACTTTCGATGGGCCCAAAGCGGTCAAACCGGAGATGCGATTTCCATAACCATCACTATGCCAGAACAAATTTTCGCTCGGCGAATTGCCCCAGAAAAAGCCAATGTGGCTATCGTCCGCATATGGGTTGTAAGGATTGAAGAACACAATGTCCCCCTTACGAGCCAAACCACTACGTAACAACTCATCAATAGAGTTGAAATAAGTCACGTTCGCACACGTATCGATAGCGTAGCCGTACCAACGATAAGCGTTTACGCAGCCGCCCCTTCCGGGACCTCCACTCCAAGGGGAATGGCTCTGCTCGGCGGCAATGGGAGCTAAATTCCCGCCCGCCTTCATATATGCATGCGATACAAATCCACCACAATTCATGCCCGTATAACCGTCCCAACGCGGATCACCCATTGGGTACATGCACGTTTCCTGGCTGAGATGCGTGTCGTAGCGTGTTCCACGGTAATAGCCGTCGTTTTCGTGGCTCATAAGCCAATTGACCAAGCTGGACCTATTGACCCCCAAAACAGAACCAGACGTATTCAACCATGCACCACTTGCATT
Source organism: Collinsella sp. (assembly GCA_048472015.1). Lineage (GTDB taxonomy): Bacteria > Actinomycetota > Coriobacteriia > Coriobacteriales > Coriobacteriaceae > Collinsella. Next base: position 17,351 of record DBGAZC010000133.1, on the reverse strand, counting down.
GAAGTAATAGTCAACGCCATCGATTTTCAGCCACCCGTTAGCAAACATGGCACCCGAAGGCTGGAGCCAGTACCACGTACCGCCGTCATTAAGCCATCCAGTTTTCATCTTGAATGTGGAAGGGTCCATCCAATACCACGCACCGTTGACATATTGCCAACCAGACTTAAGGACACCATTGGAAGATGCGTAGTACCAAGTATTGCCACTTTCGTCAGAAGCGTCTTTCGACATAATCCAACCAGACGCCACGTTAACGACACCATTCGCATCCGCATAGAAAACCGCATCTCCAATATGAATCACACCTGGCAATGAAGACGAGTCAGTACGATCAGCGACTACAGGAGATCCATCAGATGAAGTAGGCAACGGCTCGCTCAGTGCTCCAGACGAATTCGCCCATGCCATACCATCGTTCAAGTTGATCCAGCACGAAGATGCCATTGCACCGGAATCATAAGAAAAATAGCGCTTGCTTCCTACCGCAAATTCACCAGTACGCATTGCGCCGGATACATCATCAAGGTAATACCAGGCGCTTCCGGACTTTATCCATCGCCCTCGTTGAATAGCTCCGTTTGATGCGGCGTAATACCAAGTACCATCAGCAAGTGCCCAGCCTGTTGCCATGGCACCTGAGCTCGTAAGGAAATAGGTGGACGAGCCCACTTGCACAAAGCCCGTGAGCATAATATGGCTTCCTGGATCCAGGTAATACCAAGAATTCCCTAGAAGTAACCAACCTCCATGCAGTAAGCCGTTGGAGTCAGCGTAATACCAGTTGTTGTCAGTAAGTGCCCACTGGGAGGATAGCATGGCCCCTGAACTGTTAAAGATATAAGAGGTGCCATTGCATTCATTCAGCCCGGTGGCCATAGAACCGTCTGCAGGATCAAGCCAGTACCAACGACCCCCCATCCGAGAGCCAGCCCTTTACCAGAGCGCCAGAGCCGGAAAAATAATGCCAGACAGAAGCATCAAGATGCCATCCGATAAGCATTGCACCAGAAGAAGAGAATCCATACGTGGCTCCCCCAATCTGCAGCATCGCATCGTGGACCATCTTGCCCTCATCATCCAGCCAATACCAGTTGCTGCCGTCTGAAAGCCAGCCTTTTACCATGGCGCCAGAACCGGAGAAATAACGCCAAGCAGAAGTGGAGCCCGTAGAATCTAGGTACCAGCCGACACGCATTGCGCCCGAAGAGGAGAAGGCATACGTCGCACCCCCGACTTGAACCAACCCATCCTGAGCCATTCGACCTTCGTCGTCGAACCAGTACCAGCTACCGTCTATATGTCTCCAAGAAGAAACAGCGATTGTTCCGTCGGACAAGCCCCAACGCCAAAAACCAGCCCCTTCTTCGGGTGATATCCACCCCTGATGCCAAATAATTTGATTCGAAACCTCGGAAGGGGTCTCATTATCCACCTGAGAGTTCTGCTCGACAGCGAAGGTCGATTCGCGCTGAGCATCAACGCCTGACTCGACAGAAGCAATAGCAACGTTAGATGCGGGACCTTCGTCAGTGTTATTCGAATCAAGGGCGTATAACATCGAGGGCGAACCCAAAAGGAGCCCAAAAGAAATGAGGCCCGAAAAAGCCAGCACTCCGAATGACCATTTCTTCATAACAGCACGGTATCCAATCACGCAGCGGCCCCGTCGCTTCAGGGCAACGGGGCCTCAATCAAAACTAGCTCAGTAATGTGCTAGCCAATTTGCTGGCAGTTTTTGCACTCTCGTGAAGCGCCACGCCTCTGGGCCTCCTGAATAGAGATCTGCGAATAGCCCTTTGCGTCCTTACCAACGGTACGGCACTTATGCGTATGGTAAACATCGCTACCGTTCTTATACCAAACTAAACCGTAGCCCGGAATCCACTTGCCGTCCTCGCCGACATAGTAGGAGCCAACCCAGGCATTCGTAGCCATGGCACCGGAAGACTGGAGGTAGTAGTCGCCGACCCAGGCGTCGTGAGCCATAGCGCCGGAACCGCTAAAGTAGTACCAGGCGCCGCCGACCTGACGCCAGCCGGTGGCCATCGCGCCGGAATCGTCGAACCAGTACCAAACTCCACCAACGTTAGCCCAAGAGTTAGAGGCCATAGCGCCCGAACCTCCGAGCCAATACCACGTGCCGCCATTGCTGAGCCAGCCGGTTGCCATGGCGCCCGAACCGCTCGCATAGTACCAAGAGCCGCCTGCCAAGAACCAGCCAGTGGCCATTGCACCGGAGTCGCCGAACCAGTACCAGGAGCCGCCGAGGCTGCGCCAGCTGTTAGCGACCATGGCGCCCGAGCCGTCGAGGTAGAACCACGTACCGCCGATGTTGAGCCAGCCAGTGACCATCGCACCGGAGGCATTAGTGTAGTACCAGGTACCCGAATCGTTGATCCAGCCAGTCAGCATGACCCCAGATTCGTTGAAATAGTACCAAGCCCCGCCGAGATTATGCCAACCGGTCAATAGCTCACCGTCGGAGGTCGCATAGGACCACTTTCCGTAGATGGAGTCGTAGAACCAGCCACTATGCTGCATGCGGCCATCGGCGTTGGCACCAGGGGTGTTCAGGAAGTAGTTCTTGCCGTCAATCTGAACTCGGCCGTATGCCATATCATGGTTTTCGGGATAGAAGTAATACTTGTCCCCACCGATAGACTGCCAGCCCGACACCGCGGTCCCGTCAGCGCCAAAATAGTACCAGACAGCTTCGTATTCGTTATGCCACTGGTTCGTGACCATGGCGCCAGTTTCGGGATCGAAATAGCGAAGGTTGCCGTCCTCGCACCGAACGAGTCCAGTCTTCGGACGACCGTCGGAACACCATTCCGTAATCGGTCCACCGCCTCCGCCACCGCCAGCAATATCAGCAAATGAGGGCGCCGGGGCAACCGTCATGCAGGCAGCAGCAAATGCAACAACTCCCAGCACTGTTAGTCCGTGCCATCTTTCTCGAAGGTTTTTCATACGACATCCTTTCTCCGAGATTTAAGGCTCTCTTAAGTTATTTTTAAACTATCAATTCAGTATTTCAACGGGAAATCGATAAAAGGTGTCTTTGTGACTGCAATTTAAATATGAGTCGCCGAACCCCAACCGTTACGCCAAATAGCTTCTAAGGCAAACTGAGCGCATGAGCGAACCGATTTAATACAACCACCTGTAAAAATCTTGAGGCACGTTTTCGATATGACAAGAGCTGCTTGAACGAGGAGTACTTGAACCCCACCGCCCTTGCAGCTCTTGAGGATACTTTGCCGGAACTTGGCATTACTTCGCACTAAAACGAGAAGTACTCACTGTCGGAGGACAAGTTCGGCCCCAACCATGAATCGCCCGTCAAGAAGAACTCTGGCCAGCGCTGCATGAACAGCGCTTGCTCGCGCTTCCAGCGGCGCAGTTTTTCCTCGTTGGCCTCTTCCCTGCCGCGCGAGGTGAACTCGTAGTGGTACAGCTCGGCATAGGGCGTAAAGATGGTGCGGTAGCCTGCCTCCCACACGCGCAGGCAAAAGTCTGCGTCGTTAAAACCGACGGCGAATTCCTCGTTATAGCCCCCGACCTGCTCAAATACGTCGCGTCGCACCATCTGGCAGGCACCCGTCACGGCGCTAAAGTTGCCCGGGCGCACAGCACGGGCAAGATAGCCCTCGCGCTTTGCCGAGAAGTCTTGGTTGGCATGGGCAAGTGCGCCACGCACGCCAACCAAAATGCCAGCATGTTGCACCAGATGGTCGGCAAAGTAGAGTTTGGCGCCCACCACGCCCGCATCGGGACACTGCAGATAGCCCATCATCTCTTCGATAAAGTCCGGGCTTATAACCTCGGTATCGTTGTTCAACAGCAGCAGATAGTCGCCCTTGGCATGTTCAACGCCAAAATTGATGATCTGGGAGTAATTGAACTCGCCCGGCCAGTACACAACGCGCGCGCTGCCCTTGCCTTCGGATGCCGCAGTCACGCGTTCCGGCAGGGTTTCGTAATACGCAAACGTCTCCGGGGCTTCGCTGTTGTTCTCCACCAAGACAATCTCGTAGTTGGTATACGTGGCCTTCTGGGCGATCGACATCACACAGGCATCGAGCGTCTCAACGTGGTCCTTGGTGGGAATCACAATACTCACCAGCGGCGCAGGCTCCGGCAGCGCATAGCGCATGCGGCAGACAAACGGCGTCTCGGTCTCCTCGACCGTTCCGTGAACGCCCAGCGCGTTAAAGTGGCGCTGCAGCGCAAGACGACCCGCTTCAATGGCATACGGCTTGCTATCGGCAGAGCCATCGGCGGTGGAACCGGGATGCACGCGCCAGTGATACAGCACATGCGCAACGTGCTCAAAGCGCGCGCCGGCTGCAAGGCAGCGAAGCGTCAGGTCATAATCCTGGGCGCCCGCGACGTCTTCCGGCGACATGCCAATGCGATCGATAAGCGCCTTCTCCACCATCAGAAAATGCGTCACGCAGTTATGGCTATAGAGTAGGTCGACGTTGAGTTTGGTCTTAAAGACCGGCTGGCCCCACTCCCCCGTTTTCTGGAACATGTCCTCGTCGCAGAACAGGACCTGGGGACGCTCGCCCTCGGCCGCCTTATTCAGCGCGGAAACATACTGGAATAACGCGTCCGGCTCCAGAATGTCATCGTGGTCCAAGAACGCGATGTAGTCGCCCATCGCTTGCTCAATACCTGCGTTGGTGTTGACCACAATGCCGCCGTTGCCAGGCAGCTCAATACGACAAACCCGCTCGTCATTGGCGGCAGCCGCAAGATTGGCCACCGCATCCCATTCGGGCGAGGCGTCCATAAGGAGCAATTCCCAGTTGTCATAGCTCTGGGCTAGCACCGAGTCCAGCAGCTCGCGCAGGTAGACTCGATCGGTCTTGTAGCACGGCACCACAATGCTCACGAGCGGCCTATAGGCAAAGGCCGCCGAAGCGACACGCTGGCACGTCAGATCGCCCGGCTTTGCGCGATGTTGCTCAAACCAACGTCGATAAGCTGCGTCGTCAGCGCGTGCATCCTTCATGCGATTCCAACTGTCGTCGACCATGCCGTTGTACAGGCGACCATCAAAGGCGCAAAACCCGCTCTGGATCTGCTCTGTGGGATCGCTCACAATCGCGACAAAATCTCGTATATCCTGAGGCATCTCAACGCTCAGATACGTTTTATTGACGCGGCATCCGTTCTGCTGCGGCACATCGGTCTGCGATTCAAACACATGCACGGTGGCATCGATGGCATTCATATGCGTATCGAAGACCTGGAGCTCAGGCGCGCACTGGGAGTCTCCCGCCCAGGTAACCTCATAGCGCCACACCGCGCCGGCGTCTGCCGGCAGATAGCGAATGGCATCGATCTCGTAGCGACCGCAGCATTCGCCACGCTGCGCGTCGCGGATAAGCGTGCACAGCGCAGGCTTTGCTTTGTAGTTAATCTTGGATTCCAGCTTGGCCACGCGGCTATCGAGGCGAATGGAGCCCAACCTTTGGCCACCGAATGCAAAAACGACATCCATCGACGAACCATCCAAAAACGGAAGCACCAAAATGGCGAGCTCGTGCTCGTAATCGGAAACGGAAGGGCAAAGCGCCAGCACACGGCCATGATCGACCGGGAGCACCAGCGACGGCACACAAGAACCGCTCGTAGTCGCATGGGCAAACGCTTGAGAACCCTCCCGCTCAATAAGCGCGGCGACATCCTGACCGGCAAAACGAAGCAGCACAAACAGACGGCCCTGACTGCGGCAAAGTGCCAAACGCTTGATACTCATCTACACTTCTCGCTTTCCCAGGGCGTTCGCCGCCATGCGCTTGCAGGCACGAAGGCGCCCAACCCTCAGGACATCGTAATCGAACATGAGCTGTTTACACATACGGCCATTGGGGGCCTCGCTGGCAAGCGCCGCACGCACCATGGCAGCAACCGAAGGTGCGCACTGTGCGAGCGCGGCATCACTGCCCACAGGAGAACCGGCGAGCGCAGCGGCGGCGGCGGCAAACACCCTGCCGCAGTCCGAACCCAACAACCTGAGCGCATCGTACAGCACCAGATCGCAGAGGAAGTACGTCAGGTCATCGGCATGCTGAGCATCGAGACCGTCGCGCTGCCAGTCAGCCAGCACCGCGGAGTAAATCTTCACGTGCTCCAGCAGTCGCGTCTCGTCGTCATAGCGCATGGTGTCCATGAGCGAACCCCTGCGCGCCACGCGGTAGTCATACAGCTTGTTCGAAATAAGCGCGGTCTTGCGCGAGCGACCGTACACGGCAAAATCGAAGACCTGGTCCTCGCCATACTTAACGGTTTCGTCGAACACGATCCCGTTACCCAGCAAAAACTCACGCTTGCAGGCGGTGCGCCATGCAAAGGGGCGAGATGCTTCCTTAAACAGTAGGTCGGAGCTATAGCCTTCAAACGACACATCGCGCGGGCTCAGCACATAGTTAAGCCACGGATACCCCGCCTCCAGCGGATACGGATTCGCACCAAAGGTCAAAACATCACAGCGCTCGCGCTCAAAGGCATCGACGATCACGCGGCATGCATCGGGCGTAAAGCGGTCGTCGGAATCCAAAAACGCGACGATAGGCGCCGTGGACGCAGCGATGCCTGCATTACGCGCACTCGACAGGCCGCCATTGGGCTTATCGACCAGCGTGAAGCGCGCGTCTTTTTCGCAATAGGCGGCCGCAATATCGCGCGAGCCATCCGGCGAGCCATCGTTGACCAGCACGCCCTCCCAATCGGGCATGTCCTGCGCAAGCAGGGAGTCCAGGCACCAGGCCAGGCACTCCTCCACTTTATAGATGGGAACGACAACGGAAATCTTGGGGTTAGCCATAGTCACTCGCTCCTACTGTGCGGCCGGAACGTCATCGGGGTGCGGGTTGTCGCCGTAGGTGCGCTGATACGTCAGCACGCGCCAGACCAGCGACAGGCCGCCAATCTTAAAGTAATGCTTAAACGTATTGAGCTTGCCCGGCTTCTTAAAGTCAAAGCGCGAATCGATATAGGCGCGGGGCGACTTGACCATCAGACGCAAGTCGGTCTCGCCACGCGGATCAAACAGCGACAGGTCAAAGCGACCGGCATCCCAATCGGCCTTGAGCTCGGACGAGGCTTTCTTCCAAAACTGCTCGCGCAGTTCATCGACCAAGCGCTCATCATTCCAACGGTACGTATCGACCTTCATGCGCATTAAAATGCCCTGAAGCTGAGCCTTGAGCTCGGGACGCTCGTCCAAAAAGCGCTGCATCTCGACATACTCGTCGCACACGCAAAACACCTTGTTGGGCGAATTAACGGAGCTCTTCTCGTTATCCTGGCGATAGCACAAAATGGGGTCCGCAATAAACGCGGCACGCTCGGCGCAAGCCCAAACCTTAAAGTTAAAGCCTGCGTCCTGATACGAGGCACCCGGCGTGGGAAGGAACCGAATCTGATTGTCGTTGAGGAACTCGCGCCGATAGATAGCCGACCAAATGGAAGGTTTGCGGTAGAAGATGCCCGGGCGATCGACGGGGCGATACGCGGCGCCCGTCATATGCTCGTCGATAATTCCAAACAGCTCACGGCGCTCGCTGGGCGTGGACCAATACAGGTAAAAGTCGCCCTTAACGACATCGGCATGCTCAGCATCGGCCTTGGCGACCAGCTTTTGGAGCGAATCCTCAAACATAAAGTCGTCGGACTCAAGGATGCCCACGTACTCGCCGCGCGCCATCTCCAGGCCGCGGTTCATCGAGTCGCCGTAGCCGCTGTTGGCCTTGTCGATCATCTTTACACGGGGGTCGCGCTCCATGTACTCGCGGATGATATCTGGCGAACTATCGGTAGAACCGTCGTTGATGCAGATGATCTCGATGTCCTTGAGCGTCTGCGCCACGGCGGAATCGAGGCACTCGCGCAGGTAGCGCTCAACATTGCAGATGGGAACAAGCAGCGAAACTTTAGGGGTATCAGAGTTCTGCAAGAGAACCTCCTGTTGAATAGCGTGTAACAGGGTTATTTTAGCAGCCGAGTTGCGGCGGGCGGCAGCGCTTGGAATTAGAGAAAGCGCTCCAGGCAGGCTTTGAGACCACGAGTCGAAAGATAGAACAGCGTGGCATCTGCCATCGAAAAGCCCGAGGTCGTCGCAACGAACTTGTGGGCAACACGGCAAACAGCGCCCTTGGCAGGCATATCTGCCCAGTCCGTTCCCAAAAACGTCGCGAGGTCCATGTTGACGCGAGCCGCCACGCGATGGAAGTCATCGGCATCCAAGCGCGCCAGGTCGAACACAATTAGGTCCAAAAACCAAGTTATCAGCTCGCCGGGACACAGGTCCAAAAGACCGTAGGCCGCCCAGCCCTCCAAGACCTCCTCGAGCATCCTCATGTGGGCGTCAAGCTTTTTGGCACGAGCCTCGGCACTGTTGAACTCGTGCGTCGCCGATTCGCTCTCCATCACGTAGTGGTAGAACTTGTCCGGCATGACGACGGTCTTACGGGCAAGCGCATAAGCCGCAAATTGGAAGACGACGTCCTCGCCCAAAGCCAAACCGGGGGCGAAGCGAATGCCTTCGCGATTGAGCAGCTCGCACGAAAAAGCCGCACGGCAGGCATAGGGCTGCGCATTCGAATGGAACAGCAGTTGGGGATCACGGGCGCCGAAGGTACCAGCTTTGGGGCTCATGAGTTGCTGGACGCGCTTGGGGGCAGCATCGGCAGGTTCACAGACGCCGCCAAAAACGGCGGCCTCGGCATCTGCAGACTCCATGGAATGCAGCACGTGCTCGACCGTCCGGGCATCGATGTAATCGTCGGCGTCCACAAAAAAGACGGTCTCGCCCTCGGCGACATCGATACCGGCATTTCGAGCACACGAGACGCCCGCGTTTTCCTGGTCAATCACCAGTACGCGATCGTCGGCCTGCGCGATCTGGCGCAACACGTTCAACGAATCATCAGTCGAACCGTCGTTGACGCAGACAACCTGAATCGAGCGCTCGGACTGGGCCAACAGCGAATCGAGGCATCGCTGAATGGAGCGCGCAGAGTTGTAAACGGGGACGACAATGGTAGCTTTAGGACACGAGGCCTCTCCCATGTCGACCTACCCCCTCAGCGATTCGATGAGGAAGGCAGCGACCACGCCTGGGCCTCCAACCGAGGCGTAATACTTAGCACGCCCCAAGGCACCATCCGTCGCGAAACTCGGATGCTCGTCAACCCAGCCCTCAGGATCTTTGAGGATGGCAGCGAGATTTGCGCGCTTCCACGGCTTGAGGTCGTCAAGCGAAAAGTCCCCGGCGTCCAAGGCCGCTTGGAACTCCTTGGCCATCTGAACCAGGAACTCCTTATAGAACTTAGGCGCCAGGCGCACGTAGTTCCACATGTACGAATCGTACTTAATGAGCTGATTGAACTTGAGCATGCGCGCGACGTCATCACTTGCGTGGTCGCGGGCATAATCCTCTCGAATCCAACGCTCAATCTCGGCATACTCGGTATTGACGCAAAAGACCTTAGCCGAAGAATTGACCGAGGAATTCTCGTTGTCCTGGCGATAAGACAACACGACATCATGAAGGTAAACAGCCTTATCGGCGCACGCGATCACCTTAAAGGCAAATGACGTGTCCTGAAAGGATGCCCCCGGAGTCGGCAGGAACTTAATGCCGTTGCGGTCAAGAAAATCGCGACGGTACACGGCCGACCAAATCGACGGCTTTTGCTTAAAGAACTGCGTCGTATCGCTCGGGTGCACCGGCTTGCCACAGTCCTTGGCCTTAAACATCTCGTGCAGCGAGCGGCGCTCCTCGGGCTTAGACCAGTAGAAATCAAAGTTCGCCTTCGCGAAGTCGGCATTATTGCTATCGGCGGCCGAGACAAGCTTTTCGAGTGCGTCGGGCGCCATAAAGTCATCGGACTCCAAGATGCCAACGTACTTGCCACGCGCCATCTCCAGGCCGTGGTTCATCGAGTCGCCGTAGCCGCTGTTGGCCTTGTCGATCATCTTGACGCGCCCATCGCGCTCCATATACTCGCGGATAATCGCCGGCGAGTTGTCGGTCGACCCGTCGTTAATGCAGATGATCTCAATATCCTTGAGCGTCTGCACCAGGGCGGAATCGAGGCACTCGCGCAGGTAGCGCTGAACATTGTAAATGGGAATAAGCAGCGACAGAACAGGGCTGCCAGAGGCGTTAGTAGACAAATGTGCTCCTTAGGAAATACCTGTCGTTTCATGGTATCAAAGGGTCAGCGCGCCAGCGGGCGTTTATATAATCTATGGAGCCCGCAGAGGCAAACCGATACGAAAGGACGTCATGCAGCCCAAAGCCGCACGCAACATACCCACCGAAGCGCTGCGTTTGGTCGCGGTCGCCGGCATCGCGGTGTTCCACACCTTTCAGTGGACCTTCCAAGCCGTCTGCGTCGGCGCCGTGGAATATGCCCCACTTGCGATGTTCCCCTATTCCGGCGTACTCGGTTTTATTAACTTGCTTGGCTGCTGGGCCAACGAGGTCTTCTTTATGATCTCGGGCTATTTTCTCATCGCTTCGGCCGCGCGTGCTTGGGACGGTGGAGCAACGTGGAAGTCGCAAATGCAACGGACGGCGCAGCGCCTTGGCAAGGTCATTATGCCCACTGCGTTTTATTGCCTCGTGGCGCTCGCGTGGTCCACGGTCGTCTCACCCATTCCCGATGTTACCCTCAATACGCACTATTGGTACACGCTTGGGCTTGAGTTTATCTGGGTCTATGCCGCCACAGTTTTCATGGCGCCATGGTTTGGACTGGCCAAGAGCCGACTCTCCCAGAAAACCTACACGACGACGGTCATCGCCGTTGGAATCCTCGTATTCGTTGTTAACGGGTATTTGGCCGCCATGAGTGCGACAAGCGCCGGCGAGTTTTCTTGGCTCCAAAAGCTCATGAGCGCTACCACGTACGTAGTCGCGTTTTTGATCGGCGGACTGCTCCGCGACGTAACCGACGCCATGGATTCGGACAGGGCGGGCGCCTTGGGCATGCGCTCGCTCGTAACGGTTTTGGCGCTCGCCACCATCCTGGAAGGAGCACTCTCCTTCACCGGCAACCTCACGGCGATGGCAGTCCTCTCCTACAAATCAACCTCGTTGATCTCGTTTGCCCTCGCTGCCGCCTCTCTGCTCTTTGCGGCGACCCGGCGCAGGGCCTCAGGCAATCCACGGACCGCAGGTGTCATCGTCACCTTATCGACCGCCACGCTTGGTTTCTATGTGATGCAGTCGCTCACCAGTAGCCTGTGGCGTCCCGTCTTCAATACGTTGCTCGCAAACATACTGATCAGCCAAAACAGCCCGGCAGCTATATGTATCGTCACGGGTATCGTCATTAGCATCGTCTTTGCTCTGGCACTTCTCATCATCGATGCAACTAGAAGTCTTATTGAACGCAAGCTCAAGAGGCAATAGACACGCTGCCGTCAGACGCTAAAGCCGCTACAGCCGTGGCAGGTTCCTGCGTTTTATTCAAAGCTTGCCGCCAAGGTGCGCCGAGCCTTTACAATAGGACAGTCCCAAGGACGTATTCGATAGCTTCCGCGCTGCACTCACCCGCCGCGCGTGAAAGGATATATTGCCCCATGCCTTCAACCCTTCCCGCTCCCATCGATAAGCTCGCCATTGTCGTCGTTACGTACAAGCGCCAGGAACTCCTGGCCAACTTGTTCGACTCCATGACCGAGCTTACGTCAGCGCCCTGGCGCATCGTGATCGTCGATAACGAGAATTCGCGTGAGACCGAGGCCATGTGCACCGCATTCAACGAGCGCCTGGCCAACCTGTGGGGCACCGACATCGAACAGCCCGACGCGAAGGGCGGCACCGACCGCGTCATCTACGCACCACAGCTCGAAAACGGCGGCGGTGCAGGTGGCTTCTCCGCCGGCACCAAATGCGCCTACGACCTGGGCGCCCAGTGGTTCTGGGTGATGGACGACGACGTGCTCGTCATCCCCGAAGGCATCGAGCGTCTTGCCAAGTGGACCGACCGCTACGATGTCATCCAGGGTTCGCGCCTGGACTTTGACGGCGGCGCCTTCTTTTGGCAGTACCAGCTCATCCTTTCGCTTGGTATCCCCAACCCCATCGCTAAGTGGGACCTGGGCCCCAAGGGCTACCGCGCCATGAACCAGTTGTGCTTTGAAGGCGGCATGTTCTCGCGCCGCGTGGTCGACAAGATCGGCCTGCCCGATGCGCGATTCTTCATCTACGGCGACGATGCCTGCTATGGCTACGTGGCCAGCCAGCACTTCCCCGCCGCCGTTGTTGCCGACGTGGTGCTCAAGCGCGCCCGCGCCGTCTCTAACTGGGACATCGCCGGCAAACGCCAGCTCAACTCCACGAGCGACACCAACCGCTACTACATCATGCGCAACCGCGGTTATCTGGCACGCTACATGCAGATCTACGGCGACTACCACCCTATGCTGTTCCGTCTGGGCAACGCCGCGACCTTCTGCAAGGAATTCATTCGCCTGGCTGCGGTCGATAAGTGCTTTAAGACCGGTATTCCGGCGCTGCGCCGAGGCATGAAAGACGCCCGCAAGATCATCAAGGATCCCAACTGGAAGCCCATGCCGCCCATGAAGGACACCGAGTAACGGAAGCTGGAAACACCTCGGCGCTTAAAGCCGCTGGCACACCGTAGCCACATGCTGCCCATCAAACCCAAACCCCCAGCGCATGCGTCCAATGGCGGGGCGTGGCACACGGATTTCGTCGATGCCGTCGCGCTCTATGTCGAGCAGCGCCTGCACGGCCAGCAATTCCAGGCCCAGCGCATCCACACCGGGGTCATACATCATGTTGATCGTTATCAGCGGACGTTCATCGAGCATACCGATCGTATCGGCTATGTCGAACACGGCGCCCGTGGGAAAAACCTGGATGTCCCAGCGATCCGCGCCACACTTTCTCCTCGAGGCAGGATTGGCATAGCCCGGCAAGCCAAAGCAGAGCCCCTGCAAGAGCAGATGATATGGCAGCGGCGTATCTGGGTCGGTCGCACCGATTCCCGCATCTCCCAAGATGCGGCTTAGCGCCCGCCTCACGGTATCCTCGTTCCCATGGCACAGCCCGTCGCGAAACGCATCGACGTCTCGAATGTCTTCTGCGGCACACTCAAACCACTCAATAATCACTAGACGCAAGGCCTGACGAAGCTCGTTATTGGGCAATCGCAAAGCACGGAGGCGATCGCCATGCTCTGGCTCCTCAGTCATATCCGTCGTGAGAAAACCGGACAGATACAGCGCTGTCCACATGCCATCGTCAGGCGAGACATCTGGCTCTGCAGTGCCCAAACAAAGCGGGACCTCAGCGCACCCATGGGCCTCGAGCAAATCAAACAAGACCGAAAGGCGGTCGAGATTCCACCCGGCAACTACCCTACTCAGGCAATCGGCATATCCATACAGATCGGCACGCACAGGAGCCGTGCAGCCTCGGCCCAGAAAACCGATCACACGCTCTGGACTCGAGCAATAGGCCCTGCCAAACCGATACCCCTCGAGCCATTCACGCGCATCATCCAGGTATTCCTCGCGCCCAGCATGATTCAATAGAGCCTCGACCTCGGCATCCAAAAAACCGAAACATCGGTCACACCACGCCGACAGCGGCGTCGTCAGACAATACGAGCAGCCGCGCGAAGAAAGCGCCACTTCGGCAGGACTGGGACGCTCCCCCATCAGACACGTCAGCCGCAACGAATCACGCGCAGTGGCAATGGCGTCGAACAACACACGGTCAAGTAGTTCTGCCGGATCGGCGTCGGAAGCGTCCCTCGCGCTCGCACGGCGAGACCACGCCGCATCGTACCCATCAACGAGCAATACAACCTGCTCATCGCAGGCAATCTCCAGCAGCTCTATGAGCACACCGAGCACCGAGTCAACCTCGTCCGCGCTCGCCACGCCACGCGCGACACGTTCGATGTGACGCACCTTATCTCGAGCTAAATCCGGAGCCTCCAAGAGCGCCAACAAGCGAGCGCACTCGCCCGAAAGGGCATCGCGCACGACGCCGGCAACAGCGGGGCCACACCTCGCAGCGCCAGAAAAGTCCAGCGATATCACCGGATAGCAAGCATACTCATCCCGATAGCGCCCGCCGTTCGCATCCCAAATCTGAGCATCGGCAAACGAGATCCGACCGGCGCGACCGACCGCCGGACGCTCCAGAAAAGCCCTGAGCATCGACAAGTTCATGCTCTTGCCAAAACCCTCGGGTCGACAGCACACCACAACGGACGCGTCGCAGTCCAACACATCAGCAATAAACATGGTCTTGTCAACCAGCATGCAGCAACCAAGGGCCTCCGCATAGTCGTGCATGCCAATGGGCAAAACCGCATCGTCGGCACAGCCGATCAAGCGCACGCCAAAGCCAGCAGCACAATCAACATTTGCCTGTTCAGACACCAAAACGTTCCCCCTAAATCGCAGCACGATGCCAATTGTAATGACCGCATCGCATGTACCGATGACGCCGCGCAAACATATCGGGCAACGGTAGCAACAAGAGGTGTGAGGGGGCACAACTAATCGTTGCACAACAAAACGGGGCCCGACGCATTCGCACCGGACCCCGTCCCAACTCTTTAGTTATCTAGCAACCAAGAGGCTACTCCTCCGAGCCGTCCTCCCCAGAAGCTTTCTTCTGCTGATCGAGCTTATGCTTACCACTTACGATAGACGTAGCGCCCAGTGTGGCCAAGCTTGCACTGGCAAGGCTCGCCATAACGATAAGGTCGCCCGTCTTGGGCATGTTACCGCCAGATGACTTGGTCGTTGTAGTCGTCGTGGTTGTAGTGGTCACCGTCTTGGAGTCATTTTGCTCTTGGACCTGGTTGTCAGCACCGCTCTTGTCGTCGTCTTCGGGCTGTTTCTTTTCGCCCTCGGTCTTGCTCTCGTCCTTCTTCTGAACGGATTTGTCGTCCTTCTCCTCAGAGCTAGAACCCTTATCAGATTCGGTCTTCTCGGAAGCCTTGTCCTTGGAGTCGCCCTTTGCGGCCTCGGTCTTTTCCGTGGAAACCTGATCAGAATTGTCCTTGTTCTGGGTCGAGCCATTATTGACGCCAGCCATCAGCGAAGAGCCCAGCGTAGAACCAAGCTGCACGGAGAAAGAAGGCTTCTTGTCCGGCGAAGCAACGGGAGCGTCCGGCGCCTTATTCGAGTCGTCCTTGGAAGCGTCGGAATCAGGGGTTGCGTCAGAGCCGGAGCCGTTGTTAGAGCCGGTGTCAACGGACGAATCGCTCGAGCCGGTGGATGAGTTAGAGGTGCCAGCGTCGGTCGAACCAGAAGCGTCGCTGTCCGTATTGCCGGCAGAGCTTGAAGACGAATCGCCCGCAGCAGAGCCGTTCGAATCGGAGCCGTTCGAGGTAGAGCCGTCGTTGGTAGTGCCACCAGCAGAGCCATTACCGTCAGCATCGGTCGAGGGCGCATCCATCCTGTCATCGTTGGCATCGTCACTCGAGTCGTCATTCGAATCAGGTGTCGGCGAGGGCGCCGGCGTAGGCTCGGGCTGCACGGGCGTCGCAGCGGCTGCCTCGTCCTCAGCGATATAAACCAAGCAGTCCTTTAGCTCGTTGCGGTAGCGGTTCTTCCAGCCCTCATGATACTGGGGCTGGCTCGAATACTTGGTCGCCACGTTATTGACCACGCTGTTGGAGAGCGCCGTCACAAACTCGCGGTCGGACATATCGTTGGAAAGATTCGCCCAGCGGAAGAAGTCTCTGCAGCCACCGGTACCGCACATGTTGGTGATGCTCCACACCATGCCCTTGACGCAATCGGCGCGGCCCGAAATATCAATGGCCAGGCCGCTCTTGAGCCACGCCTCGGTCACCGCATAGTACGAGTTGTACGCATAGGCATCTTGAAGTGCTGAGAACTCAACAGGATCGGTGTTGTACGCACCTTGAAAGGCATCCTGAGCGATATGGCCCAACTCGGTGAGCTGACCGTTCTCGTACATGGCATTGCTCGTGTTGGAAATCTCGCTGCCGCGATCAATCGCATCCTTGAGCATGCAGTATTTTTCGGGGTTGTAGTTGTAGGCCTGCTTCATAAACGGGATGAGCGACCAACGACGGTCGAACTGGTAATAGCCCAGCGCGTTATAACCGTCGCCATACGAAAAGCCCTGGTTGTAATTACCATGGCTCTCGTACTTGGTAAAGTACTTCATCTCGGGAGTCACGTTGACAAACGAAACGCCCTGGACCGACCTCAGCACGCCCGAGAAAGACTGCTGGGTGTAGAGACCTTTGTCGATATCGGTGGCATCCGAGGCAACGCCCGGCGTGGGCTCCTCGGCAGCGGCGGGTGCCGGCGCGGAAACGGCGCCAAACGAAAGCGCCAGCGTCAGGCCCGCGACAATAGCAGAATGCTTGGGCTGCATAAGATCCTCCCTGCATTGGTATAGTTAAAGTGCAGTTTGCAAAGATAGAAATAAGTATTGCAGCTCGCCCGTTGTTGCACAACAACCCCTCGGTAAACGGCAACAACCCTCCGCGAAATCTTAAGGAATTAGACAAACTGGTCGTCGGGCGCCAACAGAAGCTCGCCGTAACGTTTCGTCAGCCCGTCTCTCAACTGACAGAAAGCGGGAATATAGACGTTCAAGATGCGCTGAATCAAATCTTGAGCGAGCTTGTTGTCGTAGATATGGACGTTCGTATTGCGGTCTCTGAGCATATCCAGCCAGGCTGCCTCATCAATAAAGTCGTAGAATCGGTAGGACTCCTTCAAGATGGCACGAGGAGACCCCGACGCGGCAAGCGTGGCGCCCTCATACTCGAGCAGACGCTTAAGGAGCTTCCAGCTCAGTTCAAATTGAAGATTGAACTTATTAATCAATCCACTCTGAACAAAATCATTGTTGAGATCCTGATTGGGCGCATCCTCAAGATTCGCCAAGGCGCTAACAAAGTTCTCATATTTTTTCATACAGAATCACACCATCCTTGGCAATCTCATCGAGCAATTGCTGCGATAGGGACTCGTCGAGATTGACGACATCTACATCTAAAAGAGTATCAAGATGTTCCTCGATCAAATATGAGAAACGGCCGAAATCCCGGCAACCTGCTACGGCGATGTCAATATCGCTCTTGGGCAAGTTGTCGCCTCGAGCACGAGAACCAAACAACACGACCTTCTCGGCGTCACATTCCCGAGCAAAAACTTCGATTTGCTTGTACACCTTGTCGAGAGATGCCATTTGCACCCCTACAGCTTAATGTCAAAGTTGATTTCGGGGACGGCGGCCAGGTCGGCCAACGTCACGCCGTCGACGTACTTTTCGATCACGTCGTCCA
>DBGAZC010000132.1:0-4026 GCA_048472015.1 Collinsella sp. | reverse complement strand
GTTGAGGCCCTCGCGCTCAACGATAGAGGCCAAGTTGACGATGTCGTAGTCGGACATCTCCACACCGTAGCGCTCCTTGATCTTGGCTTCGCAGCTCGCAAAGTCAAGCGACTTGTACTCGGTCTTAAACTGATCGAGCATAGCGCGAATCACGTCATCGGCCGTCGGCGAATCACCCAACGAATAAGTCTTGGGGAACAAGAAACCCTCAAGCGAGTCATTGGCGGCGCCCTTAAGGAAGCTATAGTCGTCCACGTAGTTGGAGGCCTTGGCCTGGTTGAGGAAGTCTTCCTTAGAGATACTGTCGTAGGCCTGGGCCACACGGTCGGCGACTTGATCGACCGTTAGGCCCTCAGGGATAGTCAGCGCATTGGAGTCCGCGTTGGGGCCTTCCATGAGCTGCTGAACAACCTTGGTCGCATCCATGAGTGTGGTGAACGAATAAGTTCCAGGCTTGAGCGACATATCGGCGTTGAGCTTTTTCACCGCCGCATAGTAATCCTTGGGATTTTCAACGATATGGTTCTCGGAGAGAATCGAGGCGATCGTATCGCCCGAAGCACCATCGGGAATGGTCACCGTAACCTGCTGACCAGCCGTGACCTTCGTATCCTCACCGGCAAAGAAGCCCTTGACGGCCGGCACGACAAAGAAAACGATCGCGACAAGCGCAAGCACGGCAACGACGCCACCGATAATCATAGGCACCGGGGAGCTTTTCTTTTGAGCACCGCGACGAGCATGCGTGTTGTAGCTCGAGCGGGTCGCCGGAGCAACGCCATGCGAACCATGAGCGCGATGCGCATGAGGCTGCGATTGAGGAGCCTGTGCGCGTTGCGTAGAAGCCTGCTGCTTAAAACGAGTGCCACCAGTGGGCTGCGCCGTACGGGCAGTTGGCTGCTGAGTCGCTCGCTGGGCGGGGCGGGCCGCATGCGAGCAGGGCTGAGCCGGACGCGGCATCGGCTGCACCGAGCGCTGACCTGCCTGGACAGGACGCGGCGCGGGCTGCCCCTGGCGATTCGGCTGGCGCGGATCGGAAGCGCTAGGCATGCTGAACCTCCTCGTTTTTACGATCGAGCCATGTCTGCAGGAACAGGCTGGCGGCAATCATGTCGATCTTGCCCCTCATCTGCTTTTCGTTGAGGCCCTGCTCGCGCAGGATACGCTTGGCCTCTTGCGAGGACAGACGCTCGTCCTCAAACTCCAGTGGAAGATCGAGCTCGTCGGCAATCTTTTGCGCCACGGAGGCAACGCGCTCGGCCTGGGGGCCGGGCTCACCGGCCATGGTCAGGGGACGTCCACTTACCAGGATGTCGGGCTCATAGTCCTCGACCAGGTAGCGGAACGTCTTGGCCATACCGGTGACCTCTGCAGCCGGGAGCACCTTGACGGGCATCGCCATCTTGCCATCACGGCTCGAGACGGCGATGCCGATCCTGGTCTCCCCTATGTCCAGCGCAAGCGCGACCACAGTGACTTCTTAGATTCTTAGGCGCCGAGTGCGGTCTTAGCGGCCGCGAGGGCATCGGCGATACCGGCAGCGTTCTTGCCACCGGCCTGGGCCATGTTGGGACGGCCACCACCGCGACCGTCAACCAGGCCCGCGATCTGCTTGATCACGTTACCGGCGTGGAACCCGGCCTTGACGGCGTCATCGGAGCCGGCAGCGAGCAGGGCCGGAGTGCCCTTCTCAGTCACGCTGGCGACGACACAAGCGACAGGGCCGGCGACCTTCTGATGCACGGTATCCCATACGTTGCGCAGGTCGGCAGCCTCAAGGCCCTGGAGCTCAGCGACGACGAGCTTGTAGCCGCCGAGCTCGACAGCACCCTCGATGGCACTGGAAATGGCGTCGGAGGAGCCACCGGTCAGAGCCTTTTTGAGCTTGTTGGACGTCTCGCGCAGCTCGGCCTGCAGGTTCTCCACGCGGGCGGGAACCTCGTCGACGCGGCACTTGAGCGCAGCGGCGGCGGCGTCAACGAGCGCCAGGCGGTCGACCATGTAGTCGAGGGCACCCTTAGAGGTCACGGCCTCGATACGGCGGACATTGGAGCCCGTGGAGGACTCGGAAATGATCTTAAACAGGCCAATCTCGGCGGTATTGGCGGCATGGGTGCCACCACAGAGCTCGCGGGAGAACGGCTGGTCCTCGGCGCCCACGGAGACGACGCGGACGACATCGCCGTACTTCTCTCCAAACAGAGCGACAGCGCCGGCAGCCTTAGCCTCGTCGATGCCCATGACACGGGTCACGACCGGCTTGGAAGCGAAGATCTGCTGGTTGACCAGGTCCTCGACAGCCTTGAGCTGCTCGGAGGACAGGGCCTCGAAGTGTGTAAAGTCAAAGCGCAGGTGCTCGGGCGTCACCAGCGAGCCGGCCTGGGAGACGTGCTCGCCCAGGACCTGCTTAAGGGCGGCGTCGAGCAGGTGCGTGGCGGTGTGGTTGCGGCGCAGGAAGCCACGGCGCTCGGCGTCGAGCGCGGCGGTCACAGCGGCACCGACGGTCAGCGTGCCCTCGGCAACGTGCGCGACGTGGGCATACAGGCCGTTATGGTTCTTGGTATCGGAAACGGTCAGAACAACGCCCTCGGCGGAAAGCTTTCCGGCATCGCCCTGCTGGCCACCCATCTCGGCGTAGAACGGGGTGCGGTCGAGCACGACCTCGACGTCCTCGCCGGCGGCTGCGGACTCGACGGACTCGCCGTTGCGCACGATGGCGACAACCTTGGCGCCCTCGATCACATCGTTGTCATAGCCGTCGAACTCGGTCGCTGCGACCTTGTCGGAAAGCTCGACCCACACATCGTTGAAGCTGCCCCAGGCATCGCCCTTTGCGTTAGCGCGGGCGCGGGCCTTCTGGTCCTCCATGCAGGCGGTAAAGCCGTCCATGTCGACATCGTGGCCAGCGGTGCCGGCGATCTCGACGGTCAGGTCGATGGGGAAACCAAAGGTGTCGTGCAGCTTAAAGGCAACATCGCCCGGAAGCACGGCGCCCTCGGCAAGCGCTGCCAAGGCCTCGTCCAGATAGACGCGACCGTTGTCGAGCGTCGTGGAGAAGCGCTCCTCCTCGGAGGCGACGATACCCTTGACGAGTGCGACGTTCTTGAGCAGATCGGGATAGGCCTCGCCCATCTGAGCGTTGACCTCGTCGATGAACTTGGTCAGGAAGGCGCCCTCGATACCCAGCAGGCAACCGTGGAATACGGCGCGGCGGAGCAGGCGGCGAAGGACGTACTCGCGACCCTCGTTACCGGGCAGGATGCCGTCAGAGATCATGAAGTCGACGGCACGGGAGTGGTCGGCGATGATGCGAAGAGAACGGCTGGCGCCGGAGTAATCGTCGGCGTCATAGGTCTTGCCGCTGATCTCCTCACCCAGCTTGATGAGGTGCTGCATCAGATCGCCGTCATAGTTAGCGGTCTTGTGCTGCATGATGGCGGCCATGCGCTCCAGACCCATACCCGTATCGAGGTTGCGGTGCGGCAGCTCCGGCATGGAGCCGTCCTCCTGGCGGTCGTACTGGGTAAACACGAGGTTCCAGAACTCAAGGAAGCGGTCGCAGTCGCAGCCAGGCTTGCAGTCGGGGCTGCCGCAGCCGACCTCCTCGCCCATGTCAAAGTAGATCTCGGAGCACGGACCGCAGGGGCCGGTGGGGCCAGCGGCCCAGAAGTTGTCATCCTCACCCAGGCGGGAGATGTGGTCCTCGGCAACGCCCAGAGAACGCCACACGTCGTGGGTCTCGTCGTCCTCGGTAAAGACGGTGAAGTACAGGCGATCGAGCGGCAGCTTGAACTCCTTGGTGATGAGCTCAAAGGCCCAGGCGCAAGCCTGCTCCTTGGAGACGCCGCCAAAAGAGAAATCGCCGAGCATCTCGAAGAACGACAAGTGACGGCCGTCCTCGCCGATGCAATCGATGTCGTTGGTGCGGACGCACTTCTGGCAGGAGATCGCGCCGATCTCCTTCATGGTCTTCTTGCCCTGGTAGTACTCCTTAAACTGGTTCATGCCGGCGTTGGCAAGCAGCAG
>DBGAZC010000131.1:0-5069 GCA_048472015.1 Collinsella sp. | reverse complement strand
GCGCGTTCAGGCGCCTTAGCTCTAGGTTTCTCAGGTGCCGGAGATTGCCCCGAAAGAGGAGCGCAGCGTACTTTGGGTACGCAAGCGACGGTTTGAGGAGCAAGATCCGGTGCCTGAGGAAGCTAGAGGGTTTCGATGAAGGCGGCGATGCGAGTCTCGATCTGGCCCATGTCGCCGTTGCTGTAGTCGGTCTCGACCTTCATATACGGAATACCCGCACCCTCGATGGCCTCCTGCATGCGCGCGCTCTCCACGTTAAAGGTGTGGCACGCCTGCAGTACGCTCTCTACCACGCCATCGACATGATACTTCTCGCACATGGCCAGCGTGTTTTCCATACGACCGTCGTTGGGCGTCATGACCGAGCAGTTGATGTCCAGGTAGCGGTCGGCGATGGCGCGCAGAATGTCGGGTGCGTCCGGGTCGATCATCATGGCCGCCGTGCGCTCGCCCGAGCAATCGTCCATGCACACGACCACACCGCCGTTGGACTCGATGGTGCGGCCAATCTTGTTGATCACACCGCCCACCGGGCAGCCAGTGATCAGAATGCGCTTGGCATCCGCCGCAACCGGGCGCTCGCCCGCGTCGTAGGCCTCGCGCAGCTTGGCAACCTTTTGCTCCAGCTGCTGCGTATAGGCCTCGATATCAAAGCTGAACGTACCGGCAAACATGGTGCTCATCAGATCGACGCCGCTCATGGCCGCAGGCTGGTTGGCCTGAAGCGCGAACATATCGAGCTGCGCCGCACGCAGGCGATTGCGACGACGGACGGCGGCGCGCAGGTCGTCATCAGTAATCGTAATGCCGTAGAAGCCCTCGAGCTCCTCCTTGAGCAGGCGGCACTCCTCGTACCAGCCTTCACGCTCGTAGGCGCGATCGCGACCCTGCGGCAGGTGCAGAATGTGCGTACGCTTGAGCTCGTTGAGCAGCTCGTACATCTTCTTCTTGCCGTCGCAGGTGGTCTCACCGATGATCATGTCGCTAAAGTACGTAAACGGGCACTTTTGCGAGTAGGCAAAGCCGTACGTCGACTTGATGAGCGGACAGAGATTTGCCGGCAGCACCTTCTCGGCCTCGGGAATCACCTCGTCGGACGTGCCGCACAGCGCCACGCTCGCAGCCCCCGCGGCATCGATAATCTCGAGCGGCGTGTAGCTACACAGAAAACCGACCAGGCGATTACCCGCCTGCTTATAATCCTTGACGCGAATAAACGCCGCCTTGCGCTGCTCGTTGAACTCCTCAAACGTGGACGGCAACGGCTGCTCAATATTATCCGACATATAACTCCTAAACCTTTTAATCAACCAAGGAAACAGCTTTCCCAGGTGCCCGAGGTCACCGTGAATGAGGAGCACCGCGTACTTTGGTACGCAAGCGACGGTTTGAACGGCAAGATCGGGTGCCTGGGGAAGCCGCCGGGACGAATAGCCCTAAATGGTTTCCAAGAAAGCTTCAATGCGCGTCTGCAATTGCCCCGCGTCCTCGCCGGCGTAGTCGGTGGTGATATGCATAAACGGAATGCCGGCCTCCTCGGCAGCTTTCTCCACGGCGAAGGACTCCATTTCGTAGAGTGTGCAGAACTGCAAGGCCACGTCGACGATGCCGTCGGCATGCAGGTCGTGCGCCATCTGGATGATGTCCTTCATGCGCTGGTCGTTGGGCGTAAAGACGGCGCAGTTGATCTTAAAGTAGCGCTCGGCGATGGCATCGAGCATCTCGTCGACCGTCTCACCGGACTCGTCGACCAGGTCCTTGTAGTAGCGCGAGCCCGTGCAGGACTCCTCGCCCACCACGACGCCGCCGGCCTTCTCGATGAGGTTGAATAGTTTCCAGTTGGGCACGGCCATGGGCGTACCGGTGTACAGGATGCGCTTGGTCCCCTTGGGCGCCACGCCCTCGCCGGCCTCGACACGCTGCTCGCACTCAGCCGCCATATCGTTGATGGCTCCGGTCAGACGCGGCGTGTCGTCCATAAAGGCGGCCTGAACGGTCAGCAGGCTGTCGAGACCGCTGATGGGCGCAGGGTCGGCAGCGCGCGTGGCAGCGAGGCGCTGCAGGGCGCGACGCTTCTCATTGACGGCGTGGATGGCGGCCTTCAGACGCTCAGGCGTAATCGTGACGCCGCACTCTTCCTCGATCTTGGCGGCGAGTTTCTTGACCTCGGCCTTCCAGGTCACGAGCGTCGACTCGTCGTGTACATTGGGAATATCCATGACGTACATGTTCTTTTGCGTTGCAAAGAACTCGTAGGCCTTCTTCTTGCCATCGCAGGTGTTCTCGCCTACCACCAAGTCACTCGACTCAATGTAGGGGCAGACCTCGCCTAGCTTAAAGCCGGCAAAGCTCTTGATAAGCGGACAGGTGTTGCGCGGCAGGTGCTCCTCGACCTTATCGGTTGCCCAATCGGCACCCGAGCACAGGCCCACGGGAATACCGTCACAGGCAAGTACGATCTCCTCGGGCACGTACACGCAGAACGAACCGACGATCTTGGTGGCCTCGCCGGCCTCCTTCTTGTCGAGCATCTCCTTAATACGGCCGCTGTGGATGTTGGTGGCGACAAAATCCAGGTAGGACGTGGACTTGGGGCGATTGTTCTGCGTCAGGAACATATCACCGTACATCTGGCCCACGGCGCCCAGCAGCATGTCGTGGTCGGCAAGATTCATGCCGAGGCTCTCCCACATCGGATGGAAATCAAATTCTTCAGCCATGACGGTTCCCCTCTCGAACCAAAATCGGATAACAACGGTATCGATGCACGACGGACGGCGATTGCCCAGCCGTACTCAAGCCCGGAATTTTAGGGAACCTGCTTTGCGGTCGATTATTTAGTTGTGCGTCGTCTCTCCCGGAGCCGTGAACATACCCGCTCATATGCGGCTCCGAGCCATATACAGGGCGCGCGCGGCAACGCGGCGAATGTATGTCGTCTGCGGCATGTGCGCACCCTCCTTAACCAGTTGAGGTCAACTATATCAACGGTCATCGACCATGCGAACACCGTTGACATTCGTACGACAGCGTCGTGTACCGTCGTTTAATAAATAATTATCTCGATTGATAATGGTTTATTATCCCTCATTCGGCGCGCGGCAAGATAAAGCCGACGAGGCTTATATCCCCGACGGCATTACCCGACGCTATCGACAAACCAAGTTGATCCTACTCGCATCGAAGTGCATGCGCAGCGTCTCGCCTGCTTGCGGCAGCTCGTCGACAGGCACGCCCACCTTGTTGACCTTCCACTGCAGACGCGTGGGCGCATCAGCGCGCGGCACGTCCAGCAGCACCAGCCGCTCAAAGCGCGAATCGCTCACTCGGGCCACGTGCAGATCATAGCTGTTGCGGCCCCGCTCCGCGCGATTGTCAACATGGAAGTAGCTTGCGCGAATGCCCAGGTACGCCACATTATCGGGAACCTCGCGACCCACGTTAAAGGTCATGCCCCAGTCGAGGGCCTCAACTTCTTCGTCGCCGATCTTGCGCGCCCGGCTTGTGTTCTTGCAGCCCGTCAGGCGCAGCGCCGCCAGCGTCTGCGGACGGCGGACCACGTCCTCGACGGAGCCGGTCTCCTCAACCTGCCCGTCGTGCATCACGCAGATGCGCTGGCACAGGCGGCACGCTTCGTCGATGTCGTGGCTCACGTAGAGCACGGTGCGGTTGCATACATCGAACAGGTCGAGCAAATTCTGTTCGAGGGCGCTTTTAAGATAGGAATCGAGTGCGCTCATGGGCTCGTCGAATATAAAAATGCCCGGATGCGCCGCCACCATGCGGGCGAGCGCCACACGTTGCTGCTGACCGCCCGAGAGTCGCGCGGGATAACGGTCGGCGAAATCGGCCAGGCCAAAGATACCCAGGTAGCGCTCGGCGAGCTTTTTGCGCGCCGCGGCGTCACCCGCGTCCTTTGCACCAGCGCATACGTTATCGGCCACCGTCATGTTGGGAAACAGCTGATAGTTTTGGAACAACAGGGCGCATTTTCGCTCCTGGGGCGACAGGTTGATGCCCGCCGCCGAGTCAAAAAAGGTCACGCCGTTGACGACGATCTTGCCCTCGTCGGGCGTCTCCACGCCGGCAATGCAGCGCAGCGTGCAGCTCTTGCCGCAACCCGAGGCACCAAGCAGCGCCACGCGCTCCTCGCCGGCCTCAAGCTGCATGTCGAGCATAAACCCGGGATAGCGCTTTTTGATATCCAGAACGAGCGACATGGCCTATCGACTTCCCTTCGAGACCGTGTCATCGCGCATAAGCTCGGCCAGCGCCTCGCGATCGATACGCAGGGCATCGCCACCCGCCGGGTCGAGCGAATCGCCCTGTCCGGCGAGTTCTTTGGCCTGTTTGCGCTCCGCACGGGAGAGACCACGCTCGCGATACTTTTGCGAATGAGCGGTGTACATGTTGATGAATAGGATGACTAGGAAACTAAACACGATCACGACGGCAACCCAAAAGAGGGCCACCGACGTGTTGCCGCCCATCCACTCAAAGTAGATGGCGATGGGGATGGTCTGCGTAATGCCGGCGTAGTTACCCGCAAAGAACAGGGTGCAGCCAAACTCGCCCATCGCGCGGGCAAAGGCGAGCACCGTGCCGGCGGCAATCGAGGGCCAGCCAAGCGGCATCATAAGCTTGGTAAAGATGCGACGCTCGGACCATCCCAGAGTTCGCGCGGCGTCGAGCATCTGCATGTCGAGGCTCTCAAAGGCACCGAGCGCCGTGCGGTAGACCAGGGGAAACGACACCACCACGGCAGAGATCACCGCCGCCGGCCACGTAAAGACGATCGAGATACCGTGCGCGATAAGCCACCGGCCCACCCCAGTCGAGCGGCCAAACAGCATGAGGAGCAAAAAGCCGCAGACCGTGGGCGGCAGCACCATAGGAATCGTAAAGACCGAATCGAGCAGGCCCTTGATGCGACTCGAGGTACCCATAGTCTTCCACGCGGCGAACAGGCCCAGCGCAAAGGAGATCAGCAGGGCAAGGCCGCACGTTTTAATGGACACCCAAAACGGGCGATAGTCGATGTCGCCCAAAAAGGAGGCCAGAGAGGTCAA
>DBGAZC010000130.1:0-6488 GCA_048472015.1 Collinsella sp. | reverse complement strand
ATGACCTGATACTTAAGGGTCGAAGATCCTGCGTTGACGACCAGAACGTTCATGTGTCTCCCTACTAACAGGCGGTGTGGCGCCGCCAGGTTACATACGCTTCAATAATAAACCCAAACGCCCTCGCGCTCGGGTTTATTGGCGTTGATATATAAGTTATCGGTGCCTAAATACTCATGTCCTTTGGCTTGTAAGACGAAATAGCGCGGGAATATACACCAAAGAAGAAATCCCGAGCGCGACAAGCAATACGACTCGAATGCCCGCAGCGCTGCTCAACACAGCGTTGAGCAGATAGAAAAGAACAGCACCCACCGCCACCATCTGGCTTTGAACCGAAATCAATGAACAGCGCATCGAAGAATCAGCAGCATTTTGAAAAATTGAGTATTTAATTGGAGCAAATAAAGAGTAAGCGACCGTCTGCAACACATAGAACACGGGCAGCAAACAGACCGGAGTAAAGGGAATCAAAAACAGAGCAGTCAGGGAAAGGCGCACAATGCCGCAAATACACGCAAAACGGCCCTTGTCGACACGAGCAATCACACTAGGCACAATAAACCCTATGGAGGCGGAGGCAAGGAGCTGAACCGCAATGGTCACGCCCGAAGCGACAGCATTCATTCCGCGACCCGCAAGCAGCAGTGAGAAAAAGTCTTCCAGGGCGACAAAAGCAAATGCCTGAGAACAGTCCATGATGTACGCCGAACGAAGAATACCATTACACGCAATAGCGGCACCGATCATCTTCGGGCTAATTCCACGTTCAGGTGTCGCCGCAGCGCCCTCTCTTCGCATCTCAGGAATGCAGACAACAACAACCAACGTCAACACCATAGCGATGATATCTGCCGAAAGACCAATGAGATATGCACCGACAGACGAAATGAAACCGCCCACACAAGCGGAGAGGGCATAAGACGCATAGAAAACAAATCGCTCAACGACATTAAGTCTTACGAGCTGGTCCTGAGAGACGCTGTCAATGTAAATCGCTTCTATGGATCCGCTCACACATGCAACGGCAAAACCCTTGAGAGCGAACGCACCGATTAAAAGCAGAGGAGAACGGACAAGGAGTAGGGCGGCGTAGTATCCAAGCATTCCCACGACGCCAACGAGACCACTCGTCTTTCGTCCAAGCCTATCAGCAATATAGCCAGTGGGAACTTCAAGGATGAACTTGCTCACTTGATATGCAATCATCATGCTAGAAATCGCCACCATCGAGAATCCGACGAATTCAAGGTAAACCGTCAGAAAATACAAAATGGTGCTGAAGTTCGACAGAAAAACGAACGTCATATAAAGCAAAACCGTACGGTTTTTCATGCTCCGCCCTCCAAGAGTCAGCAATCTAAATCGGAATCTTGGAAAAGCATGAGGGCAAAGCTGTCAGCTATGTGTTGCAAGGCGTCAACATTCACTTGACGACACGAGGCCAAATGGCCTCACGAAGCAAGATGACGCAATAGGTGAAGAAATACCGTCTGGTGTCGATCGGTCCAGGCATTTTGTCGATAGCAAAAGTAGATGGGCAAGGCTACGTCATGCGAGCCTTCAATAGAGCACTCGCTCACTTCCAATCCATCTGATGCGAGAGAAGAGCCAGAAAAACTCAATATCAATCCCCCGGCTTGAAGAAACTCGGCCTGCGCCCTGCTTCCGTATTCGACATCGCGAAAGCGGAAATTAACCAGCTGAGCTTCGGGACATTGATTGATTGCATTGAGACAGGGTGACAAATTGATGGGAACAGCGAGCCTGCCGCCCAGTAACTCACGAATGGTCATAGCGTCAACAGATTGATGACCAGCTGGGCATGAAAGAACCCTGAGCTCCTTTTCACCCATATATTTTGAAGAAAGGACGCTGTCCCGTGGTTCCTCAAACGAGATAGCCGCGTCCGAAATTCCAAGTATAAGTGATTCAAAGCATGTTGCCGTTGGCTGATGCCACACATCAAGATGAATCTGAGGGTGCGAGCTTTCAAACGAGTCGTACCAGTTTTCGGAAAAAAGGAGCCCCCGCCCGTGAAGACAGGGGGCGTAAAGACGGAAATGGCCGTCGGGCGAAACGCCGCCGTTCCCCGATTGAGCGTACTTTTTGAGATCGTCGACTTGCGCCAGGATCACGCGTGCACGACGCGCAAATTCTCTGCCCGCCGGAGACAAAACAGCCTCCCCCGCCGATCGGTCGAGCAAAACAATCTGATACTCAGATTCCAACTTTTTTATTGCCGACGAAACGGCCTGCGGACTCACGTGAACGGCGCGAGCTGCTTTGCGCACGCCGCCATAGTTCGCTACAGCTTGAAGGTATTCGAGTTGAGAAAGCTGCATAGATTACTCCAAAGGCAGCCAAGTCGACGGCCTACGCGCCCTCAGATGAGGTTCTCGCCCAGGTTCTTGCCACCGAGAACGTGCATGTGGAAGTGCATGACGGTCTGGCCGGCGTTGACGCCCTTGTTGGAGATGACGCGGAAACCGTCCTCCAAGCCCTTGGCCTTAGCGACCTCCTGGATGGCGTGAGCCACGGCGCCCATGGTCTCGGCAGGTACGTTGTCGGCAATGTCACTGTAGTGCTTCTTGGGGATCACGAGCGTATGGACCGGCGCCTGGGGATTGAGGTCGTCGAAGGCGATGACCTGGTCGTCCTCATAGACAACGGTCGAGGGGATCTCGTGGTTGGCAATTTTGCAGAAGATGCAATCGCACATAGTTGGTTCCTTTCTCACAGACCAAGGTAATTATATTTGGTCGGGATGGCTAGAACGAGAGGTTGTCGTCGGTGTTGGCGGCTTCGCCGTCGGCGAGCACGTCGTTGCCGTCGACGTCCTTAAGGAGCACCGAGACCTTCTGCTCGGCATCAGTCAGGCGGGTACGCAGGCTCTTAAGAAGCTCGACGCCGCGGGTGTAGCTCTCGAGCGATTCCTCGAGCTCCATGTCGCCCGACTCCAGGCTGCGGATAATGAGCTCCAGCTCCTGCGAGGCCTGCTTGTACGTAAGCTGCTCGACCGGGGTCTTCTCTGCCATATCTGTTTCCTTTCCTAAAGGTCTATCACAATGAAACGCGGTCTACTCAACCGTATCGACGGTTGCTGCCACGTTACCATCCGCCATACGCACGCGGATGGCGTCACCGGGCTTAAAAGTCTTAGCGCTCGTAGCCACGCCGCCATCGCTGTATGCGATGGAGTAGCCGCGGGCAAGCACTTTGAGCGGTGACAGGGCATCGAGCGAGGCCGCTGCGCGACCCAAGTCGGACGCGGGTTTGCTCAACATCGTGCGTCCCTGTTGCTCCAGACGGGAACTCGCGAGCGTGAGCGCATGGCGCTTGCCATCGAGCCCCGAGGTGCTTGCGACCAAGCGCTCGGGCAGGCGCTCATAGTTCGAACGGAACACCCCGACCGAGCGCGCAATGGCGCCCGACAGGCGGTCAGCGGTCAGGGCAAGCTCCGACTCGCGACGCTCGACCATAAACGTTGGATCGTTCAGGCACGGGCGGCACGCGGCCGCATCGAGCGCATCGCCCAAGCGCGCCGTATAGGTATCCCAGGCACGCCGACCACGCTGATCGAGCATCTCCAGATCGACCTGATCCGACCCGATCATCGAAGCCATCGCAGCACCTAGGCGCTGACGGCGCGTCTCGAGCACATCCGCCAGCTCTGTCATAGCCGGTGCCACGGATTCTGCCGCCGCCGTGGGCGTGGAAGCGCGACGGTCGCTCACCATGTCGCAGATCGAGGTATCGGGCTCATGGCCAATGCCCGTCACCACAGGCACGGGGCAAGCCGCTACCGCACGGGCAAGGTCCTCGTCGTTGAAGGTCATGAGGTCCTCGAAGGAACCGCCGCCGCGCACGAGCAAAATGCAATCGAGCGCGGGCGTGATGGCAGCGGCGCGGCGCAGACCCTCAATAAGCTCCGCCGGCGCGCCCTCGCCTTGGACCTTGGCACCCACGCAAACGAGCTCGACAAGTGGGTTGCGACGGCGCAGCGTACGCTTGACGTCGTCGATCACGGCGCCCGAAAGCGAGGTGACGACCGCCACGCGTGAGCAAAACACCGGAATGCGACGTTTGCGCGCCTCGTCCATCAGGCCCTCGCGACGCAGCTTTTCGGCCAGTTGTGCCACCTGCTGACGCAGCAGGCCCTCCCCCGCCAGCGAGAACGAACGGGCGACAAAGCTCATACGGCCCGTGGGCTTATAGAGATTGAAGCTGCCCTTAAAGCTCACCTGCATACCGTCGCGCAAGTCGAAGGTGCGCTTAAGATAGGCACCCTTCCAGATGATGCAATCGACGGCAGCCGAGTCGTCCTTGATCTGGAAGTAGCAGTGGCCGCTTCGGGCATTGGGGCCACGAAAGCCCGTGACCTCGCCCAGGACGCTCAGCTGCGGAATGGCATCGAGCGCGCCAGCGGCGATCTCCACCGCCTGGCTCACGCTGAGCTCCTTGCGCTCCTGCTCGTCCGAGCCGTCAAACTCGGCGGAAACGCTGTTGCCGGTTAGATTCCAGCCTGCCACGCAGCCTCCTTTCGTCATCGTGCACACGGGCTCCAGCCCTGTGCAAATTCAAGTCCCACACATAGTACAGCGCCGCGGGGACACAAATCCCCGCGGCGCCTGTCAGTCTAAGCTCTTATCGGTTGGAGTTTCTGTTGTAACGAGCCATAAGGTAGAGCAGCTGAATAATCGAGGTGAGCGCCGCCGCCACGTAGGTGAGCGCAGCTGCCGTCAGTACCTTCTTGGCACCGTTGACCTGCTTGGAGCTCATACCCGACTGCTCGATATACGCCACGGCGCGGCGGCTGGCATCGATCTCGACCGGCAGCGTAACCAGCTGGAACAGCACGCTAAACGAAAAGAAGATCAGCGCGAGGGTCGTGAGTCCCGCGATGTTCATGAACAGGCCCATAAGCAGCACGATCGTCCAGGTGTTCTGGGTAAAGTTGACAACCGGCACGAGGGCGCTGCGCACCTTCATCATGGCATAGCCGCTTTGGCGCTGGGCGGCATGGCCCGCCTCGTGGCAGGCGACGGCAACGCTTGCCACCGAGCCGCCCGAGCGGTTGGCGTCCGACAGATACAGGTTGTTGTCCTGCGGGTTGTAATGGTCGGTGAGCTCGCCGGCAACGCCCTTGATACCCACGGCGTTGCAACCGTTGGCGTCGAGCATGCGGCGAGCAACCGCAGCGCCCGTGTCGCCGTCCGAGCGTACCTTGGACCACGTCTTGTACGTCGAGTTGATATAGCTCTGCGCGGCAAGACCAAGCACCGTACAGACAAGAACAACCAGCAGGTACAGCGGGTCGATGCCAAAGCCGTATCCATAGTAATAAGGCATGCGAATTCCTCCGAATCGAGTTACACGTTGGAGGCATTCTACCCACTCAAACGGCTAGGCTTCCTTACAGCAATTCGATTTTTCCGTCCTTCACCGTCAGCCCCATATTGCCGGAGAGCAGATCGTCCAGGCGCGAACCCACAAGCTCAAAGCGCCAGCCTTCGCGCAGGGGGCTCTGCTCGGGATGCTCAATGTAGTCAGCCAGATCATCGCGCGAGGCGATGACTGAGGTTGCCACGCCCGAGCGCTCGGCAACCAGGCGAATGAGCGCATACATCAGGTCCGTCACGCTCTCCAGCTCCGGCGAGATCTGACGGTGTCCGCGCACCATGAGCGGCAGACGATCGTGCGGGCAGCTCGCGCCGCGCTTGATGGCCATGAGCGCGCCGTCCACGTCGCGCTCTCCCAGCTGATCGGTACCGCGGATACTGCGGAACTCCTCAACGCGCACGGGATTGCGCTTGACGAGCGCCAGCAGCGTATCGTCGGACATGACCCACTTGCGCGGGATGTTGCGGCGCTCGGCACGGTCCTCGCGCCAAGCGGCAAGCTCGCGCGCGATGCCCAGCTGATGGCGGCTGCAGGAGTTGATGCGCTTGACCTTGCGGAACGCCTCGTGACGGTCGGCGCGATAGTGCGACTCATCGGCCAGCGGGCGCAGCTCGTCGAGCACCCAGTCCACGCGGCCCAGCTCGCGCAGGCGACTCATCATCTCGGTATAGGCGACGATCAAGTACTTGACGTCATCAATCGCGTACTCAATCTGCTTATCGGTCAGCGGGCGACGCGACCAGTCGGTCAGCGACTCGGTCTTGGGCAGCGAGACGCCGCAAAACGTCTGAACAAGCGCGCCATACGAAATCTGCTGGCGCTCGCCCAAAAAGGCAGCGGCGACCTGCGTATCGAAAATCGGTCGTGGCAGCACGCCCACGGTATGGAGCATAACCTCCATATCCTGCGAGCAGGCGTGGAAGACCTTAGTCACGCTCTCGTCTGCCATAAGCTCGGCCAGCGGCGATAGGTCGTCGATTACCAGGGGATCGACCGCTACACTCTCGGCAGGGGTGGCAATCTGAACCAAACACAGACGCGGATGGAACGTGCGCTCGCGCAAAAACTCGGTATCGACGGCAATC
>DBGAZC010000129.1:0-18343 GCA_048472015.1 Collinsella sp. | reverse complement strand
TCTGACGCCTGCCCGGTGCCGGAAGGTCACGCGGAGGAGTTAGCGCATCGCGCGAAGCCCCGAAGCCAAGCCCCGGTAAACGGCGGCCGTAACTATAACGGTCCTAAGGTAGCGAAATTCCTTGTCGGGTAAGTTCCGACCTGCACGAAAGGCGCAACGACTTGGGCGCTGTCTCGACCATGGACCCGGTGAAATTGCACTGGTCGTGAAGATGCGACTTACCCGCGGAAGGACGGAAAGACCCCGTGAACCTTCACTGCAGCTTGGCATTGGCCGCTGGTCCCGCGTGTAGAGGATAGGCAGGAGGCATCGATCCGGAGGCGCCAGCCCCCGGGGAGCCGCCCTTGGAATACTGCCCTCGCGCGACCGGCGTCCTAACCCGAGGCCGTCAACCGGCTCGGGGACCGTGCCAGGCGGGCAGTTTGACTGGGGCGGTCGCCTCCTAAAGGGTAACGGAGGCGCGCGAAGGTCCGCTCGGGACGGTCGGCAACCGTCCTTTTGAATGCAAGAGTACAAGCGGGCTTGACTGCGAGGCCCACAAGCCGAGCAGGTGCGAAAGCAGGCTCTAGTGATCCGGCGGCCCCGAGTGGGTGGGCCGTCGCTCAACGGATAAAAGGTACTCCGGGGATAACAGGCTGATCTTGCCCAAGAGTCCACATCGACGGCAAGGTTTGGCACCTCGATGTCGGCTCATCGCATCCTGGGGCTGGAGCAGGTCCCAAGGGTACGGCTGTTCGCCGTTTAAAGCGGTACGCGAGCTGGGTTCAGAACGTCGTGAGACAGTTCGGTCCCTATCCTCCGTGGGCGCAGGAGAATCGATGGAGGCTGCCCCCAGTACGAGAGGACCGGGGTGGACGCACCTCCGGTGAACCGGTTGTCGACCAACGGCACGGCCGGGTAGCCGCGTGCGGCGCGGATAACCGCTGAAGGCATCTAAGCGGGAAGCCGTTCCAGGGATTAGTTCTCCTTCCGGTAAGGGCCCAGGTAGACTACCTGGTCGATAGACGGCAGGTGCAAGGGCGGCGACGTCCTCAGCCGAGCCGCACTAATCGCCCGAGCTCTTCCGGAACCGCACCTCGCGGCCCGCGGGACAAGCGCTCATGCGCGGTCCGGGCACGAGGATGCCCCCGAGTCATCTTTCCTATGCGCCATGCGGCCCCCAGGGCACGTGTAGAGTGAGACCCAGGACACCGTAACGGTGGGCGCCGCCCACCGGTCAGCGGCCAGAGCATGGGGGGCACGCCCGGTCCCGTTCCGAACCCGGAAGCTAAGCCCCATCGCGCCGAGAGTACTGCGGGGTCAGCCCGTGGGAGGCCAGGGCGCCGCTGACCGGTGGACGGCACCGAGCCGTACGCTTGAACTGAGAAGGGGGGGGCCTCGCGGCCTCCCCCTTTTTTGCGTTTGATTGAGAGCTGTAATACAGAACTCGCCTTCGTTTAGCTTGTCTTACTGTTTGGCTGTATTTTGAGTCCTTCTTTTGTATTTGCGCGATAATAACTCCCATTGGCGTTAGGGAGGACTTGATGTTTACCGTTTTTGTCTTGGGCAATATTGCTTCGGGTAAGTCGACTGCCTGCCGCTATCTCAAATCTCATGGCGCCATGCTTATCGATCTGGATGAGCTTGCCAAATCGCTGTATGTGCCAGGCTCCGATATCGTCAATGCCCTCGCGGAAGAATTCGGTTGGGACATTCTGGACGGGGAGGGCGGCATTCGCCGCAATGTCCTCGCCCTTCGAGCTTTCGCCTCTCCTGATACAGTTGCGCGGCTCAATGGCATCGTTCATCCGGTTCTCATCGAACAGCTGTCACTGAGGATTCTCGATCCTGTCTGCTGCACGGTTTCGTCCCCCCGTTATCCCTTTGCGGTTGTCGAGGTTTCTGCCCCGACTGGTTTTGAGGATGCCTTTGGCCTGGCTGATGAAATTCTGGTTATCAGCGCTCCTTTAGCAGTTCGTCGCGAGCGTGCCATTCATCGCGGTATGAAGTCCTCTGATTTTGATGCTCGCTCTGCATGCCAACCTGATGAGGCTTCGCTTTGCACTCTCGCTACGACGGTAATCGATAATGCGGCAGGCAATAACTCGCTCTTTGAACAACTGGACGCATGGCTTGCGCGCCATGGCTTCGGGGATGTAGCGGATAAGGAGGAGGCCGATGCCTAAGACACGTTTCTTTACGTGGTATCGCGTGGCGCCAATTGCCGTTGTGTTCGTCTTCGGCCTTATTTCGCTCGTCTACTCGTATGCCCCTGCCGCCTTCTTTAAGCCTTTGTATCCGATTGACTACGAGGTGTATGTAAAGCAATCGAGCATTTCGCACAATCTTGATCCGTATCTGGTGTGTGCTGTCATAAAGTCTGAATCGAATTGGGATCCCGTGGCTGAGTCGAATCAAGGCGCTCGGGGATTGATGCAGCTGATGCCTGAGACTGCCCAGGATATGATTGCCTTGGGTCTTGTCGATGGTAGTGAGTATTCAGCCGACAACCTTAACGATCCCGCTACGAACATCGAGTTTGGCTGTGCGTATTTTTCGTATCTTCTAACGTATTTTAACGGGTCGACGGACAGCGCTATTGCCGCATATAACGCCGGCATGGGTAATGTGGACGGTTGGGCACAGCAGGACACATCGCTTCACAACGCGATTACCTTTCCCGAGACGCAGGCTTATCTGATTCGCGTCAATAATGCCTGGGTTCGATATAAGACTCTCTATCCCGATCGGTTCGTATAGGACTAAGCCCACCGCCTGCGTATACTGCAGATGTATGAGTTAGGAGTATCCATGGCGGAATTTGAAGTAGAACGCGTTGGCGGTGAACTTAAGCGCTTTGGCGTTGAGGGCGCTGAGGTGCCGTTTGAAGTCGTTTCTCCCTATGAGCCTGCCGGTTCCCAGCCCAAGGCCATTGAGTCGCTTGTGCAGGGTGTGAGGGACGGAGACCGCTATCAGGTTTTGCTGGGTGTGACTGGTTCGGGCAAGACCTTCACGATGGCAAAGACTATTGAGGCCCTGGGAAAGCCGACGCTGGTCATGGCTCCGAATAAAACGCTCGCCGCTCAGCTTGCAAGCGAGCTCAAAGAGTTCTTTCCCAATAATGCTGTGGTCTACTTCGTATCGTATTACGATTACTATCAGCCCGAGGCGTATGTGCCGCAAAGCGACACATATATCGAGAAGGATTCTTCGATCAACGAAGAAGTCGAGATGCTGCGCCATCAGGCGACCGCCTCGTTGCTCTCTCGACGCGATGTGATCGTCGTTGCATCGGTTTCCTGTATCTATGGTATTGGCTCTCCTGAGGACTATGCGGGGCTGGCGCCGAATGTCGACAAGAAAGTGCCGCTCGAGCGTGATGACTTTATCCATGCGCTCATCGATATTCAATACGATCGCAATGATTATGACCTGGCGCGCGGTACGTTTCGCGTGCGTGGCGATGTCGTCGACGTGTATCCGCCCTATGCCGAGCACCCGTTGCGGTTTGAGTTCTTTGGCGATGAGGTCGAGCTTATCGCCGAAATCGATGAGGTCACCGGCGAGATGCTTCGTGAATACGAGGCTATTCCCGTGTGGCCGGCATCGCATTATGTGACCGAGAAACCCAAGGTCAAGGCAGCCCTTAAATCGATTAGCGAAGAGTGCGAGAAGCGTGTGGCAGAGCTCAAAGCGACCGACAAGTTGCTCGAGGCGCAGCGTCTGCAGCAGCGCACCGATTATGATCTTGAGATGCTCGAGACAATGGGTTTTTGTAACGGCATCGAGAACTACTCGCGCCATCTGGATGGCCGCAAGCCGGGCGAGCCACCCTTTACTTTGATTGATTACTTTCCCAAGGATATGCTCTGCATCATCGACGAGAGCCATGTGACAGTGCCCCAGATTCGCGGTATGCATGAGGGCGATCGCTCGCGTAAGGTGACCTTGGTGGAGCACGGCTTTCGCCTGCCCTCGGCGCTCGATAACCGTCCGCTCCGATTTGATGAGTTTGAGGCGAGGATCCCCCAGTTCATCTATGTTTCGGCAACGCCAGGTGATTATGAGCTGCGTGTGAGCCAAAACGATGTTGAACAGATCATTCGGCCGACCGGCCTGCTCGATCCCAAAATTGACGTGCGTCCGGTCCGCGGCCAGATCGATGATCTCGAGGATGAGATTCGCGAGCGTGTGGCCCGCAAGGAACGCGTGTTGGTGACCACGCTGACCAAACGCATGGCAGAGGACCTTACCGACCACCTGCTCGACGCTGGCATTAAGGTCAACTACATGCACTCCGATACGGCGACAATGGACCGTGTCGAAATCCTGCGAACGCTGCGCGAGGGCAAAATTGATGTTCTGGTGGGCATCAATCTGCTGCGCGAGGGCCTGGACCTCCCCGAGGTCTCGCTGGTGGCGATTCTCGATGCCGACAAGGAAGGCTTTTTGCGCAACCGCCGTTCGCTGATTCAGACGATTGGTCGTGCGGCCCGTAACGCCGATGGCGAAGTCATCATGTATGCAGGCGTTGTGACCGATTCGATGAGAGAGGCCATCGAGGAGACGCAGCGCCGTCGCGAGATTCAGATGGCATATAACGAAGAGCATGGCATTGTGCCCAAGACAGTGCGCAAGGCCATCAACGACATCTCAAGTTTTATTGCCGAGGCCGAAAAAACCGTGGGTTCCAAGGGGCGCTCGAAGGGCGACTCTCTTGGCCATGGCGCATTCTATACGCCTGATGAGTCGGGCGAGGGCGGCGTGCCGGAAACGGTGGCGCCCGAGCAGACACTTGCGGAGCAGTTGGAAGAACTGCCGCATGACGAGCTTGTGCGGATCGTCGAAACCATGGAGGAAGATATGCGCAATGCTTCTGCCGCCATGGACTTCGAGGAGGCAGCGCGTCTGCGCGATGCAGTCGTTCAGATTAGGGCGATGCTCGAGGGTGCGACTGAGGACGAGACGATCGAGCGCTTACGTTCGCAGGCCCGCAAGGGTTCCACGTTCGCATCGGGCAGAAAACGCCAGGGTGCACGGTTTAAGAAATAGCGAACAGGCCCCGAGTTCCCTGTGGAGCTCGGGGCCTGTGTCTTTTGCGTGCTGGAATTCGTGCGCTAGAGGTCTGCGATCAGGGCTTCGGCGCAACGGATGCCATCGGTAGCGGCGCTCATGATTCCTCCGGCATATCCGGCTCCCTCGCCGCAAGGGTAGAGCCCCGGGGTCGATACAGCATGGCATTGCCGGTCTCGAGTAACGGTGACCGGAGAGCTCGAGCGTGTTTCAACACCGGTGAGGACGGCATCGGGATGGTCGTAGCCACGCAGTTTTTTGCCGAGCAAGGGAATTCCCAGACGAAGCGACTCGATGATATGTTGCGGCAATGACTCATCGATTGCTGTCCAAGTCACGCCGAGCGGATAGGTGGGCTTTACCTTGCCGCATGTCGTGCTGGCGCGTTCTGCAAGGAAATCGCCGACGAGCTGTGCCGGTGCGTTCCAGTTGGAGCCGCCAAGGCGATAGGCAGCCCGCTCGCAAATGCGCT
Organism: Collinsella sp.; assembly: GCA_048472015.1. Classification (GTDB taxonomy): domain Bacteria; phylum Actinomycetota; class Coriobacteriia; order Coriobacteriales; family Coriobacteriaceae; genus Collinsella. The sequence continues at coordinate 12,819 of DBGAZC010000129.1, read as the reverse complement.
GGAGTTCTACGCCTGCAAGAGGATCATCGCTGGGGAGATCATCGGGCGTGACGTTAACGAGGAGAGCGGCGTTTGCGTTGCGGCCGGCGCGGGCGTTGAGACTGGCGCCGTTGACGCACAGATGGCCGGGCTCTGAAGAGGCGGCGACAACCTGTCCGCCGGGACACATGCAGAATGAGAACACACTGCGGCCGTTGGGAAGATGGGCAACGAGCTTATAGGGGGCTGCTCCGAGCGCGGGATGACCCGCTGCGGGGCCATATTGCGCCCGATCGATATCACGCTGCGGGTGTTCGATGCGAACGCCCATGGCAAACGTCTTTTGAGCGAGGGCGACATGATGGGTTTTGAGAACCTCGAATACGTCGCGGGCAGAATGACCGCAAGCAAGGATGAGATGCTTTGTGTTGATTGACTCGCTTGTCTCGTCGTGGGACGACTGGATGTCGATACCGACAATGGTGCCAGACGCGTCGATGCGAATGTCGACGAGCTTCGTTCGATAACGGACGACACCTCCGAGCTGCTCGATGCGCTGGGATATAGCGGTGACAACTGTGGGAAGGATGTCGGAGCCAATGTGCGGCTTGGCATCCCACAGAATATCGCGGGGCGCACCCGCCTCGACGAAGGTTTCGAGGATAAGGCGATGGGCGGGATTTTTTGTTCCCGTATTGAGCTTGCCGTCCGAGAAGGTCCCCGCGCCGCCCAGACCAAACTGGATATTACTCTCGGGGTCGAGGATGCGCTCCTTTAGAAAGAGGTCGATCGCATGCGAGCGGCGAAATGCCGGGTCGCCGCGCTCGATGAGCAAGGGCTTAAGACCTGCTTCGGCGAGCGTAAGCGCAGTGAAAAGGCCGGCGCATCCGGCGCCGACAACGACAGGGCGTTCTTGAGGTGCGTCGGAGACGGGGGTGGGGAATGAAGACCCATCGTCTTCTATCGCGCGTACACGCGAGCGGTCACGCTCGGCAACGCTGTCGACCGCTTCTCGCTCGAGGTGGGGACTAGTCAGCTCAACACGAAAGCTCAGGATAAAATGGACGTCTCGTTTTTTGCGAGCGTCGATTGACTTTCGGTGGAGCTCGATGGACTTGATCTCGGAGTCCTTGCAACGTAGGACGCGCTTGGCGACTCGCTTGCCAACAATGAGACAGGCATTCTCATCGCCGGCCTCATCGAGCGTCGCGTTGACTTGGGTGATTTCGATCATCGAGGTCTCCTTAGAGGCAAGAAAGAGGCCGTCCGGTATCCCAGACGGCCCGAATGCGTTTTTGATTATAGACTGCGCGGCTACAGGCTGCTTGCAGCGCGAATACCCGAGATCCAGGCCCACGCAAGGTTAAAGCCTCCGCAATCGGCGTCGATGTCGAGCGCTTCTCCGCAGACGTAAAGCGGGGCGCCTGTGGTGCTGTTCACGTAAAGATTGGGTGTCGAGACGCACTCGATAGATATGCCGCCACGCGTGACCTGTGCTGAGCGCTCCTCTGCCGTCCCTTCGACGGACAGTTTAAAGTGCTTGAGGATTGAGACCAGGTGGATGACATCGCGCGAGCCGGGATGGCACCGCTCGAATGCCGTACAGACGACGTGTGAGAGCTGCGGGGCGAGCATGCCGTCAAGCCAGTGGGAGTTTCGGGGCGAAAAATCGCCGAGCACGTTGACACGCTGCTCGAGCGTATCGAGCAGCTCATCTTTGGAGAAATCTGGAAAGAAGTCGATCAGAACAGTGTCGCCCTGGTTGATACGGCGAGAGAGATTGAAGGCGGCGACGCCTGAGATGCCGAAGGCACGGAACAGCACTTCGCCATCTTCTCGCCAGAGCTCTTCGTGGCTGCGCGAGAGCGTTAAGCGGGCTCGGACGCGCAGACCATCCAGAGTTCCGAGTGCCGTCCGGTCGCCGACGACTGATGCCGATACGGGGCACAGGACGGGGCGCAGGGGCGTCAAGGGAAGGCTAAACACCTCGGCGATGCCGGTGGGGTTGCCGCCCGTAGCGATAACCACGGCCCTTGCCTGCAGGGCATCGCTCGTGCGAGGAGTATCGGCTAACGCCTTTCGAAGCGAACGGAGCTCCGTCTTTCGGTCGCCGTGCTTTTTGGGTTTGAGTACATGAGCGGGACGGTCGATCTGAAGCGTCCAGCCTTCGGAAGCCTTATGAGCCGCAATGACGTTAGTCCCGCAGAGTAGGGTGATGCCCAAACGCTCGCATGCATTGAGGAGTGCATCGCGAACCGACTCGGCGCGAAGGGAGCGCGGGTATAGGCGGCCTTCCTCACGGATCGTCATGATGCCCAGCGAGGAGAAAAAACTCTCGAGATCTTGCTCGGGTTGGGGGCCCATGATGGATTCGACAAAGGCGGGGTGGTTATATCGCCGAATGTCGATGGATTCGTTTGAGAGGTTGCAGCGGCCGTTTCCGGTTGCGAGCAGCTTGAGACCGCAGGCGACGTCGCGCTCGACGACGCAGACGCTTTTGTCGACACGCGCCGCCGTAATGGCGGCGGCGAGGCCCGAGGCCCCGCCGCCGATCACCAAGACGTCATAGAAGGCGCTTGCGTTCACTTAGGCCTCGGCGGTCTCGTGCGGGGCAATGGCCTCGACGGCAGAGACAGCCTGGGGCAGCATGCCGTCGGGCAGTGCGGTCTCAACCTCTCCCTTATCGCAAGCCTCGGCGAGTGCCGGATTGATGGGAAGCTGCCCTAGGATCTCGAGGTTGTAACGCTCGGCGACCTCGGGGAGCTTGCTCTTGCCAAAGACTTCGATCTTCTTGCCGCAATCGGGGCACTCGATATAGCTCATGTTTTCGACGATTCCCAGAATGGGGACGTTCATCTTCTCGGCCATGTTGACCGCCTTGGCGACGATCATCGAGACCAGATCCTGCGGGCTCGTGACGATGACGATGCCATCGACGGGCAGCGACTGGAAGACCGTGAGGGCGACGTCGCCCGTTCCCGGAGGCATGTCGACCAGCAGGTAGTCGATGGGGCCCCATGAGGTTTCGCTCCAGAACTGTCTGATGGCACCCGCGATAACCGGACCGCGCCAGAGGACGGGGTCGGTTTCGTTTTGGAGCAGCAGGTTAGAGCTCATAACCTTGACGCCGTGCTCGGAGATTTCGGGCAGCATAAGGTTGCCGAGGGCATGGACGTGACGTCCGCTCATGCCGAACATCTTAGGGATAGAGGGGCCGGTAATATCGGCATCGAGGACGCCGACCTTGTGACCGTGGCGGGAAAGCTCCGTGGCGATGGCGCCGGTGACGAATGACTTGCCGACGCCGCCCTTGCCGGAAAGCACGGCGATAACGCGCTTGACCTCGGACAGCGTATTCTCCTCAAATTGCGACGGCGACGTTTGCCCGCCGGCTGCCTGTGCGTGCTCGCAACCCATGTTTGACTCCTTTGTATATGTTGGGGCCGGAGCCCCGCGGTGTGACACGAGCGTCATTGTACCCTCGTTTGCGAGCGGGAGTCATTTGCGATGCATTTGGGCCGAGCGTGCTTGCAATACGATGGGTCCAAGCGAATGGGCGGGCTTACTGAACTTTGCTGGCGAACTCGAGGTATTGCATGCGCTGCAGCTTGTCGATCGTCGAGGCGTATGGGCTGTCTTCAGATTCCAAGTCGTAGCGCAGCCCGTCGGCACCAATATAGCCGGCGACATTGATGGTGGGCACATCTGACCTTGTTGCAAGCAGGGCCTTTTGATAGTCAGTGAGCGGGGCGCCAATCTTATTAAGGGTAATAGCTGCAATCTCGTTTGCCCCGACGGTGTCGTAGACGTTGAGCTCGGTATTGCCGGCGATTTCATAGTTGGCCCAGACGAAATAGGTCGACTGATAGATACGGAAAGCGTGGCTTGCCGTATCTTCCTGAGGGTACAGCTCGTCGTTGAGAGTCGTTGCGGCGCTCGGCTGATGGTCGCCAAAAAAGACAAGAACAACCGGTCTGCCGATATTGCGGAGCTCATTGATAAAGTACTCGAGGTCCCGGTCGGATGCATTGATGCAGGTGAGATAGGTATTGAGCGCGCTATTGGCGCCCTCGCTGGCTCCCTCGACCCAATAGTTTGTCAGCTCTTCGGCGGGAACGGTGCCATAGTCGTAGCCGCCGTGATTTTGCATCGTGACGTCAAAGATGAACTGCGGGGCTTCGTCGGTTCTGAGCAGGTCGAGTATCTTGTCGTAGGTGGCGTAGTCGCATACGCCGGCATGGTAATAGGGCGCACCTTCGAAATCGCCGATTGAAAGAAAGTCTCCAAAACCCAGCTGCTGATAGATTTTATCTCGATGGTAGTTGACGGGGTTTTGCGGGTGCATAGCAGTAGTAGTATACCCAAGCTCTTTAAGGTCCTTTGCCAGGCTGTTGACACTATTCATCTGATACAGCTGATAGGGGATTTTGCCTAATCCGACAAAGGCCGTTGTCGCTCCGGTCAAAAATTCGAATTCGGAGTTCGCCGTTCCGCCACCGGTGACCGAAGCGAGCATGGTGCCGCGAACAAGTGTGTCGGGAAGCGAGTTGTAGAATGCGGGACCGGTGTACCCGGCCGCCTGGAGCTGCTCAAAGCACGAAAGGTCGCTAAAACTCTCGTTCATGACGGCAACAATCGTCGGCTTGATTTCATTGAACTGGGCAACGGCCGCCGCGCGCTGCTCGCTCGAGCCATACGTGCTGTCGTAGGCGGCGGCGAGCTCCTGTTCGATGCTCTGCGCCTCATCGGGCGTATAGTCTTCGGGCTTTTCAATGGGCAACTCGTTGACCATTTCGGTGAACGAAGTGATAAAACCCTGAGACGCATACGTGGTGATGGGCTGCCAACGGTCAAATCCAAAATCCAGCGACTGCTCCAAGTCGATGTTGGAAAAGCCCAAGAGCCCCACAACGGTCACTAGCAGAAAAGCGCAGAGGTTAGCGGCGATTGCGGGGAAGACATGGGCGGGCGTACGGAGCTTTCGCGGTCGGATAAGCGAAAGAAGCCCCAGGGAAATCTCCAGCAGGGCGAGTGAGGTTACGATTCCTGCAGTGAAGGTGAACTCATATCCCTCACTTACTTCCATTGCGGTGCCCAATGCCAAAATGTCGCTCGGCAGGATGGCCTCGCCTTTAAACGTTATGACGAAGTGCTCGGCAATGCCAAGGGTGCAACAGACGACGGGCACGAGGGCCATGACGCCTCCATGACGCTGTCCCAGCAAATAAAGGGAGAGCAGAACCGTCGCGAGCAGCCCAACGGAAAACCCGAATGAGTTGGCGGGAATGCGATAGAACGTTTCGTTGCAGGCAATTTCGAGTGAAACGAACGAGAGCGCTGAAACAGCGGCGACGACAAGGATGTCGCGGCAAATACAGGCAACCGTTCCCGTCGCAAGATCGGTTTGGTCGATAAGTCCCGAAACCAAGGGCTCGACAAGAAGTATGACGGCGGCAGCACCGAGCGCCGAATAAGAAAGGACCCATAGGGAACAGTCCTCATTTACGAGCAATTGATTCGTAATCCATGCAGCTACCATGCCGAGCGGGATGAGGAGCATCGCGCACCAAAAGACGCGGGCAATGGGCGGTTTTTCGTTGTGTCTGATTGAAAAATACACGCGCACGACGACGGCGGCCACGATAAGGACGGCGATGAATATGGGCAGATTGGCCATGCCACTCGAAGTGATTTCAAGGGGGATATCTTCGGTCATGGACGTTCCTCTGTTACAGCAAATTAAGTTCAGTTTTAGATTACTCTAACCTTTCCACGGCATTTCGAGAAACAAAGCACCCGACACGCAAAGCAAAAGGTCTGCGAATCTTGTATTACGAACATCTGTGCGCGTTGAGTGCGTTAAACTCATCGACAGTGTGATTTGAGGTTATAGGAGGCAAGGAGCTTCCATGTCTGATTCTTCTATCGTTATCCGTGGTGCGCGCGAACACAACCTGCGCAATATCGATGTTTCCATCCCGCGCGACGAGCTCGTGGTCATTACCGGTCTTTCGGGCTCGGGCAAGAGCTCGCTGGCGTTTGACACGATCTATGCCGAGGGTCAGCGTCGCTACGTGGAAAGCCTGTCGAGTTATGCGCGCCAGTTTTTAGGCCAGATGGACAAGCCCGATCTAGACTCGATCGACGGCCTTTCGCCGGCCGTCTCGATCGATCAGAAGACGACGTCCAAGAATCCGCGCTCGACGGTGGGTACTGTAACTGAGATTTATGACTACCTTCGCTTGCTTTTTGCACGCGTGGGCACGCCACACTGCCCCGAGTGCGGTCGCGTTATCGAACGCCAGACCACCGACCAGGTCGCCGATAAGGTCCTGGCAGCGGGAGAGGGTCGTCGTGCGTTTGTGCTGGCACCGGTGGTGCGCGGGCGCAAAGGCGAGTACGCAAAATTGTTCGAGGATCTTCGGGCTGAGGGCTTTAGCCGCGTGCGTGTCGACGGCGAAGTACGCTCGCTCGACGACCCCATCGATCTGGACAAAAAGTTCAAGCACGATATCGAGGTCGTAGTCGACCGCATCGTGATTCGGGAAAACTCTCTGGGCCGTATCGCCGAGTCGGTTGAACAGGCGACTGCCTTGGCACACGGCAATGTGAACGTGTACATGCTGCCCGATCGCGATGCTCCCGAGGGAACCGAGGGCGAGCTGCTGGAGTATTCGTTGGCTCTGGCGTGCCCGGAGCACGGGCACTCCATCGACGACCTACAACCCCGCGACTTTTCGTTCAACGCGCCCTATGGTGCGTGTCCCGAGTGCGATGGTCTGGGCTTTAAGAAAACGGTCGATGCCGAGGCGCTGATTGAGGACCCGTCGAAGTCGATTGCCGATGGGGTCTTTGGAAGCCTGTTCGGCAATTCGAACTACTACCCCCAGATCTTCGCCGCGGTCTGTAAGCACTTTAAGGTGAGCGCGGATACACCGTGGGAAGACCTACCTCCGCGAGTGCGCCGTGCATTTTTGGATGGCATGGGCGACAAGAAGATTTCGGTGGACTATCAAAAGCTCGACGGTCGTCGCAGCCAGTGGGACACCAAGTTTTCGGGCGTGCGCAATATCCTGTACGAGCGCTATACCGAGACGACCAACGAGAACACTAAGGCGCGCCTGGAGAAGTACATTCGCGAGGAGCCGTGTTCGAGCTGCCATGGTGCTCGCCTTCGCCCCGAGATGCTCGCCGTCACCGTGGGCGGCAAGTCCATTTATGAGGTTTGTTGCCTGTCGTGCCGCGAGTCGCTCGAGTTTTTTGAGGACCTTGAGCTCACCGAGCGTCAACAATTCATCGGCGGTCGTATCGTCAAGGAAATCCTGGAACGCTTGCGTTTTCTGGTTGATGTCGGCCTTGATTATCTGACGCTCGATCGTGCTTCGGCGACGCTTTCCGGCGGTGAGGCGCAGCGCATTCGCCTGGCTACGCAGATCGGTGCGGGCCTCATGGGCGTTCTCTATATTCTGGACGAGCCTTCGATTGGTCTTCACCAGCGCGACAACGAGCGGCTGATTAAGACACTCGAGCGCCTGCGCGATATCGGCAACACCGTTATCGTCGTTGAACACGATGAGGACACGATTCGCGCTGCCGACTATGTGATCGATATGGGGCCAGGCGCGGGCGTCAACGGCGGGCACGTGGTCGCCGCGGGAACGCCTGCCGATATCATGGCGTGCCCCGATTCCATGACGGGTGCTTATTTGACCGGCAAGCGGATGATCCGCGTGCCAGACGAGCGCCGCAAGCCCGGCCGCGGCTGCCTTAAGATCACGGGCGCCCGCGCCAACAACCTCAAAAACGTTACCGCCAAGATTGAGTTCGGTACGCTCACAGTCGTTACCGGTGTTTCGGGATCGGGCAAGAGCTCCCTGGTCACCGATACGATTGCGCCCGCGCTTACGAATGCCATCCACCGTTCGACGCGTCCCGTGGGTCCGTACAAGAAGATTGAGGGCATCGAGTGCATCGATAAGGTGATCGACATTGACCAGTCGCCGATCGGTCGCACGCCGCGTTCGAACCCTGCGACCTATATTGGCCTGTGGGATGATCTGCGCGCGCTGTTTGCGAGCACGCCGGAGTCGAAGGCGCGTGGCTACTCGCCGGGACGCTTCTCCTTTAATGTGAGCGGCGGACGCTGCGAGGCGTGCAAGGGCGACGGCCAGATCAAGATTGAGATGCACTTTCTTCCCGATATTTATGTTCCCTGCGAGGCTTGTGGCGGCAAGCGCTATAACCGCGAGACGCTCGAGGTTACCTATCGTGGCAAGACTATCTCGGACGTACTTGACATGAGCGTGGCCGAGGCACTGGCTTTCTTTGGGAATATTCCGCAGATCAAGCGAAAGCTTCAAACCCTGTATGACGTCGGCCTAGGTTATGTGAGCTTGGGCCAGCCCGCCACGACGCTCTCGGGTGGTGAGGCGCAGCGCGTAAAGCTCGCCAAGGAGCTTCATCGCCGTCAGACGGGTAAGACGTTCTATATTTTGGACGAGCCTACGACCGGTCTTCATTTTGAGGACGTTCGCCAGTTACTTGATGTGTTGCAGCGTCTAGTCGATGCGGGCAATACGGTGTTGGTGATCGAGCACAACCTCGATGTCATCAAGGTCGCCGACCGTCTGATCGATATGGGTCCCGAGGGTGGCAACGGTGGCGGAACTGTCGTGGTCTCGGGTACGCCAGAGCAGGTTGCGGCATGCCCGCAGAGCTATACCGGCAAGTTCTTGGCGCCGTTGCTCAAACGCGATAAGGAGCGTCAAGCGCAACTCGATGCCTAATACATAGGTGTTTTTGAAACATGAGCGCCGCCGATTCCTTGCGATTCGGTGGCGCTCTCTTTGTCGAGATAGCGTATGCCGCGCAAATGGACATATACTTAAAAATTGCGTTCTTATATGAGGGAAAGGATATGCCATGCCGAAGGCCGTGAAGACGCCAAAGACCAACGCCATGCGTGAGCTGGAAAGCGCCGGCATCCCCTATGTTCTCCATACGTACGAAGACGATGACGACGAATCGTCGGGGCTGGGCGTCGCGATTTCCGAGCAGCTTGGCGAGGAGCCCGGTCAGGGATTTAAGACCCTGGTCTGCACGACGCCGTCTAACGACCATGTCGTGTGCTGCATTCCCGTTGCCGACGAGCTCGACCTCAAGGCCGCCGCGCGCGCCGCAGGCGAAAAGTCGCTGACCATGATGCATGTCAAAGATTTGCTTGCCGCGACGGGGTATGTCCGCGGCGGTTGCAGTCCGGTCGGTATGAAAAAACGCTTCCGGACTCTGATCGATGAGACATGCGTCCTTTGGGATACCATTTTTATCTCGGGTGGCAAGCGCGGCTATCAGCTTGAGCTTGCTCCCGATGACTTAGTTGCATTTTGCGGGGCGACGGTTGCCCCGATCACGAGAGAGGACTGAGCGATGCCGCAGGAAGAATCAAAGCGCGGAGCTCACTTTGCAAAAGGGTCGGCTCCTCAGACGCCCGCGCCCGAGGCCGCTTCGTTCGATAACGAGATTCGAAACGCCTGGTCCGCTGCCGCTGACCCGGGCGAGACGGCCGTGTACTTGCGTGCCGCCGGTGCCGGCACGGCACTTCCCCGTACGGTTCTTTCTTCGGCTCGTCCCGATGAGACGGCTGTCTTTTTGGCCGCCGCTCAATCGAGCGCCAGCGTGATGCCGATCGCCTCCGAGGCTCCTCGTGAGCCGCGTCCCGATGAGACGGCGGTGTTTTTGATGGCAGCCCAGGGAAAGAGCACACCGCAGAGCGCTCCTGCCGCTCATTCCGCCAAGCCCACGGCTCATGATGATGGCGAACCGCTTCTTTCGGATGACGAATGGTCGCCGCTTGGTTCGACCGATCCCGTCGAGGGCGTGGCCATCGACGGTGATGACGACTGGGACCCTCTGTCGTTTTCTGCCCGAACCGTCGCCGCCAATGAAGTTGACACGGTGTTTGGCGACCATGCCATATTCGATGATGATGCCGTATCCGGTAACAACATGCCGAACAGCGATGACGCCGCACCTGCTGATGACGCCGTTTTGGTTGACGATCCCTTTGCGATGACCGGCTCCTTTGCCGTCGTGGACGATTTGCCGCCACAAGATGAGGTTTATGAGGACTCTCAGGACGACGTAGACGATATGGGTTCGTCGGACTACTCCACGGTTGGTCGTTCTGCTGGCCTTATGACCGTGCTGACCATCGTGTCGCGTGTCACCGGGTTTATCCGCACGTGGGCCATGGCGGCCGCCATCGGTATGTCGCTGCTCTCGTCCTCCTATCAGGTTGCCAACAACCTGCCCAACATGCTCTACGAGCTCGTGATGGGCGGTATGTTGGTTACCGCCTTTTTGCCGGTGTACATGGGCGTCCGTCGCGAGCAGGGGTGCGAAGCCTCAAATGAATATGTGGGCAACCTGCTTGGCATCCTGCTCTTGCTGCTGGGCGGCATTTCGGTCTTGGGCACCGTGTTCGCTCAGGGCTTTATTTGGACGCAGTCTTTCCTATCGGGTGACGGCGGGAGCATGGATACCGCCGCATTCATGTTCCGTTTCTTTGCCATCCAGATATTGTTTTATGGTCTGGGCTCAGTGTTCTCGGGCGTTCTCAACGCACATCGCGATTACTTTTGGTCGACGTTTGCCCCCGTTTTGAATAACGTGATCGTCATCGCCAGCTTTATGGGGTTCGATCCCGTCTCCGCGCAGTTCGGCGAGCATGCTGGCGTTATCTTGATTTCGCTGGGAACGACCCTTGGCGTCTTTGTTCAGATGGCGTGCCAGATTCCCGCGCTGGGCAAGCACGGCGTGCATCCCCATATCCATATCGACTTTAAGGACCCCGCACTGCGCCAGACGATTACGCTGGGCATTCCGACGCTGCTCGCCACGGTGTGCATGTTTGTCTCGACCTCCATCACTAATGCCGCCGCACTGGTGGTGCAGCCCGAGACCGGACCTTCCGTCATTGCGTATGCACGCCTGTGGTATACGCTGCCTTATGCGCTGATCGCCGCCTCGCTTTCGACGGCGCTCTATACCGAGCTATCGCATGATGCCCAAGAACAGGACTACGACAGCGTTCGCACTGGCATCTCGAGTGGCGTTGCCCAGATGCTCTTCTTCCTGATTCCGTTCGCGTTGTATCTGATTGTCTTCGCCCGCCCGCTCAATATGATTTACTGCGCCGGCAAGTTCGATGAGTCCGGCGTGGCGTTGGTGTCGGAGTTTCTTATTTACCTGGCGCTTTCGCTGCCGCTCTACGGCGTGGTCGTGCTCATGCAGAAGAGCTTCTCGGCCTTGCTCGACATGAAGCCCTACGGTCGTTATTGCCTTTACTCTGCCATCGGACAGACCGGTTCGGTGCTGTTGTTTGGTGTGGTGCTGGGCTACGGCATGCCTGCGATTGCGCTTTCGTATGTTGTCGACTATGTGATTTTGGTCGGCTGTTCGCTGTGGTGGCTGCGTCGTCGTCTGCAGGGTCTTCAGGTTAAATCTATTCTGCATGGCTGTTTCTTTGGCCTTTTGCTCGGCGGTCTGGGTGCCGCAGCGGGTGCCGGCGTTTTGTGGGCGCTCGAGAACTATGTCGGTGCGCTCGGCGGGTCAATTCTGATTACGTTGGGTTACGTATGCATCGCGGGCATGGCTTCGCTTGCCGTGACCTTTGGGCTCGCTATTGTCTTTAAGATGCCCGAGGTCTTTGCGCTGCTTCGCCGCAAGTAGGTGAATGTGGCCGGCCACGACAACATACCAACACTTGCCGAGCAGGTTTCGCGCGTTCCCACGCAGCCCGGCTGCTACCTTTGGAAAGACGCCAAGGGCGATGTCATCTACGTTGGCAAGGCGAAAAACCTGCGTGCCCGTATGCGTCAGTATGTGACGCTGCAGGACGAGCGCCAGAAGATCCCGCTTATGATGCAGCTGGTGGCGAGCTTCGACTATATCGTTGTGGAGACCGAGCACGAGGCATTGGTACTCGAGCGCAATCTAATCGGTCAGTACCATCCGTACTTTAACGTCGATCTCAAAGACGATAAAAGCTATCCCTTTATCGCCATTACCAAGAGCGACTTGTTTCCGGCTATTAAATACACGCGAGAGCGTCATAAACCGGGAACGCGCTATTTTGGCCCCTATACCGATAGCCGTGCGGCGCGTGAGACCATCGATACGCTACGCAAGGTTATTCCTATTTGCTCGGCATCCTGTGCGGAATGGCGCCGCTGCCGCCGCATCGTCGAATCTCATAAGGGCGAAGAAGACATCGTCAATATGATTTGCGCGCAAAACGGGCGTCCCTGCTTTGACTACCATGTCGGGCGCGGGCCGGGCGCATGCGTCGGCGCGATTTCCCCTGCCGACTATGCCAAGAACGTCAAACGTGTCGAACGTTTCTTGTCGGGCCATCGCAAGGATGTCGTTGACGAGCTTACATCCGAGATGACGGAGGCAGCCGAGACGCTCGATTTTGAGCGTGCGGCGCGCGTCAAGCGTCGCCTGGAAGTCATTAGGGGCCTGGACGATCGCCAACAGGTCGTTTTTCCATCGAGCGTCGATATCGACGTCATCGGCTTCTATCGCGAAGAGACTATCTCTGCCGCCTGTGTCTTTGTCGTTCGCGAGGGCCGAACGGTTCGAACTTGTGAGTTCATCCTCGATAAAGGCCTGGATGTCGACGAGGAAGAGCTTCAATCGGGCTTTCTTAAGCGCTATTACGACGAGACGGCTGATATTCCAGCTGAGGTCAACCTTTCCGTCGAGCTTGAGGATGCGGAGGCGCTGGGGGAGTGGCTTGCGGGCAAGCGTGAGCGTTCCTGCCATCTCCATAGGCCG
>DBGAZC010000128.1:0-14431 GCA_048472015.1 Collinsella sp. | reverse complement strand
AGATCGAACGTGTCGGTCCGTATGGCGTACGCCAGCAATGCTTTCGGGGCAAATGTTTCGGGCGGGATCTCGCCGAAGGCATACCGTCCCCTGTCTTTATCGTCACGGTCGAGCCGGAACAGATCGGCGTACTTCTGCCAGCCGGCATCGAACTGCGGAAGCCGATACATCCGCAACTGCGTATCCTGTAATTGAGGGTGGAAGAAGTGCAGCAGATAGTAATCCCACATCTCTTCATAGCACTCCGTCCCCCGAGGCGTATCCGTAAACAACAGCAATCCCTGTCGGGTCTCTACGGCTGTCAGGGTGTCGAAACTCGGCAGTCTTTTCATTCCCTCACCGAAGCAGAACATCGCACGCTCGTAGCCGTCGTGGTGCCGGAGCCGTTCCAACTCCGCCTCGGGCGAGAGGTAGGAAATATTCATCTGCCAGCAAAAGGCGGCATCGCGCAGGCGCACGATGCGCTGCGGCGCCACACCCTCTTCGAGCAGAATCGGCAGGCTGTTTTGCAGGAAGTCGGGGCCGATGAGCCGCTCCTGCTGGCGGATCCGGAGGAGCACGTCGTCCGGAATCGTGTACTGAAAGAGCCAGTAGTCAGGATAGTTTCCTCCCGAGCGCTGTCCCTCGACATTGCGTTGGATAAACTGCTCGAACCCTTCGCCCGTATCGTTTCGAATGGCGTAGTCCCGTACTTTGCAGTGGGTGTCGAGCGCAAAATAGAACTCGAATCCGTCTTTCTGTGGTCGTGTCATAGGTCTTCAATGTCGTTTCAGATGAAATTCCGCGCCTCGTACCGGCTCGTCGCGCCGCCTCTGATATGCTTCGAGCAGCTTGTCGGGACGGAAGAGCAGATTTATGGCGTCGAAATTCCGGAAGGTGTGGATTCCTTCGGCCTGCATGGGAGGTATCTCGGACGAAGGCCGACGCCGTATCGGGAACTTCCGGTCGAGGATGTAGGCGGCCAGATTGTACTGCTCCTCGCGCTTGGCCGCCCGCCCCTCGTCCGAGAGGTCGGAGGCGTACTTGCGTTCGATGTTGTCGAATCCGCTGCGGAAGACGAACTCCCGGTTCCAATACCTTTCGGCATTCTGCATAAGATACCCGTAGCCGCGCTGCATGATGATCTGCAACCCCGTAAGGTCGCGTATGCCGTTGGAGACATACAGGTTCTCCCCGTGCTGCGGATCCACGAAGGCCCAGAAGTTGTCGGCCGTAGCCCGCATGTCGTACTCTTTGAGGCAATATCCGCGACGCAGAACCTCGGCATCGACGAAGGGATGCTCCGGGACCCACATCATACCGCCTGCCGTGGGCAGCACCTGCGGATTCACCTTGTCCCAGAAGCCGTCGGGATCGGCCTCCACCTCGTACACGCGCAGGGTTTCAACCCCCAGATCGGGGTCGAAGAAACAATCGGCGTGATGCTGCATGTAGCGTTCGCAGGCCTCCCGACCGTCCGGCTCCTGCGTGAAGAGCACCGCACCCCGCTCGGTCTCCACGGCACGGCAGCGCCGCAGGTCCTCACGGGCGACCGGTGGCAGCCCCTCGTTGCGGAACTGTCGGTAGTCGGCCTTTGTCGAGAGCATGTTGCCGCAGTTACCCTCCGCAAGGGGGTCGAGGTCGTACTTGTAACAGTAGAGAAGGTCTTTCAGCGTTACGGCGTGCCGGATGTCCAGCTTCTCGGTGGCTGTGGACGGATCCAGCAGGTAGCTGTGCTCCGCCGCTTCGATGCGGGGCAACAACGCGGCATCGGTCGTGCGTATGTCGAAAAACAACACCGAGGGAATCGCCCCGCAATTGGCGGCGTAGTCCGTAAATTCGTCGAGCAGGGCGCGGAATCCTTCGTCGCCGCGACGGGATCGCTCCATGGCGATAATCTTGTTGCCGTCGTCCACAGCGACGTACAACGCACCCTGCATCTGTTCCTGATCTTGTTCCATCGTCATTAGTGTTTGAGAATGTGACAAGGCATCTCCCTTCTGTCCCTGTCGCGTTCGTAGCGCTCCAACAGCCTCTCGGGTCGAAACAGCAGGTCGATAGAGAGAAAATCCCTGTAAAAGCGAATGTCGCCGCTCGGCAGCGGACACGGCGGCTCCTCCCTTGCCGGATCGATGCCGAAGCAAGTGCGCAGGATGTCGGCCGCCGTCGTGCGGCTGTCGTCCGTCATGGCCGCTGCAGGTTTCCGATCGGCGTTCTTGAACCGATCCGCGAACGGGAAGTCGTATCCCGGAAAGTCGGAGCCTCCCCAGCAGAAAGGTTCGTAGCCGTTGCGTGCGATATGCCGGAGCGTTACGATCGTCAGCAGGCGCCGCAACGCCTCGGACGATGCCTCGGTTCCGGAGTCCGGAGCGGCCGCGAGCTTCGCGGCCCCGGCCCGCATGTCGTATTCTTTGAGGCAGCAGCCCCGTTGCAGCACGCTGTCGCAACGTCCGCTGTGGCGCGGCACGAAGCGCATCTGCTCGTGGTCGAAATACGGCAGGCACGCCTCCGAGGAGTATTGCTCCTCGGAGAGTTCCACATCGTATATGCGCAAAGTTTCGACCCCGCAGGTGAGTCCTCTGCCGTCGGGATGTGCGGTGAGGAAGGCGAAAAAACTGCGGGCCGCCTCGTCGCCACGTTCTCCACGGCGGAAAAGAGCTACGCCGCCCTCCGTTTCCACGGCCCTGTAAGGTGCTCCGGGCTGCGACAGCGCGGGAATCGATTCGTTGCGGAAGCCTGCGTAATCGTCCTTGTAGCAGAGGTTCCGGGCGGTGTTCTGCGCAGCCAGCGGATCGAGGCCGTGCTTGCGGCAATAGAGCAGGTCGTACAACGTCAGGGCTTGACGAATGTCCTTCACTTCCAGCGGTGCCAGATGCGCCAGCCGGTAGCCGCGTTCTTTGGCTTCGATCGGCGGCAGCCGCGAGCCGTCGTCGACGTGAAAGTTCAACAGCAGAAGATACGGGATATATCCCTTGTTGGCCGCATAATCCGCAAACTCGTCGAAGAAGGTTCTGAAACCCTCGTCGCCCCGTCGGGATCTCTCCAGCGCAACGATCGTATGGGTACGATCGAGGGCGGCATAGACGTTCGTAATATCGGAACTTCCCATCCGCTATCGTTTTGTGTCGTCCCAGTCGGGTACGACGATCGTGCCGTCGCCTTCGGGCGCGTGGATCACCTCGATCTCTTCGACCTCATGGAGCGTGCAGGCGCCGAGGCCGCAAAGTGCAAGCAGAAGAAGCATCGCCGCGAAGATGCGGCGCAGATGATTTGTCGTCATAGTATCAATCTTTTAAGAGTTCATCGATTTCGGGGTCGAGCGCCGCACGATACTCCATGCGCTCATCGCGGCGGCAGGCTTCGAGGAAGTGTCGCCGTCCCTCGGCCTTGCGGCCCAGCCGCGAGCAGGCGATCGCTCGAAGATACTCGCTTATGGCTGTCGCGGGAAGTGCTTCGAGGATGCGCAGCGCCTCCCTGTCTTGTCCCAGCGAGAGCAGTGCGATGGCCGTATTGCGATCCCGGTAGTCATGAAGGACGTAGAGCGCCTGTGCGTATTTGCGTTTTTCGAGCAGCTGCCGGCCCCGCAGGTAGGCCGTATCCAGTTCGGTCGTGTGGATCGTGTCTTTGACCATACCCACGCGGCGCAGATGGCAGCGGAGGTTTACGGCCCGCAGCGCGGGATAGTGCTCCGCACGGATACAGGCATATTCGGCCGGGTAGCGGCGGCGAATCTCCTCCTCGCGCCGGTCGGGATCTCCGATGCGGCGGATGATGCCGAGAATCTCGTCGCGGTGCGCGAGGCGGCCGTCACGGGCGATGCGGGCCGTCAGCTCCGGCCACAGCTCGCCCGCACTGCGTATCGTAAGCAGGCGGTCCGCACGCCGGCCGAAGCATCCCGCAAGATAGCTGCGCAGCGCCTCGGCACGCGCCCGCGAAAGGCGCTCGTTGAGCGCACGACGGCCTTCGGGCGAGGCCGAAGCCGTAAGGACGATGCTGTCGACATGGAACTCCTGCTGCGTGACGATACGTTCCATGAGTGCGGCGATGCGTGCCAGCTCCCGTGCGTTGTCACCCAGCGTATCCACGAGCCGTGCGTCGCCCGTAAGGAAGCTCAGGCTGTAACGGTCGTTGACGGTCACGTATTTGTCGATGACGCGGATACGGTACCGGGGCAGGGTGTCCAGAAACGATAGCAGCGACGATACGGTATAGGTCAGCGTATCGGACGGCGGCAGCGTATAAGCGCTGTCGTCGAGCCCCTCGACGCGGCCCCGCAGCGTGATGAGCATCTTGCGGGAGGTCTCCTCCGTAGGTACTTCCTGCGAATAATAGTAGCTGATCGAAGTTCGGTTCTCGATAAGCGAATCGAGCCGTGCATCCTGCGCATAGGGATATTTCACGAACCGCTGGAAAGCCCGCTCGGCCCGCACGCTGTCGGGGCGGAAGCGTCCCAGGTAGGTAGTATATTGCCAGTAGTCGCGCTGCTGCACGCGGTCGAACAGCGCACCGCGTATGATGATGTCGTCGAGCGGTATCTGTTCGTCCTGCCGGTGCAGGAAGGGCGTGATGACCACGCTGCGGCTGCGCCCCAGCAGCTCTTTGGGCAGCTCGACGTTGAAGTCGAGCGTCACACGCCCCCGGCGTTCGGGGATCGAACGGACACGGGCCACGACGACGACCTCCTCGATCGGAACCGTACCGAGGGCTTCGCCCCTCTCGTCCCGTTCGACGGGGACAAGGTAGTAGTCGCTGCTGTCGCGTTCCACGCGCACGACCTGCGGGCGGTCGTCACGGACTTTGGACTGGCGTTCTGTACGTGAGAGTTGCGCCAGGTGTGCCGTGGCCTGTCGGCGCGTCAGCCGTGCGGTCGTCGAGCAGCCCGCAGGCACGCCTGCGGCCGTCAGTACGGCGATCAGGGATAAAATGTTACGGAATAGCATATCAGAACAGGTAGTTGAAGGAGACTTCCAGTTTCGACGGTGCGAGCGTCCAGCGCCGCGCGTGGCGGATATAACGGTCGCCCCAGTCGCTCGTGACCGGATCGCGGCGCGTGTCGCGCGTGCGGTAAAGTCCCGCACCGGCCTCCACGACGAGGTTCCAGCGCTTCGAGAGGATCCACGCATAGCCGTAGCTTATGCCGATACCGTAGGCCCGCCCGTCGTAGGTGCGGCGACGGTTGCCGATGCGGTAGTCGACCCAGGAGGCGTGCAGCCCCAGAAAGTGCCCGACGAAATCTTCGTAGAACCAGTGTCGGACGCCGAGCTGTACGGCCCCGACCTGCGTCGTGAGGCGCTCCGTGCGGATCGGATTCCAGTAGGCGGAGGTTTCGACGGTCCAGTTGTCCGTCAGCGCCGCCTCGGCACCCACGGCGACCGTGCCCGTCAGCGCTGCCAGGGCGTTCACCCTGACGCCGAAGAACTGTGCGGCGGCACGGTGGTGTATGGCTGCGAGGCACACCAGAAGTGCCGCACAGCGGATGATCGTTTTCGTTTGCATAATCGGTTATTCTTTTACGCACCTCACAGGATAGGCTGCGGCCTGATGATTCTGACGGTAGAGCTGCAAGACCTCGGGCGGCAGGACGCCGAAGCTCACGGCCGTCGTCGCATCCACACGTGACGGATCGGAGGCAGGACTCCCCGGGACATTCGTCCAGAGTTGTGTCCGTATCCCGACGCCGACGTACATCTCCTTGCCGGTAGGCATGACATGCAGCAACCCCGCATAGGGATAGTACGGCCATACGCTGCCGGTATAGAGGTAGCACCCGCCTTCGATAGTGCTGGAAACAGTCGTCTGTTCGAGCGTCCACGCCTCGGGCGGCGGCACGCGCCAGCCCGGAGGGCAGGGGTCGTAGATGGACTTCGCGCCCGCAGTCGTGGGACGGCCGCCCGTCGAGGCGTTGCCCCAGAGGTTCGGCGAAGGTTGCCCCAGCCACGAGCTGAGACGCTGCGCCGGATCCGAAGGGTCTGCAGCACGTCCCAGAAGAGTCGCGGGATGTGCCGCAGCCCACGCCACGGTCGCCGTCGAAGAATCTTCGCCGTAGTATGTCCCGAAGGCGAACCCTTCGCCATAGTCGAACGCTGCGAGATCGTACGGGAAGGGATCCTTGCGGCCCCATTGATAGTAAAGGCCACGACTGGCCGGATCCCCCGGATCGAGGTTTTCAGCCCCCAGATTACGGTCCATAAACACATATCCCGAAGGATAGACGTGGGTGGTCAGAGCGCCGTTCGTCGCCCAGATATGCCACGACCAGATGCAGTCGCCGTCCTTGTCGAACAGCCCGATAAGGGCGTTGCCTCCGATGGCCGTACCCGTGCGGAAGCTGATGCGGCTGCCATTGTAGCCCACATCGCATACGACAGCCCGCTCCGCCGTTCCCGTCTGCCAGATAAGGCGGGCGGATGTCCCTTTGAGTTTCTGCGGCGTGATGCCCGTGGTCGCTCGTCCGTTGCCCTGCACCGTTGCATCGAACAGATATATCTCCTGCATGCGGGGCGCGATGTAGCTGTTGGCCGTACCTGCGGCACTCAGGTCGGTACCTTCGGCGTAGTCGGGCGCGATGATCCGCTTCTCGGTGGCGACGAAGGAATAGGTCTTATCGGCGGTGATAAGCTGCCGGCGGCTTTTGTCGAAGGCATCGTACCAGCCCGTGAGCAATGCCGGCTCCATAGCGCGAATCGTGCAACGACTGCCCGCAGGCACGATGAACGACTCCTCGTCCTGATCCACCTCGACGGGCGCGTCGCACTCGAAGCGTACGGTGTAGATGTCCGTCAGGATATGTACTTTCTCGGTTACGAAGAGCGGATAAAGCGACGCCGCATACGTCTTGGGCACGTAAGAATACGTTTCGGACTCGCAGAGCAGTTCGCTATGCCCTTCGTCGGCGTACCATCCCGCGAAACGATAACCTGCGTCGGCTTTCGCCGTGAGGGTGCAACCCCGCTCGTAGCAGGCGGCACGCAGCATCCCGCCGTTCGCCGTTTCCGCGTGCAGAGCACCCGCCGCTGAAACCGTACCGCCGCCGGACGGTACGACGTAGAGCGCATTGGCAAAGCAGTGCTCGAAGCGGCTGCGGCTCTCGTATCCGTAGCTGTCGCACACACGCACTTCATAAGCGAGCCGTGCGCGAGCTTCGGTGATGACCTTCGGGTAATAGACCAGTTCGTAATAGTTCGATCCCTGCTGGTAATAGAGCGAGAGATCGTAGCGGGGATCGCACTCATCGTAATCGACGAGGAACGTCCCGTCGGTCGGGGTCAGCAGTTCCAGCTCACCCGTAAGTGTCGGCTCGCTCTCCGCACGTTCGATATTCACGTAAAGCGAAGCGTTGAACGGAAGTACGCAATAGTCGCCGATGCGGTTGCTCTCGAAATCGTCGGTCACGCTCAACGTATAGCCGTGTACGCGGGTGTCCACCTCATTGTCGCCCGAGATCGTGATGTCGAGCGTATGAGCCGTGTTACGCCCTACGTTGAAGTCCGTCGTATTGTTCTCACCCAGGTAAATGCGGTAGTCGAGGATGCGGCTGCCCCGTGTGGCGCGGATCATCAGGTACGAAGCGCACGCAGGGGCGTTGTCGGCGGTTTTGTCCCGCTGGTCCGTAATCGAAGGTACCGTGCCCTGCGGGTTCTCGAAGAGGTATTGCACGCCCGAACAGCTGCGCCGCGCGGCGTCGGGAAGCTCCACGAGCGGAGCGTCGGTGAAATCCTTCTCCGAGGTCGAAGGAGTACTCGCAGGCGTGAAGGGCGTCGTATGGCCGGGGACGGAACACAGGCGTACGGAGCGCAGTTCGAGGTCAGGGACCTTATCCGCCACGCGGATGTTGTAGGCGATCTTGGCCACGGTACGCCGCACGCTCAATGGAGGTAACGTAACGGTGTTGTTCTCTTTGTCGGGCGCGATCGCAACGGTCATGACGGCCGACATGGGAAGCGTCGCATACTCCTCCTGCCGCCCGATCGTATAGTCGAGGAGCTGCTGCGCACTCCGCTCGCCCAGGTCCGCACCCAGGTTGGCAGCAACGTAGAGATCGTACTCCCCGGGCAGGCACTCGAACCGCACCAGCGCCGAACGGGAGTAAAAATGCAGGCTTTGGCCGTTGCTGCGGCCGAACAGGTAGAGGTTGATGTCGCGGATCGCCTCCTCGTCCGCCGTGCGGGTGATCCGCTCCGCAGGATCGGGAGAAAATTGCAGCTCGACCTTCACGGAGCGGGTCGGAGGTGTGGCCGTCGCCGCGAGGTCGGTGGCACAACCCCAGCCGATACCGGAGGCCAGCAGTGAGAGAAGAATGAGTAGTCGTGTCATGGAAACTTGAAAATTTAGGTGTCGTGGTTATTCGGCGACGCATCGCACCGGCAAGGCGTAGTCGCGTTGTTGGTATGCTGCGGTATTGATCGTCGAAGCGGAAACGGTGAACGCCGTACTCGTGGAGAGGCAGCGTCCGTTCAGCTGAGCCGGAGCGTTCGTCCAGACGTTGACCCGTGTGCCGTTATCGCGGAAAGCGTGACCCGTAAAGTAACCGCCCATAGGATAGGTTACGGAGGTGCCGGTGCGGCTGCGGAGGTAGTAAACATTGTTCCGCGAGGTGCCGGTACGGCTGAAAGAAGCCTGCTCGAAAGCCGCAGGAGCCGGGACCCGCCACCCCGGAGGACAGGGGTCGTAAATCGACTTGGAACTCGACGTCGAATAACTCCCCGAACGGCTGGCATTGCCCCACAGATTGAGGTTCTGAGGCGTCACCCAGTCGTCGATGTCGTTGCTGTCGCCCGCATACAGCCCCGACCAGTAGGCCCAGGGTTCCGCCAAAGCCCGCGCAGGGGTCATCGACACAGAGCCGCCGTCGAGCAGCGGATCATGGACATAGTACTCGTATCCCGCAGCGGAGATAAACGCAGCTGGTACCGTGCTCGTCACGGAGGAGGGATGAAGAAAGGGGGCGGGGCGTCCCCACTGGTAGTAAAGTCCCCGCAGCGAAGGATCGCTGACGCTCGTTGTGAGCGCTCCGAGATTGCGATCCATGAACGTATATCCCGAAGCGCAGGTCTGGGCCGTGGCCCAAGGA
This sequence comes from Collinsella sp., assembly GCA_048472015.1. Classification (GTDB taxonomy): domain Bacteria; phylum Actinomycetota; class Coriobacteriia; order Coriobacteriales; family Coriobacteriaceae; genus Collinsella. Next base: position 5,382 of record DBGAZC010000128.1, on the reverse strand, counting down.
TCGTAGTTCGTATGCCAGATATGCCACGACCAGATACAGCGTCCCGCAGCGTCGAACAGCCCGATAAGGGCATTGCCGTAGTTCGGACCCGTACGGAAGCAGATCGTACTGCCCGTATGCTCCACCTCGGCGACCACTCCGCCCCGCGTCCCACCGCTTTCCCACAGTACGCGGGCCGTCGTGCCCGAAAGCGTCGCGGGCGTCAGGCCCGTCGTCGCGCGGCCGTTCCCCTGCACCCGGGAGTTGAAACGATAACCCGCATTGTGAGCCGCAGCGATGTAGCTGTTGACCGTACCCGCAGCGCTGAGGTTCGTTGCAGAGAGGTAGCCCGGCATCACGGCTCGTTTTTCGGTGGCTGTGAACGTAATGCTTCGGGCCGTGCCGAGCAGCACGTTCTGGCCCCCGGTCTGATCGTACCAGCCTCGGAAGAGCGGCAGCTCGTAGTTGACGCGCAGCGTGCAGCGGCTGCCCGCAGGTACGATGAACGACTCTTCGTCCTGATCCACTTCGTATGGAGCGTCGCATTCCAGACTTACCTTGTAGATGTCCGTGATAATATGGACCTTGGAGGCCTCGAAATACGGGTAAATCCACGTTCGGTATGTTTCGGGAACGAAGGAATACGTTTCGGTTCCGCAAAGCAGTTCGCTATGCCCTTCGTCGGCATACCATCCCGCAAAGCGGTAGCCCGCAGCGGCTTTCGCCGTGAGGGTGCACCCCTGCTCGTAGCAGGCGGCACGCAGTGTCCCACCGGTAGGCTTTTCCACATGCAGTGCCCTGGCCGCCGTTACCGTCCCGCCGGTGGGTGGCGCGACGTAGAGCGCATTGGCGAAGCGGTGTTCGAAGCGGCGACGGCTCTCGTATCCGTAGCTGTCGCGCACGCGCACCTCATAGGCGAGCTGTGCATGAGCCGCCGTAACAAGGGGCTCTGGATAGTAGATGACTTCGTAGTAATTCGATCCCTGCTGGCGATTGATCGGAAGGTCGAGGCGGGAAGCGCACTCCTCGTAATCGACGAGGAGGGTCCCGTCGGTTGGGGTCAGCAGCTCCAACGCGCCCGTGAGTGTCGGCTCGCTCTTCGTACGTTCGATATTCACGTAAAGCGAAGCGTTGAACGGAAGTACGCAATAACTGCCGATGCGGTTGCTCTCGAAATCGTCGGTCACGCTCAACGTATAACCGAGTACACGGGTGTCCACCTCATTGTCGCCCGAGATCGTGATGTCGAGCGTATGGGACGTATTACGTCCTACGTTGAAGTCCGTCGTGTTATTCCGTCCCAGATATACCCGATAATAGAGAGTCCTGTTGCCGCGCGTGGCGCGGATCATCAGGTACGAAGCGCACGAAGGGGCATTGTCGGCGTTTGTATCCCACTGGTCCGTACTCGAGGGTACCGTGCCCTGCGGGTTCTCGAAGAGGTATTGCACGCCCGAACAGCTGCGCCGCGCAGCGTCGGGAAGTTCCACGAGCGGAGCATCGGTGAAATCCTTCTCCGAGGTCGAAGCAGACGCGGCCGCTGCGAAAAGCCCTGTCCGCACGGGTATCGAGAACAGTTGCACGGAATATAATTCGAGGTCGGGGACCTTATCCGCCACGCGGATGTTGTAGGCGATCTTGGCCACGGTGCGCCGCACGCTCAATGTAGGAAGCGTAACGGTCCCTTTATCGGGCGCGATCGCAACGGTCATGACGGCCGACATGGGAAGCGTCGCATACTCCTCCTGCCACTTGATCGTGTAGGTACGAAGCTGTTGTACGCTCCGCTCGCCCAGGTCCGCACCCAGGTTGGCGGCGACGTAGAGATCGTACTCCCCGGGCAGGCACTCGAACCGTACCAGCGGCGAACGGGAATAGATATGCAACGTTTGGCCGTTGCTGCGGCCGAACAGGTAGAGGTTGATGTCGCGGATCGCCTCCTCGTCCGTCGCGCGGGTCGCAAGGCGAAGCATATCTTCGGTCGTAATACGCAGTTCGGCCGTGACCGGACGTTCCGAGGCTGCGCTATCGACCGGCATAGTCACTTCCCGGCTGCACGAGCACAGTAGCAGATAAAAAAGCGGAAGAGAGATTGTTCTGAACATAGGAATCGGTTTTTTAGAACAGTCTGCCGCCCTTGCGGGCGACAGACTGTCGGGAAAAAGGTTTCTCAGGCTCCCAGATCGATCTGCTGCGTTACCGGAGACTCCCAGTCGGCAACCGTGATCGTAAGACCCACCTCCGAGCCTACCAGACCCGTGATCGCAGCTTCGATGCGATAGTAGCCGTTACGCACGATCGCTCCGCCTGCCTTGCCCGTGACAGGTACCGTATAGACGATTTCCGAACGGTCGGAGGTCGTCGAGGTGCTGCCGTCGGCGTCGTAGCTCGCCGTGATCTCCAACTGTACACGGTTGCCCTCGGCAAGAGCGCCGTTTTCGAAGACGTAGAACAGGTTGTCGTATCTGCCCGCTGCGGCGGTGGCGGTCTGTGTATGGGTATAACTCATCGCGCCGGGCGAAGGAGTTGCGGGGGCGATGACAGGCGACTGGCTCGCCGCTTTCGAGAGCTTGACGCCCGTGACGGTGATCGTTCCCGAATATTTCTCCGCGAAGGCCGCATCGATCGTGGTCTGCACGGAGAGCTTGGCCACCGTACGGCGGAGCGCCATCGCAACGTCGGTCGTCGAACCCTCGGCGATGGATTTGCTCGCAGAGGCCGACATCACGAAGCCGCCCGCACGCTTGGCCTTGGTCGAGACCTCCGCGAAGGTGCCGTTATAGTCCGCAGCGGAGGCTTCGACCTTCGAGAGCAAGGCCGATTTGGTCGTAACACCCGTGAGCGAAAGGTTCGCAACGGCGTAGAAGTCGCACGTCGTACCCGCCGCCGAATGCGGCAGCGCGAAGGTCGCCGACTTGTCGGCGAGTTCCTCGGAGGTGAACGAACGCTGCGTAACAAGGTTGCCTTGGGAGTTGAAAACGTAAACCGTCAGCGACGTGAGGCTCTTCTCCCACGTTTCGGCGGCGGCAGTCGAGTTCAGGGATGCACGCGAGGCCGGGGCATCGGTAAATGTGAGGCACACGGCAGCGCCGTCCAGCGGCTCACCGTTCGTACCGTAAGTCACAGTCTCCTCCTTCGAGCAGGAGACCAGCGCAAGGGCGGCCAAAGCCGCGACAAATGTTTTTTTCATAATGGAATAAAGGATTAAAGGGTCGTTATTTATTTCGGTTCGTTTTTTTCGGCTCGCCGTTCCGCATCTTCCGCGTGCGTACACGGTGGCGGAGCTTGGCTTCATAGCCCGGAGGGCCGTTGTCGTCGATCCACTGCCGGATGCCGAGGCGCAGCTCGGCTTTCAGCTGCCGGAACTCGGGACGTGAGGCGAAGTCGTCGCCCAAAGCATAGCCGGCGAAGATCGGCTCGCAGGGCGTCAGCAAAGCCCGGGCGACGGTGCGGCGCTGATCTTCCGGAATGTCGGGGAAATCGTTCGCGAGGATCAGGTCGATCGTATCGAACTTCGAGAACAGCAGACCTCGGAAAAGACTCCGGTCAGCAAGGCGAAGCGCACACTCGGCACTGCCGCCCGCGTCACAAGTACGACGGTAGAGGTCGGCGGCCACGGCGCTGCGACGATCCAGAAGTTGTGCGCGGTACTGGAGCTGGGGATGGCGTTCGCGAAGGTAATAATCCAGTCTTGTCCGGAACCACGGCTCGGAATATATCTCCATAGCGGTATGCTATCGTTTCCGACCCCGCCCCTGCTGCGACTCATCGGCCCCCTGCGAGGCCTGATGGGATGCTTCGGCCGCCTCGCTGCGCTCCTGACGCGACAGAAAGCGGCTGTAAGTACGGTTGTCGCGCGGGTTCACGTACAGAACCTTGTTCTTCATCGGCTCCCCGAACGAATCCTTGACATGATCCGCTGAGACTTGGCCGCCGGCAAGCAGCGTCTTCACATCGGCATCCGAGAGCTGGTCACGAAGGTACTTCGGGACGTACGGCTTGTCGTAAACCGGATCGCTGATCGTATAGCGGCCCCGATAGACGTCGTAGTTCAGGATGCCCTTGTAGGTGTTCTCCGTATCGCCGTAGGCCGTGCATCCTTCCAGCGGGATCGAGCCGCCGCTGCGAAGGATTTTTTGTCCCGCATCGTCGATGCGACGTCCCTCGGCGAACTCCGGGATCTTGACATCGCGGTGCGGAACCGCCACAAGGCGGTTCGTCGAAGGGTTGAAGGCCACGTGGCAGCGCTCAGCTTCCCCCGTGATGCTGTTATGGACCGTGACAAGGTGTTGCAGCGTCTTGCCGCGAGCCAGAAGTGCCTTGTCGTCGGGCGTGATCTCCGAGGCATACTCCTCGCGTTCGTATTCGGGCTGCACAAGCGGCGTATCGAGGCGGAACTTCAACTCATCGTTATGATCCCGGTAGAAACTCAGGTTGAAAAGACCCGTCGTCGTGCCGTGGTCCGAAAGCTGGACCGTCGCAGGAAACAGCTCTCTGGTCGGGAGCCCCAGCATCAGGCTCCGCTGCGTGCGCTGCGGCAGCGCATCGAAGTCGATGCCCAATTCTTGCAACTCCGCGCGTGGAATCTCAACCTTGTCGTATTTCACCTGTTCCAGTTCGGCCGTGTTCACGACGTACTTGTTATACGTCTCCCAGCCCTCCTCGCTCTTCGGATTGCTGACGAGCTTGCCCAGCGATGTAACGATCTTGCCGACGGAAAGGACGGGCACTTTCAAAAACTGGAACTGGATCGGATTGTCCTTCTGGGATTTGAAACCTCGGATGAAAGCCGCTACGGCATTGCTGCTCCGGAACGGATAGAACGCCGGACGGTTCTTCGCAAGAGGCTGCACGGTATGCACCTCTCGGCGATCCCCTTTGGTCACCAGCTTGGAAACGGCCTCTACCTGGCCGCTGTCCGGATTGCGCACGAGAAGCGTTTCCCGGTAGTCGTTTTCCTGTTCCTGACCCTCGGTCGGATTTACATTTTCTTCTGTTGCCATAATACTGTCTTTTAGTTAATAATGTGTGATTTGTACTTCGACAGCGGCAAATATAGAGGCCCGGAAGACGATCCCGACGGATGGCACGTCAGGGCCGTTCTGGGCGTGAAGAAAGACGAAAATAGCCCGTAAAATAAAAAACGCAACAATTTAACTGAGATTCCAAATAGAATCGTTCAAACGATCCAATCTAAACAAGATACGAAAATCTGAAACCTGCTTTTCGATGCTTCTTGTGAAAACTGTAACTTTTGTGCCTTGCTGTGCTAACTATATTGTCATTTCAAACTTTAGAATAAAATTCGCGAATGGGCATATGGGCATTCAACCTAAATATATCAAGTCATTTTTGTGTTCATCGAGTTAAATTCGTATATTTGACAACCTATTTAATCAAAGC
>DBGAZC010000127.1:0-11046 GCA_048472015.1 Collinsella sp. | reverse complement strand
TGCGGTTACAACGACGTAATGCACTCAATGCAAGAAAGGATCCGCATGGCAAGCCTGTCGGATGAAATCTCGTCGCGCCGCACATTCGCGATCATCAGCCACCCGGACGCCGGTAAGACCACGCTTACCGAGAAGCTGCTGCTCTATACCGGCAGCATCCAGACTGCCGGCTCGGTCAAGGGCAAGAGCTCGGCCAAGCATGCCGTCTCGGACTGGATGGACATCGAGAAGGAGCGCGGCATCTCCGTCACCTCCTCGGTGCTGCAGTTCACCTACAACGGCGCCTGCGTCAACATCCTCGATACCCCCGGTCACCAGGACTTCTCGGAGGATACCTACCGTACCCTTATGGCCGCCGACGCCGCTGTCATGGTCATCGACGGCGCCAAGGGCGTCGAGGCCCAGACCAAAAAGCTCTTTAAGGTCTGTACGCTGCGCCACATTCCCATCTTCACCTTTGTGAACAAGCTCGACCACGAGGCTCGCGATCCGTTTGAGCTCATGGAAGAGATCGAGAACGTCCTGGGTATCAATACGTATCCCATGAACTGGCCGATCGGCAGCGGCCGCAACTTCCGCGGTGTGTTCGATCGCCAGACCCGTCGCGTTATCGCCTTTGAGGGCGACGGCCACGCCAACGCCACCAAGAAGGTCGCCGAGGTCGAGGCCGAGCTGGGCGACCCCGCTATGGATGAGCTCATCGGCGAGGAAAACCATAAGAACTTGATGGACGACATCGAGCTGCTCGATGGCGCCGGTGATGAGCTCGACTTGGATGCCGTGGCCTGCGGCAAGCTGAGCCCGGCGTTTTTTGGCTCGGCGCTCACCAACTTTGGCGTGGAGCCCTTCCTCAAGGAGTTCCTGCGTCTGGCCCCGACGCCGCGTGCCTATACCGATACGCTCACCAGCGAGCCGGTCGATCCCTGCCGCGACGACTTTAGCGGCTTTGTGTTTAAGATCCAGGCCAACATGGACAAGAACCACCGTGACCGCATCGCCTTTGTGCGCATTTGCTCGGGCAAGTTCGAGCGCGGTATGGACGCCTTCCACGTGCAGGGTAACCGCAAACTTAAGCTTGCTACGGGCACGTCGATGATGGCCGATGACCGCGCTATCGTGGACGAGGCGTACGCGGGCGATATCGTGGGCCTGTTCGACCCGGGTATCTTTAGCATCGGCGACACCGTGTGCTCCGGCAAGCGCCACGTGCAGTATCCGCAGATCCCGACGTTTGCCCCCGAGATGTTCGCTCGCATTACGCAGGTCGATACGCTCAAGCGCAAGCAGTTCGTCAAGGGTATGGAGGAGCTTGCCCAGGAGGGTGCCATCCAGATCTTCCGCGAGCTGGGTGCCGGCATGGAGAGCGTCATCGTGGGCGTGGTCGGCGTGCTGCAGTTTGAGGTGCTCGAGCGCCGCCTTAAGGCCGAGTACCGTGTTGAGGTTCGTCGCCAGCCGCTGCCCTATACGGACATCCGCTGGATCCAGAACGACCCCGACACCATCGATATCCCGGGCCTTTCGCTCACGCGCGACACGCTGCGCGTCGAGGACATGCGCGGCGGTAAGCTGCTGCTGTTCACGAGCCCGTGGAACGTGGATTGGGCAACTGACCACAACCCCGACCTTATCCTGTCGGAGTTTGGCAACGTGGCCTTTTAACGCATCGGCGCGGTGGCCCTGCGGGGCTGCCGCGCCGTTTGCTTGCCTTATGCCGTGTGAGCGGCTATTATACCCACCGTCGTCTCAAGACCGGGGCGTCCGAGCAGTTCGGGTCCGATATCCTGCTCGTTAAACCTAAAACCAAAGGAGTACATAATGATCAAGAAGGTCATGGAGGACTACAAGGTCCTGTTGCGGAGCATTCCCGCGGCAACGGTTTCGCTGTTTTTCGTGAGCGTCATCATGATGAACCTGCTGGCCAACAAAGAGCTCATCAGCCTGCCGTATCTGGCGCTCGACTGTGGCTTTGTGGTGAGCTGGGTTTCGTTTTTGTGCCAGGACATGATCTGCAAGCGCTTTGGCGCCAAGGCATCCATCAAAATCTCTATCCTCGCGCTGCTGGTCAACCTGGCCGTGAGTCTGTGCTTTTGGGCATGCTCGCTCACGCCCGGCATGTGGGGCGCCTACTACGACACGGGCATGATCGAGGTCAACACTGCCCTTAACGCCACCATCGGCGGCACCTGGTACGTGGTGCTGGGCTCTTCGCTGGCAATGCTCGTTTCTGCCGTGGTTAACTCCACGCTCAACCAGTCGCTCGGCCGCATGCTCAAAAAGAATAATTTTGCGAGCTTTGCCTTTCGCTCCTATGTGTCCACGGGCATTGGCCAGTTTATCGACAACTTGGTCTTTGCCATTGTGGTGAGCCACACGTTCTTTGGTTGGACCTGGGTGCAGGTCCTTATGTGCTCGCTGACCGGTGCTGTTGCCGAGCTGCTGTGCGAGGTCTTCTTGAGCCCCGTGGGCTACAAGGTCGTGCGCGGCTGGGAGCGCGAGAATGTGGGCTCCGAGTACCTCGAGCGTCACGCAACCGCCTAAGGAGCAAGTATGCGGGTTTTGATCACGGGCGCTTCGGGCGGTATCGGAGCCGCGTGCGTGCAGCGCTTTTTGGATGAGGGCCACGAGGTCGTGGGCTTTGATCTGCTGTCGCCGGCGATCGAACACGAGCGCTACCGCCATCTGATCGTTGATGTCCGCGAGCCGGACTCGTTTCCAAGCGACCTTGAGCCCCAGGTGATCGTGAACGTTGCCGGTACGCAGGATTCGGCCGACGACATCGCCGCCAACCTGTATGGCACCATCAACGTGACCGAGCGCTACGCCTTTGCGGGGGAGGGGCTTGCTGCCAAGCCGGCATCGGCTATCAAATCCGTGGTCAATGTGGGGTCGGCGAGCGGGCATACGGGATCGGAGTTTCCCGACTATGCCGCCAGCAAGGGCGGCGTTATCGCCTACACCAAGAACCTTGCAAACCGTCTGGCGCCGCAGGCTATCGCCAACAGTGTGGACCCGGGTGGCGTTATCACGCCGCTCAACCGTTGCGTGATGGAAGACGAACACCTGTGGAACCAGATTATGGAGCTCACGCCGCTTAAACGCTGGGCTACCGCCCAAGAGATCGCCGAGTGGATCTACTTTGTGGGCGTGACCAACCGGTTTATGACCGGACAGAGTCTGTTGATCGATGGCGGCGAGGCCGGCCGCACACAATTTATTTGGCCCGAATAGGAAACGCGCCCGATGGAAAGCCGTCGGGCGCGTTTTTGATGTATCGATTTTTAGCCGAGGCAAGTCCAGTCGACGGGGGTCGAGCCGTGCTGTTCGAGTAGCCGATTGGCAGCGGAGAAGGGGCGCGACCCCATAAAAGCGGGGAGTTCTGCTGTGGCACGGTTGGCCGAAAGCGGCGAGGGGTGCGTGGAGGCCAGGCAGAACTTGTCGGTTGCCTTGCCCGCACCAGTTGCGTCGAGCTTACCTTCGACCATCTGCTGGGCAAAGCGGCCCCATGCCAAAAAGACTACCGGCTGGGGCAGCTGGCAGCAGCGTTCGATAACGTAGTCGGTGAGCGTGCTCCAGCCCAGTTTGGCGTGCGAGTTGGCGGCATGCTCGCGCACGGTGAGCGTAGTGTTAAGGAGTAGGACGCCCCGTTGTGCCCATGGGGTTAGGTCTCCCGTGGCGGGAATGGGACAACCCAGATCGGCTTTGAGTTCCTTGTAAATGTTGCGCAGGCTCGGCGGCAACTTGGTTTGCGTCGCGGGGACCGAGAACGACAGCCCCATTGCCTGGTTGGGTCCGTGATAGGGGTCTTGACCCAAGATGACAACCTTGACCTGGTCGGCCGGCGTGTAGGCGAGGGCATTGAGGATGTCGTCTTGTGCCGGGTAGATAGTCTGCTCGGCACGCAAAAGGGCGATGCGCTCGAGCAGCTGGTTCGTAGTGTCACGTACCGGCTGCGGTGCATCGCCCAACCAAGTTGCTATGTTGCGGTCGCGGGTCGCGGCGTCCATGGGGCTCCTTTACGTCAGATGCTCTGTTTGCATCTATTGTAAAGGCGCACCGGTTGCCTTTATGCCACGGCTGTATGAAGAGCGGGGTCTACGAGACGTGCTCGGGCGCTCCTGCCATGCGAGCCTGTCCATGTGCGCGGAGGCGCGGAAGCTCGACGGTTGCCACCATGACGCCGCTGAGGATGAGTGCGGCGCCAAAGAAGGCGATGGGGCTCAGAACCTCGCCGACCAGGAAGAACGAGAAGACGGCGGAGCAGACCGGCTCGAGCGAGAAGGCGAAGCCGGTGGTCTCGGCGGGCACGTGGGGCTGCACGAGCGTTTGGGTGATAAAGCCATAAGCAGAGCAGATGAGTGCGAGTGCGACGACGACCACGACCTCGCTGGGCGTGCTGGGAAGTGTGAAACCGCCAAAGACGCATGCGGCAATGCCCGAGAACAGGCCGCCAAAGCCCAGCTGCCAAACGCCCAGGGACAGCGGATCGACTTCTTCGACAAACCGCTTGGCGACAATGATGTGGCCGGCGTAGACAAAGGCGGAGAGCAGCATGATGAGCGCGCCCGGGTTCAGGCTGGTGAAGTCGGCGCCCGAGAGCAGCAACATACCGCAGGTGACGATGGCGGTGCCGACGAGCACTTTGCGCTCGGGGGCGCGGCGCAGCAGGGCGGCGTTGGCAAACGGCACGATCACGACCGTCAGGCTCTGCAAAAAGCCGGCAGTGGAGGCAGAGGTGAGGCTGGAGCCCAGGCACATGCAGGTGAGCTCGGTTGCCATGATGGCGCCGATGATGGCGGCGCGAACCATAAGGTCGCGGTTGATGCGGAACGCGCGCTTGTGGAAGAGCAGCAGGCAGACCACAAAGGCGATGATGCAGCGTAGCGCGACGATGCTCGTGGCGTTCATGCTGTCCATGCCGATCTTCATGAGAGGGTACGAAAAGCCCCATGCGACGGGAACGGAAAATGAGAGCGCGATTGCTTTTTTGCGATCCATGGGACTCCTTTTGTTACAGAACGGTTTCGTACAAAGGATTCTGCTCCCAGATGTGGATGTAGTAAAGCGAATGTATCTTCAGTATGATTAAGAAATGCTAAAGTAGGCGCGAAAAGCGCTGACAAAACGTTTTACGGCTGCATTGATGTGGAGGCACGATGACATCGCGGTATCAGATTGTTTGTATGGTGGTCGATCGCGGCAGTCTTAAGGGCGCGGCGGACGAGCTGGGCTATACGCAAAGTGCGGTGAGCCAGGCCGTCAAAGCGCTCGAGCGCGAGCTGGGTACCACGCTTATCGAGCGCGGAAAGCAGGGCGTTTCGCTTACGCGCGACGGTAAACAATATCTGCCGTACCTGCGCCAGATCGTGACTGCCGAGGCCGAGCTCGAGGGCAAGCGCCAGGAGCTGCTGGGGCTTTCGTCGACCGATATTCGCGTTGCGACGTTTACCAACGTGAGTCGAACCGTGTTGCCGCGCGTGATCCGCGACTTTGGGGCCCTGCATCCGGGCGTGCACTTTACCCTCAAGCAGGGCGATTACACGCGCAACGCCCAGTGGGTGCACGATGGCGTGGTTGACTTTTGCTTTACGGCACGCGGGTTTACCGCTGGTCTCGAGAAGCGCGTGGTCTATCACGACGAGTTGGTAGCATTATTGCCGGCCGCGCATCCACTGACGGCAAAGGAAAAGGTGACACTCGCCGACCTGGCGTCCGAGCCGTTTGTGCTGCTGGATGAGGGCGAACAGAGCCTGGTGCTCGATGCATTTGCTGCGCATGGCCTGTCGCCGCATGTGACGAGTGAGGTGACCGACGACTACACCATCATGGCGATGGTGGAGGAGGGCCTAGGCGTGAGCATGCTATATCGCCGTACCGTTGAGGGCATGCGAGCCGATATTCGCGTGCGGCCCATCGTGCACGCCCCCTCGCGCGACGTAGTGGCAGCCTGGCGCAGTTGGGACACCATGCCTATCGCCACGAGGCGCTTTATCGACTACATGAGCTCACATATTGTCAATTAATGACTGGCGTGGCGTTGAGTGCGGTGTTTAGCGGGCTGTCGCTTTGGCTTGGGTGGCGCGATAGGTGCGTGCCGGGTGGCAGAGCAATACCGCTACGACCATAAAGAACGCCGTGGTGCCCAGGCTGATGGGGTAGACCATCATGATGTTCGCAAAGGTGCGGAAGTGCGGGAACACGCAGAACACCCAGTAGAAGCGGATGCCGCAGACGCAGATCATGGTGATGAGGGCGGGCGTGAGCGAGATACCAAAGCCGCGCAGGTAGCCCGACATGTTTTCGTAGAACATGCTAAAGGCGTACGCCGGGAAGATCGAACATACGCGGATATAGCCGATCGAGACGATGTTGGGATCGCTGTTGAACAGCGACAAGATCTCGCGCCCCAGGCCAACAATAACGATAATCGTGGTGAGCGCGACGATACCGCCTTCGACTAGGCAGACCTTGAGCGTCTTGGTGCAACGGTCGATCTGGCGGGCACCGTGGTTTTGTCCCACAAAGGTGGTGCAAGCCTGACTAAAGCTGTTGAGCAGGTTGTAGCACACGTACTCCAGGCTCATGGCGGCGCTCGATGCCGCCATGACCTCGGTGCCCAGGCTGTTGATGGCGGACTGGATGATGATGTTGGCGACGGCAAAGACAGCGCTTTGGATGCCGGCGGGCAGGCCGATCTTAACGATGCGCTTGAGGGCGACGGGGTCGATAGCCAGGTCGCGCGGGGTGACGCGGACGACGGAGTCGGTCTTGAGCAGGCGAATAAAGAGCGTAGCGGCGCTGACGGTGTAGGCGATGGCGGTGGCGATGGCGACGCCCGCGACGCCCCAGTGGAGTACGGGGACAAAGATGAGGTCCAGGCCAATGTTGAGGACGGTGGACACGGCAAGCGCCTGCAGCGGCATGCGGGTGATGCCGACGGAGCGGAAAATCGCGGCCTCAAAGTTGTAGAGCAAAATCGAGGGCATGCTCAGCAAAAAGACGCGTAGATAGAGTGAAGCGAGCGGCATGGTCTCGGCGGGAACGTTGAGCGCGGCGAGCATGGGCTCGGCAAAGACCTCGCCCAGGGCGATGACGACAAAGCCCACGAGCGCCATTAAAATCGAGGTATGGACGGCGCGTTTGACCATGTTCTGATCGTTGCGGCCGATGGCGTTGGCGATGACCACGTTGGAGCCAAGCGACATGCCAATAAACAGGTTGAGCATAAGACTGGTAAGCGGAACATTGGAGCCGACCGCTGCCATGGCGAGGGTTCCCTGGTCGCCCGAGAAGTTACCGATGATGACCGTGGCGATGAGGTTCGACAGCTGCTCCAAGATGCTCGTGGCGGCCACGGGGAAGGCGAACAGGGGAATATTGCGCCACAGCGAGCCGGTGGTCATGTCAATGTGCTTAGATACGGTGTCAGCCATACGCTCTCAATCTCTAACATGCTTTTTCGTGCTCATTTGCGCAGACGATGATACTCCTAATGCAACCAGTCGGCACTTAGGGACGTTCCTTTTCTGTCGGCAGCTGGGGACACTCCTTATCTCTTCTAACTAGTCATTCAAGAACGTCCCCAATGACTAGGTGGGGAAGGCGTGCGACAATGGTGGGCGTTGTGTTGTTCGCGCTAAGGAGTTGCCATGTTGTTGTGTCCCGTTTGCCATGAGTCGTTGGTGGACAATGAGCGCGGTGCTGCATGCGCGGGCGGACACCGGTTTGACCGTGCGCGCGAGGGCTATCTATATCTGCTGCGCTCGTCCAAGAGCGGCGACTCCATGGGCGATCCCAAGTCGCAGGCGCGCAGTCGTCGTGATTTTCTGAACCGTGGATACTACGCGCCGTTGCGCGATGCGATGGTTGAGCTGGTGCGCAAGCAGGTGTCTGGGCGTGCTGCGTCTACGAGCGGCCCCATGACGCTGCTCGATATTTGCTGCGGCGAGGGCTATTACACGAGTGCCATGGGCGCGGTGCCGGGCGTGGACGCTTACGGGTTCGACTTGGGCAAAGAAATGGTACGCCTGGCCGCCAAGCGCGGCGATGCGACCTATTTTGTGGCCAACATGAAGGATATCCCCGTGGCCGATGGCGCCTTCGATATGGTGACTGAACTCTTTGCTCCCTTTAACGAGCGCGAGTTTGCCCGTGTACTGGAGCCCGAGGGCTCGCTCTACACCGTGGTGCCGGGCGCCCGTCATTTGTTTGGGCTCAAGGAGGTGCTCTACGACACGCCATATCTTAATGACGAGAAGCTGCCGCAGACCACCGAGCTCGAGTTGGTCGGAACGCAGCGGGTGTCTGCGAATATTACGCTTCAGACCCAAGCGGACATCGAGGCGGTGTTCCAGATGACGCCGTACTACTATCGCACGCGCCCTGCCGACAAAGAGCGCCTGGCAAATTTGGACACCCTTCAAACCGACATCGACTTCATCATCGCCGAGTATCGCCACGGCTAACAACCTGCCAAAAAGGGACAGGTTTATTTTGGCAGGTTTTATCTGGGCAAACGTAAAGGGCCGACCGCGGAGATGCGCGATCGGCCCTTTTTAGTTGCTTGGCTGCAACAGAGGTTATGAGAAGCGGGCGCTTACAGGCGGTCCTTGTTCTCGGCCTTAACGGCGTGTGCCTGCTGAACAAAGAACAGGTCGTACACCACGATGACAAAGGCGCCAAAGTTGATGGCGTCGCCGCCAAACGCGGGAAGCGTGAGCACCGCTTGGGCAAGCGTGGCGACCGCGGCAACAATACCGAGCTTAAACGCGCCGTCCACCTGCGAAGGCTTGTTGGCGCCCTTGATACCGGCGACGCCTGCGGCAAGGTCGACGAGACCCTTGGCGATAAGCACGACCGCTGCGAGCGTGGCGTACGAACCGTACGTGGAATCGAGACCGCCCGTGGCGATACCGACGCCGGCGGTGACGAGGCTGGCGATGCCCAAAACAAAGTAGATGAGAGCAAGGATTTTGAGAGTCTTGCGAGTGAAGCTCATGGCTGGTCCTTTCGATACGAGTACGCCAACTTGGCGCACCCAATGTACTGCACATATGGTGAAGCACATTGTAGTTCAACGCGGCGATGCATGCGTTCGAAAGCGCATTGAGCCCGCGCAGCCAAACCCAACCTTTCAAAAAGGAAAGCTGGGCGTAAGTCAAATCGATGGCAGCGTATGCGCGGCGCTGCGATGATGGGTCCATGGTAAGAGCTGGACCGAAGGAGGAGCCATGATGTACGGAGCAGGGCAAGTGCATGAGCCGCGGTCGTTGGGAAGGCGCATGGGTGATTCTGTGATCGCTGCCGTGTGCACGGGATTGATGGCGGTGCTTTGCATTGGGATGCTGTGGGCCATGTCGCATGTGGGACAATAGCGGACGGTTGGGTGCCGACATAAACGGCGCTCACGTATTCGTTTTGCTTGTTAAGGAGTACCCATGGGCGTCGTCGATCCCTTTTCTGTTGCTCGGTCCGCGGGGCTTGAGCTGATCGGGAAGTCCGAGGGCCTCACGCTCACCGATGGCTCGATGGAGCTGCGTGCCGATTTTGGCCGCATGCTGCCGCGACTCAAGCAGGGCCGTCTGCAACAAGAGCTGCTGGTAAAGGCTGCGCGCACAAAAGGCATCGAGAGCCCATGGGCGATTGACGCCACGGCAGGCTTTGGCGAGGATTCGCTGCTGCTGGCGGCTGCGGGTTTTGCCGTCGATCTGTATGAGCAGGATTGCGTGATCGCGGCGCTCCTCAAGGATGCCTTGGATCGCGCGGCAGATGATCCGGCGCTTGCGACAGCCGTGGCGCGCATGCGCTTACATGCGGGCGAGGACAGCATTGCCGGCCTTCGCCATACAGCTGAGCTGATCGGGCAGGGCGAGCTCACCGTTCCTGACGTGGTGTATCTGGACCCCATGTTTCCCGGACGCACCAAGAGCGCGGCGGTTAAAAAGAAGTTCCAACTCTTGCATCATCTGGAACAGCCGTGCGCCGATGAGGAGACGTTGGTCGAAGCTGCGCTTGCGGTGCACCCGCGCAAGGTCGTTATCAAGCGACCGGTGAAGGGGCCACTGCTTGCCGGCGTTAAGCCGAGCTATCAACTTGCGGGCAAGGCCGTTCGTTACGATGTTTTGGTGCCGCCGCGCCCGTAGCTTGCGTGCGATGGCTGGCGCTCCGTCAATGCCGTGCCGATGCGGCGCCTATTTCCAAGGGTGCGACGTCAGGTGCCATCCGCCGCAGTATTCGCATTTGTAGCAGGCCAAACCGCGCCGCCCGCGGTTTTCGCAGTCGGCCATAACGGCCTCGGCCTCGGCGCGCGTGTCGTAACGGTTTTTGCGCTCGCACGACTTGTAGCGCCAGGCCTCATCGCGCTCGGCGTCCAGGGCGTCGCGGCGCTCGTCCTCGCGTGCAAACAGGTCGCTCATATCGCCGCCGGTGGCAGTGCTCAAAAACTCGCTTTTTGCTTTTGACCAGGCGGCTCGCTTTTTGCTCCCCATCTGCATCGCGCCCCTCTCCAAACGTTGGTATCATTGCTCAATCAAAGTGATACCAATAAACGTGAGGTCGCCGCGTGATGATCAGAAAAACCCTCGATACCGACATTCCCGCTGTCATGGCTATCTATGACGCGGCCCGCGCCTTTATGCGCGCGCATGGCAACGCCACACAGTGGCCCGAGGGCACGCCTTCTGCCGAGCAACTGGCTGCCGATATCGCCGCCGGTGGCAGCTATGTGTGCGAAGTCGATGGCCGCGTGGTGGCGACGTTTGCCTTTTTGCCCGGCCCGGACGAGTGCTATGACGTAATTGAGGATGGTCAATGGCGCAGCGACACTCCGTACGCCGTGCTGCACCGTGTGGCGTCCGATGGCACCGTGCACGGTATCGCGGCTGCGATGTTTGCCTTTGCCAAGGAGCGTGCCGATCACCTGCGCATCGACACGCATCAGGACAACCTGCCCATGCAGGGAGCCATCGCCAAGGCCGGGTTTAAGCGCGCCGGTATCGTATATGTGTCGGACGGTACGCCGCGCGTCGCGTTTGATTGGCTGCGCGAGGC
>DBGAZC010000126.1:0-7223 GCA_048472015.1 Collinsella sp. | reverse complement strand
TAATACTTCCTTTTCAGCACAAAGCGGGCAGATTACTCTGCCCGCAAAAATTCAAACGTCTGTAACTGTACCCTATATCGGGGGTTTTATCACGCTTCGCCCCAGAATCTATGGTTGTTGCGCAGGAGCTGTGCGGTTTTGCCCTCGGCGGCTGCAATGTTCGCCTCGTTAGCCTGCCAGGTCCAGTTGCCCGTGGCCACGCCCGGAACGTTCATGCGCGCGTCGTCGCCAAGCCCCAGGACATCCTGCAGCGGCATCATCACCAGGGGAGCGTCGCTTGCCAGCGCGTCGCTCATCAGCTTGGCCGCCACCTCAACACCGCTCGGTTCATCGCCGCCCGCAAAGGAACGCGTACACCAGCCGGCCAGCGTCGACGTATCGTGCGTTGAGGTGTACAGGATCTTTCCTGGCGTGGGGTGCACGCCGCAACGGACGTCGTAATCGCTAAACTCCAGCACGTCCATGCCGGGGAAACCGCAGGTCGAAGCCATGGCGCGAACACCGGGCGTCAAATAGCCCAGGTCTTCGGCGATAAAGTTGAGCGGACCCAGCTCGTCGTAGGCAGTCTGGAACAGGTCTTTGCCCGGTCCCGCCAGCCAGCGACCGTCGGCGCAGGCCTTGCCGGCGGGGATGCTAAAGTAGCTGTGGAACCCCAGAAAGTGATCCAGACGCACGCGGTCGTAGAGCGAGAACGCGCGGCGCAGGCGATCCATCCACCAGCTATAGCCGTTCTGCTTCATGTGGTCCCAGCGGAACGTCGGGTTGCCCCATACCTGACCCTCGGGCGCAAAGTTGTCGGGCGGCGCGCCGGAAATCTCGATTGCTTTGCCGGTATCGGACAGCCAGAAGTTCTCGGGTTCGCTCCACGCGTCTGCCGAATCGTCGGACACGTACATAGGAATGTCGCCGATAACCTCGATACCCTTCTTGTGCGCGTAGTTCATGAGCTCGCACCAGGCCAGGTCAAAGCGGTACTGCATGTACGCCTGAAGCTCGGCCTCGTTGTGGAAGCGCTTGTCGTCGATTAGATGCTCGTTGTAGCGAGCGACATCTGCCGGCCAATTGTGGCGCGACTCGCCCTCAAAGTACTTTTTGACGGCCATATAGACGCAGTATTTCTCGAGCCAATCGGCATTGCGATGTTTAAACGCTGTGTACAGCGGGTCGGCATCCTCGCCGCCGCGGGCCTTCCAGGTCTCAAAGTCGGCGGCCAGCTCCTCGTGGCTCTCGGGTAGCAGGTCGATATTGCCTGCAAAGGCCGAAGGACCGGCGTATGGGGAGCGGAAGAAGTCCGTGGGGTTGACGGGGAGAACCTGCCAGTAGCGCATGCCCATGGCGGCCAGATGGTCGATAAAGCGACGCGTGGGCGCACCGATCGTACCGGGCTTGCCGTCGTCGGTCGGCACCGATGTGATATGGCACACAACACCCGCACCGTGATCGAGCGGCTCCTGCAGGCGCTGCTCGGCATGGTGATAGATGATCGACGAACCCAGCGGATACAGATCGAGCGTGACCGTACCGTTATGGATCTCACACTCGTGACCGCTGATCACGTCACTCGCGCATTCGCCGAGCGCCGGGATCGTCACGCGATGCGAATTGCGCAGGCTGCGGTTGATGATGACGGTCGCGGACTCGCCGTCTTTACCGGTACGGTTGTAGGCCAGCACCTCGTCATTGAGCGCGAAGGCCTTGATCTCACCGTCGATCATAAACGGCAGCGCGCGGCGCACGGCCGAGGCATTCTTAACGATGGCCAGCGTATCGAAGTCGTGGAGCTGGTCCTTGGTCGGCATGGTACGGCGATTGCTCGGATCGGTGAGTCCCTCCAAGCCGTACTCGTCACCGTAATAGATTGAGGGAACGCCCGGGAACGTCATCTGCATGAGCGTCGCGAGCCAAAAACGGCTCTTGGCCAGGCCCATCGCGTTCTCGTCCAGACGCCATTTGCTGCGCTCGCACTCGGGCAGCTGCGACTCGTCAGGGCCGCCGCCGAGCACCGAGATAATGCGCGGACGGTCGTGGCTCGAAAGCAGATTAAGTGCGCAAGACAGGGCCTCACGCGGATAGTTCTCGCGTAGGGTCTCGATATCCTCGGCAGCTTGGTAGGCGTTTTTGTAGCCCATCAAAAAGCCAATGACCATGTCGCGGAAGGGGTAATCCATGGCCGAGTCGAGCTCGGAGCCTTGTAGATAGCGACGCAGATGGCCGTAGCTGATCTTGTTGGAGGCATCTTCCCAGACCTCGCCGAGCAACAGCGCGTCGGGCTTCTCGGCGAGCACGGCCTTTTTGATCTCGGTCAGGAAGTCATCGGAAAGCTCGTCGGCCACATCCAGACGCCAGCCGTGAGCGCCGGCGCGCAGCCATTTACGAATGACGCCGTCCTTGCCCAGGAGCCGCTCGCGCACCAGTTCGGAGCTCTCATTGATGGCGGGCATATTGCCCACGCCCCACCAGCAGTCGTACGAGCCGTCCTCGTGGAAATAAAACGCATCGCGCCACGGCGAATCCTCGCTCTGCCAGGCACCCACGCCGGGGTAGTTGCCATAGCGGTTGAAATATATCGAGTCGTCGCCCGTGTGGTTGAAGACGCCGTCCAGGATGATGGAGATGCCCAGCTTCTCGGCTGCCTGGCACAGCTCGGTAAAGTCCTGCTCGGTGCCCAGGATCGGGTCGATCTTGGTGTAGTCGGCCGTGTCGTAGCGGTGGTTGCTCGCGGCTTCAAAGATGGGGTTGAGGTAGATGGCCGTAAAGCCCAGCTCGGCGATGCGGGGCAGGTCTTCCTGGATGCCCTTGAGCGAGCCGCCGTAGAAGTCCCAGGTCTTGATGGAGCCGTCCTCGGCGCGCTCGTACACGGGCGGCTCGTTCCAGTCCTCGACCATCCGGCGCTGAATGCCCTTGCGCGGTTTTTCGAGTTGGGCCATTGTGCGCTCGCGCCAATGCTCGTCACGGGCGTAGCGGTCGGGGAAGATCTGGTAGACCATGCCGCGCTCGTACCAAGTGGGGCGGTTCTCGCGGTGCTTGTAGACGGTAATCTGGAAGGACGGCACCTCGGCGTAGTCGTAGGTTACGCCCTCGCCGCCGGTGCGGCCCTGGGGCGCGCCCAGGCGAACCTCGGGCTGGCCCTCGATATTGCATATAAAGCTGTACCACACAAGACACGGTTCAGTGCATTTGAGCTCGCCGGTAAAAATGCCATCGCCTTCGTGCTCCATCGGAATCAGGGTCTCGCCGACTTCATCGACCCAGGTACGCAGGGTGAGTGTTGCCTGGTTGGGATCGGCATCCTCCAAAATAACCGAGAGTGCAACGGTAGTTCCTGTGGTCACAGCGCCAAACGGAGTGCGAAACTGCGGTAGGCGGCTGTTGTGTATCAATCTCATAGTACGGTCCAGTTCAATAGAATCACGGCCTACGGGCCATGGGCTTTACGCACAAGATATAAGTATATCTGTTGTACACAGGGTGTATAAACAACATCCGTTTACCATCGGCGAACGGTTGTCCTAGAAAATCGTTTTACCAACTGTCTACAGAGAAGGGGCGCCCGGTTGGAGCGCCCCTTGTTTAGGGTTTTGATTAGGTTTTAGATCGTCTGTGGGTTAGCGGCGTTTGCGGGTGGCCGTTGCCTTGCGGACGGAGGTCTTCTTGGTCGGGGCCTTTTCCTCGGCCGGAGCGGCAGGGGAGACCGGGGCCTCCTTGGCGGGCTCGGTCTTTGCCGTAGCCTTCGGAGCGGTCTTGACCTCAGCGGCCTTCGGTGCCGGCTCGGCCTTTACT
Source organism: Collinsella sp. (assembly GCA_048472015.1). Lineage (GTDB taxonomy): Bacteria > Actinomycetota > Coriobacteriia > Coriobacteriales > Coriobacteriaceae > Collinsella. The sequence continues at coordinate 3,443 of DBGAZC010000126.1, read as the reverse complement.
GCAGGCTTGTCCTCGGCTTTAGCCTCTGCCTTGGGAGCAGCAGCCTTGGTCGTGGTCTTCTTGGCCGTCGTCGTAGAGCGCTTGCGCGTGGTGGTCTTGGCGGCTGGCTTTGCCTCGACGGGCGTCTCCTCGACTCTGGCGGCCGGCTTTGCGGCTGCCTTGGTCGTGGCGGCCTTCGTGGTCGTCGCCTTCGTTGTCGTGGTCTTCTTGGCTGCCGTTGCCTTTTTGGTGGTCGCGGTCGTCTTCTTGGCAGTGGTCTTGGCCGGTGCCTTGACGGCGGGCTTGGCCTCGACGGCGGCTTCAGCCTTTACCTCGGGAGCGGCCTCGGCGGCCTTCTTTGCAGCGGCGGTCGTGCGCTTGCGCGTCGTCGTTGTCTTGGTAGCGGTGGTCTTGGTTGTCGTCGCCTTGGTCGTAGTGGCCTTCTTAGCCGTCGTCTTACGAGTCGTGGTCTTCTTGGCGGCAGACTTTGCAGCCGGCTTAGCCTCAGTCTCGAGAGCTGCCTCAATCTTCACCTTAGATTCAGCTTTAACCGGCTTCTCCTCAGCCTTGGGTTCCTCGACAACCGGCTCGGCCTTGGGCTTGGGCTCGGCCGCAGTCTCCTCAGCCACAACCGCAGGCTCGTCGACAACCGCCGCCGGCCTCTCAATCTCCGGGTGCATAAAGAAGTACAGGTCCAGATACTTGTCGGCCGAGCGCGTCCAGCTAAAGTCCTGGCTCATGGCCTGCGTGACCAGCTGGTTCCAGGCATCGCGGTTGTCCCAGAAAAGACGCGCCGCGCGGAACACCGCGTCGCCCATCTCGTCACCGTTAAAGTTGCTAAACGAGAAGCCCGTGCCCTCGCCGGTAAACTCGTTATACGGGATCACGGTGTCCTTCAGACCACCGGTTTCGCGAACAATCGGAAGGGTGCCGTAGCGCATAGCGATGATCTGCGACAGGCCGCAGGGCTCAAACTTCGAAGGCATCAGGAACATATCGGCGGCGGCATACATACGCTGCGACAGCGCCGGGTCAAACTCGATGCGCGCGGCCATGGTGCCGGGGTACTTGTCCTGGAAGTAGCGTAGGCCGTCCTCGTAGTCGCGGTCGCCGGTGCCCAGCACGGCCACCTGCACGCCGCCGGCAAGAATGCGGTCGAGCGCGTACATGACCAGGTCCAGGCCCTTCTGACGCGTCAGGCGCGTAACCATCACCATGAGCGGACGGTCGTCGCGAACCTCGAGCCCCAGCTCTTCCTGCAGCTTGGCCTTGCACACGGCCTTGCCCCCACGGTCATCAACCGTGTAGTTTGCGGCAATGCGCTTGTCAGTCGCCGGGTCAAAGCCCGCCACGTCAATGCCGTTCAAAATGCCCTGCAGCGCATAGGAGCGCTCGCGCAGCACGCCGTCCAGGCCCTCGCCAAACTCGGGCGTCTGGATCTCGTTGGCATAGGTGGGGCTCACCGTGGTGATGGCGTCGGCATAGCGTAGCGCACCCAGCATGTAGTTGATGCTGCAGGCGTCGCAACGCAGCTGCGAAGCGGCCGCCGGAATGTGCGCCACGCCCAGGATGTCCTCCATCACGGTGTCGCTAAACTGGCCCTGGAACGCCACGTTGTGGATCGAGAACACGGTCTTGACGCGGTCGTACAGCGGCAGTCCCTGGTAGAACTCGCGCAAGAACACGGGCGCCAGTGCCGTCTGCCAGTCGTTGCAGTGCAGGATGTCGCACTCAAAGCCGGCGGGCAGGTGCTGCAGGCTCTCGGTGATGGCCTTGGAGAAGAACGCAAAGCGCTCGCCGTCGTCAAAGAAGCCGTACGGATAGTCGCGCGCGAAGTAGCGCTCGTTGTCGATGAACATATAGGTGACGCCGTCGTGCTCGAGCTTCTCGAGTCCGCAGTACTCATTGCGCCAGCCCAGGCTCACGTAAAAGTCGGAGAAGTGCTCCATCTGCGACTTGTACTCGTCCTTGATGGTGGCGTACTTGGGCACCATCACGATTACTTCGGCGCCGGCGCGCACAAGCGCCGCAGGCAGCGAGCCCGCCACGTCGCCCAGGCCACCGGTCTTCACAAACGGTGCGCACTCGGCCGAGGCAAACACGATCTGCATCTTTTTGCTGGAATCAGCCATATTGTCTCCCTGTTGCAATTCGAGAATAGCCGCCTGGCGCAAACCGGGCGGCTATTCTACGTGTTACGAGCGATGTTGCGGTGCCAAAGCTAGCTCGCGTTGGTGATATCAGAAGTTAACGGGGCCTTTCCCAGCACCAGGATGTTCTCAGGCGTGCCGCGAAGCTCGGTGTTGGTGGGAACCACGTTGTTCTTGTCCAGGATTGCATTCTCAACGCGGGCGCCGCTCTTGATGACGCAGCTCTGGTTGATGATCGAATTGGTCACCGAGGCGCCTTCCTCAACCACAACGCCGCGCGACAGGATCGAGTTGCGCACGGTGCCCTTGATGATGCAGCCGGCCGAGATGATCGAGTTGCAGGCGTGGCTGCCGGTCGCATAGCGCGAAGGCGGCACGTCGTGAGCCTTGGTCAGAATCGGGCGCTCGGGGTCAAAGAGATGGTCGGCCACGGTCTGGTCGAGCAGGTCCATGCTGCGACGATACAGCGACTTCTCGCTAAACACGCCCACGACCTCGCCCTTGTACTCGTAGCTGCACACGTCGATGTTGCCAAAGTCGCCCTGTAGTGCCTCGAGCAGGTCCAGATAGTCGGCGGCCTGGTAGTGGTCGATGATCTCGAGCAGCGTCTCGCGGTTGACGATGCAGCAGTCCATAGACGCGTTGTCGCCATACACGACGCCGGCGCTGACGCCCGTCAGACGGCCGTTCTCGTTGATTTGCAGCTTGGTCTCGTCATCTACGTTGCGCGTGGCCTTGCAGTACACCACGGTCATCTGGGCACCGGAGTTCTCGTGCGCCTCGATGATGGTGTTGAGGTCCATGTTAAAGATGATGTTGGTGCCCATCATCACAACATAGGGCTTGTCCGAGCGCTGGAACAGCGTCTTGTTGGAAATGATGTCGCGCAGCAGGAAGCGCATGCCGCCCTTGGTGGTGCCATACGCGTTGCCGGGCACCATGAACAGGCCGCCCTTCTTGCGGTCCAGGCCCCAGTCCTTGCCCGAGCCCACATGGTCGATCAGCGAGCGATAGTTGCCCGGCATGACGACACCGACGGTCTTGATGCCGGCATTCATCATGTTGGACAGCGGGAAGTCGATCAGGCGGTAGCGGCCCAAAAACGGAACGGACGCGATGGGGCGGTCCTTGAGCAGCACGCTGCCGTAGGTCGAAGAGTAGTTAGCGGTGATATAACCGATGGCCTTGCGATTGATCATCGGATCATTCCCCCTTCCCGATAACGACGTCATTTCCAACGACGGCCGTATCCTTGGTGGTATCGACAGAGCCGAGCTTCACGCCCTCTTCGACCGTGGAGTTCTCGCCCAAAAT
>DBGAZC010000125.1:0-2547 GCA_048472015.1 Collinsella sp. | reverse complement strand
TGAGTATTTGCTCGCTTGAGCACTGTTGAATATCGCGAAACAGCACCGCCGATATCGCGCTTGGGCACCGGGGCCGACACTGGCCCCGGTGCTTTTTTATTGCTACCGGTCTATCCGCGGCGCTGCCGCATGTTGGCCTCGCCCATGTCGACCCAGACCGCGTTGTGCACGATCCTGTCCATGATGGCGTCGGCATGCACCCCGCCGCCGAGCCTCGGGTGCCAGTCCTTCTTCTTGAACTGGGTGCAGAATACGGTCGAGGCCGTGCCGTACCTCAGCTCCATCAGCTCCAGCAGCATCGACCTGAACTCGGTGTCCGGCCTGTCGAGCAGCCACTCGTCTATCACGAGCAGGCCGAACGCCCCGTACTTGCGGACGAGCTTGCGCTCGCCGCCGGGCCGGTCACGGCTCTCGCGCCAGAGGTCCTCGAGGTCGGGCTGGCGGACGTAGCACGACCTCACCCTCCTGGCGCAGGCGGCCTTCGCGAGCGCGCAGGCCAGGTAGGTCTTGCCCGTGCCGGTGAGGCCCTGGAGAACCACGTTCTCGCCGCGCCCGACGAACCCGCAGGTCGCGAGCTCGGCCACCGCCACCCTGTCGAGGCCGCGGCCCTCGAAGAAGTCGACCGAGCGGACGTCGGCCTCGGGGTACCTGAGGCCGGCCCTCCTCGTCAGGTTGCGGACCTTCTGCGTGATGAAGTCGGAGTGCGCCTCGTCCACCGCCATCTGGACGCGCTCGGCGAACGCCATCCCGGCGCACACGGCCTCGTCCTGGGCGGAGAGGGCGGCGAGCAGCTCGGCCGCCCCCATCTCCCTGAGCTTGCGGGCGGTCTCCGCGTTGACGTCCATGCTCACTCCTCCCCGTAGAAGCCGGCGCCGCGCACGTAGCCGCAGTCCCCGGACGCCTCGCCGGCTGGCGCCCTGTCCTGCCCCGACCTCAGCACGGGCTCGACGTCGCGGTAGCGCGGCGACCTCTTCCCGGTCGCGAGCGCCATCCCGCACGCCCGCTCGAGCCTCGCCGGGGTGTAGCGCCTGGACAGCCTGAGCACGGCGAGCGCGGCGTTGAAGCCCTGCTCGTCGAACTCGTAGCAGGCGAACACCCTGTCCACCAGCTCGGAGCAGGAGGGCCCGACCCTCGAGGCCCAGGCGCGGATGCGCGGCGCGTCCCAGTCCGACCACGCCCTGCCCTCGGGCATGTCCGAGCCGCGCGTGGAGTAGCGGTTCCTCGCGTAGGACGGGAACCTGGGGTGCGTGGCCACGCGCTCGCCGCCGGAGAAGACCTCCACCTTGCCCTCGGTGACGCGCAGGTCGACCGTCGAGCCGACGAGCAGGTGGCTCACCGAGTAGTAGTTGCGGGCGTACGCGACGTGGCAGTTGGCCTGGACCTTGCGGCCGTAGACCCACTCGCACACCTCGAAGGGCTCGGCCGGTAGGGGCCTCAGCAGCGGGCGCTCGACCTCCTCGAACACCTCGCGCCTCGAGCCCTCGCGCTTGGCGAACGGCGCGTCGTTGTGCTCCGCGACCCTCCGGGCGACGGCGGCGCGGAGGGCCGCCATGTCGGTGAACACCTCGTCGCGAAGCGCCGCTATCACGTAGGTCGCGGCGGCCCAGACCTCGTTCTCGGCGCTCGGCTTGTCGCGGGGCCTCCTGACCCTCGCCGGGATCACGGCGGAGCCGTAGTGCGCGGCGAGCTCCTCGTAGGCCGCGTTCAGGACCGGCTCCCCGGCCCTGGGGTGGGCGGTGACGCCGGTCCTCAGGTTGTCGGGGACGATGCAGGGCGTCGCGCCTCCCAGGAAGGAGAAGGCGTGCACGTGGCACAGCAGCCATGTATCCTGCTTCATGTCGAGCGTCGGCTCGACGTAGCTGTACCGGCTGAACGGGAGGCAGGCCACGAACAGGTACACCTTCCTGACCTCGCCGGTCGCGGGGTCCACGAGCCGCATCGTGGGCCCCGACCAGTCGACCTCCATGTTCCTGCCCGCCTTGTGCCCGACGCGGCTCACCACGTTGCGCGACACCGTGTACTGGCGGTAGCGCTTGCAGAACCTGTCGTAGGACATCGACGGCGCGCCGGCCTCCGCGCACCCGTCGGCATACTCCGCGTGCAGGAGCTTGAGCGTGACGCCGGTCCTCGCGAGCTCGCGGTGGACGCGTGCCCAGTCGGGGTCGGCGTGCACCGGCCCGGCGTCGCCCCTGCCGGGGAACAGCAGCGCGTAGGCGGCCTCCTCGGACATCCCCTCGACGTCCTCCCAGGAGACGCCCCGCTCCCTCGCGGCTTCCAGCACGTCCTGGACGCTGTGCTTCGAGACGTGGGCGGTGCGGGCGATCGCGTTCTGCGAAAGCCCGTTCACCGACCTCAGCCTCAGGACCTCCCTGGCCCTGATCCTTCTCGCCATGTGGAACCTCCTCGTTCTCTGGACTGCATGGCAGCCCGAGCGTAACGGGGATGCGCGGGAAGGCATTTAATGGCGGTGCCGAACGGCAATATTCGGTCGGGTGGGCGGCGGTGCTGATTCGCAATATAGGTGGTGTCGAAAGGGCCTAGGACTCA
>DBGAZC010000124.1:0-1566 GCA_048472015.1 Collinsella sp. | reverse complement strand
AGAGCTAATTTACTCAATGATCGTGGAGACGATGCCCGAACCGACGGTGTGGCCACCCTCGCGGATAGCGAAGCGCAGGCCCTCCTCCATGGCGATCGGGTGGATGAGGTCGCCCTCGATGGTGATGTGGTCACCAGGCATAGCCATCTCGGTGCCCTCGGGGAGCTTGACCGTACCGGTAACGTCGGTGGTACGGAAGTAGAACTGAGGACGATAACCATCGAAGAACGGGGTGTGACGGCCGCCCTCCTCCTTGGTCAGAACGTAGATCTCGCCGGTGAACTTGGTGTGCGGGGTAACCGAACCGGGCTTGCAGAGAACCTGGCCGCGCTCGATGTCCTCACGCTTGATGCCGCGGAGCAGCAGACCGACGTTGTCGCCAGCCTCGCAGAAGTCCATGGACTTACGGAACATCTCGATACCGGTAACAACGGTGTTCTGGGTATCCTTGATGCCGACGATCTCGACGGGCTCGTTGAGCTTGAGCTCACCGCGCTCGACACGGCCGGTAGCAACGGTACCACGGCCGGAGATGGTCATAACGTCCTCAACGGCCATCAGGAAGGGGAGGTCGTTGTTACGAGCAGGCGTCGGGATGTACTCGTCGACGGCGTTCATGAGCTCGCGGATAGCGTCCATCCACTTGGCGTCGCCCTCGAGAGCGCCCAGAGCGGAACCACGGATGACGGGGATGTCGTCGCCGGGGAAATCGTACTCGGAGAGGAGCTCACGGGTCTCCATCTCGACGAGGTCGATGAGCTCGTCATCGTCAACCATGTCGCACTTGTTCAGAAAGACGACGATGTAGGGAACGCCGACCTGGCGGGCGAGCAGGATGTGCTCGCGGGTCTGAGCCATGGGGCCGTCGGTAGCGGCGATGACCAGGATAGCGCCGTCCATCTGAGCAGCACCGGAGATCATGTTCTTGACGTAGTCAGCGTGGCCCGGGCAGTCAACGTGAGCATAGTGACGGGAAGCGGTCTCGTACTCAACGTGGGAGACGGAGATCGTAATGCCGCGCTCGCGCTCCTCGGGAGCCTTGTCGATGTTCTCGAACGCAGTGAAGTCAGCCTTGCAGCCCTCGGTCTCGGAGAGAACCTTGGTGATGGCAGCGGTCAGCGTGGTCTTGCCGTGGTCGACGTGACCAATGGTGCCGATGTTAACATGCGGCTTAGTGCGCTCAAACTTCTCTTTGGCCATAAAGCCCTCCTCTTAACAGGTCGTCCCCGGACGGGACTTTGCCTTTATACCATAGTGGCCTCTCAACATACTATTGAGAAGCCACCGTGTTACCTATGGTAGCGGTGACTGGATTCGAACCAGTGACGCCACGGGTATGAACCGTGTGCTCTAACCAACTGAGCTACACCGCCGGATGGAGCCTGCAACCAGACTTGAACTGGTGACCTCTTCGTTACCAACGAAGTGCTCTACCGACTGAGCTATACAGGCACTTGACGGGTGGGAGCTATAGGATTCGAACCTATGTAGGCAGAGCCAACGGGTTTACAGCCCGTCCCCATTAACCACTCGGGCAAACTCCCAATCGTTCAAGTATCCGCAGGT
>DBGAZC010000123.1:0-4631 GCA_048472015.1 Collinsella sp. | reverse complement strand
CAAGTTCAAACTCGGGATGACCGAGCACGAGGCGAATGAGCTCGGCTCCGGCATATCCAGCCGCGCCGACGATTCCAACCTTCAAAGACATATCAGACTCCTTGTCTGCGATTTATGCACCGATGCGCATTTCGCAGCGGTTGTTATGAAGTGGGTTGAAACTTTAGCACCAAAAGATGCATAAATACGTAAATGGCTTGCATATTCATGCATTGAAACATTCCCGACACATTCGCTTGAAGGAATTGACAAATGGAGCGGGCCCCGTATTGACCGGCGCTCCTAACGGCGCCGGGCAATACGGGGCCCGCGCATGCGAAAACCAAGTTGTTAGGATGAGCCAGCCGGCTAGAGCTCGACCGGCACCCATTCGTCGTGATTGCAGATAAAAGCCTCGGGATCCTCGACGCTAAAGAAGACGAGCGTGGGGTCGTTAGGCCCCTCATAGTGCTCGCCCAGGTGCTCTAGATGCTTCCACCCGGCTTCGCGCATTTCGTCTAAAGCCCGGTCATCCAAGCCGGCACGCCCGCGCAAGATGAGCCAGCCATGGCCCGGCCACCAACTCGTGGCCTCAAAGCGCTGGTTTTGCAGCAGCTCTTGCCACACATCTTTGGTGCGCGCTGTTACAAACCACAGCTTGCCATCCTGGATCTGCGCAAACGAAAACGGACGCACATGAGGCTGTCCGTCAACGCTCGTCGCCAAATACCATGCCGGCACCGACGTCAGATACTCCAACACCGTATTCAATCCGTCCATGTGTCCTCCTGACGCTAGTCTTTTTGGGTCGGGGCTGTTTTAGCTGCCCTAGAGTTAGAGCTCCAGGCGCTCCTCGCTGCCGTCGATATCACAGAAGCGCGCGGCAATATTGCGGACCGAAAAGAAAGCAAGGCGGCCGTCGTTGGCACTCTCGTGTTCCTCGCCAATGCCCACCATGTGCTTAAAGCCCGCTTGACGCACCTTGTCGCTCGCAACTGCGTCGTCCTCAAGTGCGGCTTCGCCGGTCAATACGATCCAACATTCCCCCGGCTTCCAGCCCGATACCTCAAACTTGGGATTCGCACTCAGCTCCGCCCACACGTCCTTGTCGCGCGACGTGCAAAACCACAACTTACCGTCATCGACCATGGCAAACGAAAACAGCCTCACGCGAGGCTGATGCCCGTCACTTGCATCGGTCGTGGCCAGATACCACGCCGGAATGCGCCTGAGATACGAACAGGCGCGCTCAAGCTGAGCCGTGCGGTCGTTGTCGGTCATAGGGACCCCTTTCTTGCGCCCGAATCGCGCCTAAACAAGTTGAAGATTGATGACGATGACACACGCGAGCAGCAGCGCCGTCACCACCGCCGCCAACGCATCGCCGCGGCCAAATGCAAGCGCATGCAGGCGCGTGCGGCCCTGCTCGCCGTGATAGCAGCGTGCATCCATGGCGGCCGAAAGCGTCTCGGCATGACGGAACACGCCCGTGAACAGCGGAATCGCCACACTGCCGAGCATACGCACGCCGCCGAGCGGACCGCCCGTCACGCGCGCGCCGCGGCTTGCCTGTGCATCGGCCGTCTGCTTCATCTCAGTGGCAAACTGCGGCATAAAGCGTAGCGCGATACCCATGATCATGCCGAGCTCGTGCGCAGGAAGTCCCACACGCGCAAACGGCGCGAGCAGGCGCTCAAAGCCCGCGGTGAGGTCGAGCGTCGGCGTGGTGAGTGTAATGGCGCTCATGCCGGCCATCATCAACGTCAGGCGGCACGCCATAAAGGCGGCAGAACGCAGTGAGCCCTCGCTTATCTGCAGAAAGCCGAGCTGCCACAGGATGCGCCCACTCTGATCGGTAAACAAGTTGAGCACCGCGACCACGACGACGATCGCTAGCAGCGGCGCCATCGACGACAGAACGCGACGAACCGGCACCCGAGACACGGCATAGGTCAGCACAACGAAAATTGCGACCGGGGCCAGCCCGCGGAAGCCACTGACCGTGAGCGTCGTGATCAGAAACACAAAGCCCAAGAGCAACTTAGTTCGCGGGTCCAGGCGGTGGATCGCACTATCGCCGGGATAGTAGCTGCCAAACGAAAACGCCTCCATTAGCAGCCCTTCTCTCGCGCGACCGTCTTGAATTTAGCAATGTCCGCGACGTTAGAAGGACCGCCCGAGCAACCGATTAGCAGGTCCACCAACTCGTCTGTCAGCGACTCAACCGTATAGAGGCCGTCAAAGCGCAGCGGCACGCCCGCCTCCGTAAGCGCCAGCGCCATACGCTGGGCGGCGGGAACGCCCAAGCCGATTGATTTAAGCTCATCGGCATGCGCAAAAACCTGAGCGGGCGTGCCCTCGGCAAACACCGCGCCCTCGTTCATCACGACAATACGGTCGCAGCAATTGGCCAGGTCATCCATACTATGCGAAACCATGACAACGGTCAGGCCATCGCGGTGAAGTCGATCGATAAGCTCAAGGAAATCCCTGCGCGCAGCCGGATCGAGCCCCGCCATGGGCTCATCGAGCACCAGGACTTCGGGCTCCATGGCGAGCACGCCGGCGAATGCCACACGCCGTTGCTGACCGCCCGAAAGCTCAAAGGGACTCTTGTCGCCGACCGTGGAAAGGTCGAGGCCCACGCGTGAGAGCGATGACTCGACACGACGGTCGACTTCATCTTGCGGCAAGCCAAGGTTATGCGGACCAAACGCCACGTCCTGCGCCACGGTTTCGGCAAACAGCTGACGCTCAGGATATTGAAACACCACGCCGACCTTGGCCTTAACCGCGGCGGCGTCTTTCTTGTTTGACAGATCGAGCCCCAGCGCGCGAACGGATCCCTCCTGGGGGCGAATCAAACCGTTGAGATGCTGGACCAGCGTCGACTTACCCGAACCGGTATGACCTGCCAAGCCCAGGAACTCGCCGCGACGCACCGTCAGCGATACATCGCGCAGCGCCCACGGGCTGCTTGGGTCGTTTCCCCAGAGAGCCTGTTTGCTCGATTTGCCCGCAGTGGCCGAGCGCTTATGCCAGCGGCGGCGCTCGCGGGCGCTCAGCGAATAGCTAAACGAAAGGTGCGAAATCTCGATAACGGGTTCCAGCGCGCCTGCGCCATCGAGCGCAGAGGAAACGTTGTCGGGAATACGAGGATCGAATGCGAAAGGCCGCCCGGCGATGCCTGTCCTACTCCGCTCGGCATAAGCCTGCGCTATACCGGCGACCATATCCGCCTCGCGCACCTGCGCATAAACGGGCACGCCCTTCGCACGAAGCGCCACGCCCAAACGACACGACTCCGGCATATCCAGGTTGAGCTGCGCAAGCTCATCCGCCCGCGTCAAAATTTCCTCGGGCGTACCGAGCATGGCAACGTGCCCCGCCCGAAACACCGCGACACGATCGGCCTCGGCGGCTTCTTCCATAAAGTGCGTAATCATCACGATGGTCATACCGCGAGCGTGCAACGCGCGGCAAGCCTTCATGAGGCCCTTGCGTCCACGCGGATCGAGCATCGAGGAAGCCTCGTCCAATATGAGCACGCGCGGTTCCATGGCGAGCACGCCGGCAAGCGCCACGCGCTGCTTTTGGCCGCCCGAAAGCGCATGGGTCTCGTGGCGCTCAAAGCCCACCAGGCCCACGCCCTTCAGCGCCTCGCGTACGCGCTGCGCAATTTGCGCCGATGGCACGCCAAGGTTTTCGGGACCGAACGCAACGTCATCTTCGACAAGCGTTGCCACCAGCTGGTCGTCGGGATTCTGGAACACCATGCCTGCGGTCGAACGAATGTCGTAGACCAGCTCGGGATCGGACGCATCCATACCGTTGATACGTACCGTGCCCGCATCGGGCTGCAGCAGCGCATTCAGATGCTTGGCAAACGTCGACTTGCCCGACCCATTGCCACCGAGGATGCAGAAAAACTCCCCGTCCTCGATGTTCAGATCGACACTGTCGAGTGCCGACACGGCACCGTCATAGCTAAAGGAAACGCCCCGACACTCAATCATGCGCGGCCTTTGACCTGGTCCTTTTTAGGCGTGATGAGGTTGGAGACCGCTTTATACACCGCCAGTGTCAACACCGAGTTAAGCACGGTCTTGATAAGGTTGAACGGCAGCACGGCAGGAATCATGAGCGGGGCGATCACATCGACCGAGCCATACCAGAACCATACGCCAATGGTAAGGTTCGCGACCATGGACAGCACCGTAGCGGCAATGACGCCGAGCACCAGACCAATCACGGCACCCTTGTAGGTGTGCATCTTTTGGTAGACGATCGCCGCAGGCAGAATATAGCCCAGCGTAGCGACCAGGTTCATAAGCGCGCCGACCCAGTCACCCGTGGTGAGCGCATGGATAACGATAGCCATAGCGGCAACAGCTGTGCCGGCACCGGGGCCATATGCAAACCCGCACACCATCGCCGGCACCAGCGACGGGTCATACGTCAAAAACGGCGCCGAAGGAAGGATAGGCAGCTGCACGTACATAAACAGAGCGCCCAAGGCGCACATCAACGCCATGGTAACGAGCTGTTTGGTGCTCCACCTATTCGTGTTCTCAAAATGGATATGCTGCGACTGTTCAGACATAAGATCACCTGCCTCTTTCATCCGGACTCTAACCGTTGGTACTGGGATC
>DBGAZC010000122.1:0-3073 GCA_048472015.1 Collinsella sp. | reverse complement strand
GAAGACGAACTCGCCCGGATAGATCTCGATGTTGATGTCGTCGAGTGCAGGCTTGTTGGGCTGTGCCGGATAGATCTTGGTGACATGCTCCATAAGGATGACGGGCTCGACACCGGCCTGCTTGGCCATCTTCTTGCGGCTGGCCTGCGGATCGATGGGCGCAAACACCGACGTAAAATCGGGGTTGTTGAGCGCGTTATCGAGGCTTGCGACCTCGGCTGCCTGATCGCTCTCGACCACCGGGGCAGCAGGCTGCGTGGGGTCGGGAATAGCGGCAAAGAGACCGGACTGCGCAGGCTGAGGAGCCGGCGTCGCAGGGGCCAAGGGGTCGGGAATGCCGGCCATGGTAGGCTGCGGCGTGGCGGCACCAGCCTGAGGCTGCTCCACGCGAGCGGTCACGGCCTGAACGGGCTCAAAACCCGCCGTGCCGGAAAGCGCGACATCGCTGGTTGGATTGTAGGCAAAGGGATCGGATGCCGGCTGTGCCTGATCTGCCGGCTGAGCGGGGGCCTGAGCAACAGGCTGGCCCTCTGAATCCGGAGTGGCGAAACGACTGCCCTGGACGCCTGCCTGCGTCTTGGGGGCATCATCGCCCGCACCGGAGGTACGGAAGTGGTTACCCACTGGTGCTCCTTATCGTCGTGCGTTTAAACTACATGAGCGCTTTGTATTTTAGCAGTATTAGCTTTACTGCACATAAGAAGCATGGCGTGCTTAGGGATCCCGTCGGCCGGGCACAGGGTTACTCTCCAAATCGTCCTCGGACATGTCGGAGCCCCCGCTGCGCGCTTCGCGCTGCGGGGGCTCCTCCGTCCTGCGAAAAGATTTGGAGAGTAGCCCTGTGTCCGGCCTGCGGTAACTAAGGGGTCGCCGCGTTTTACTTGGGGTGCTGCATATACAAAGTTGGAAGGGTCTGAATTGCGCTTTGTCGATATATGCCCTTTTCCCTGATGGGACCGTGCTTGAGGGGCGTCTTCATGAGTTGCGGTGAAATAGGGACTGTTTTACCAGTTAAAAGGTCTAATCAGTCCTTATTTCACCACAACTGAAACAGGGGCGCTCTCCAAGAGAGCGCCCCTGCCGGGTTTCCATAGTTCTGGCGAAGCAGTCCTTGAGATCCGCCTTGCCTTATGCCAAGAACTCCTTGGTGGTCGCCACGATGTTGGCGGCGTCCAGGCCGTACTTGTGCAGGAGCTCGGCGCCCGGGCCGGACTCACCGAAGGTGTCGTTGACGCCGATCTTCTTGAGCGGCGTCGGGCACTGCTCACACAGGACGTCGGCAACGGCGCTGCCCAGGCCACCGATCACAGAATGCTCCTCGACGGTCACGACGTGGCCGGTCTTGGTGGCGCTCTTGACGATCAGGTCGGCATCGATGGGCTTGATGGTGTGCATGTTGATGACCTCGGCGTCGATGCCCTCGGCAGCGAGCTGCTCGGCGGCCTCGAGGGCCTCGCCGACCATCAAACCGCAGGCGATGATGGTCACGTCGGCGCCCTCGCGCATGACAATGCCCTTACCCAACTCGAACTTGTAGGTCTCGGGGTCGTTGATAACCGGCGAGGCCAAACGGGCGAAGCGCATGTACACCGGGCCGTCGCACTCGTAGGCGGCGCGCGTCACGGCACGGGCCTCGATGTCGTCAGCGGGAACGATCACGGTCATGCCGGGGATGACACGCATCAGGGCGATATCCTCGCAGCACTGGTGCGTGGCGCCATCCTCGCCCACCGAGATACCGGCGTGCGTGGCACCGATCTTAACGTTAAGGTGCGGATAGCCGATGGAGTTGCGGACCTGCTCAAAGGCGCGGCCGGCGGCGAACATGGCAAAGGTGCTCGCGAAGGCGACGCGGCCGGTGGTTGCGATACCGGCGGCAACACCCATCAGGTTGCTCTCGGCGATGCCCACATCGAAGAAGCGGTCGGGGCAGGCGGCCTTAAACTTGCCGGTCTGCGTGGCGGCGGCCAGGTCGGCGTCGAGGACCACAAAGTCATCGTGCTCGCTGGCGAGCTCGACGAGGGCCTCGCCGTAGCTTACGCGCGTGGCGATTTTCTTGACGTCTGCCATCCTAGAGCTCCTCTCCGGCGGCCGTGAGCTCTGCCATGGCCTGCTTAAACTGTTCATCGTTGGGGGCCTTACCGTGCCAACCAACCTGGTTCTCCATAAAGGAAACGCCCTTGCCCTTCATGGTCTCGGCGATAATGGCGGTCGGCTGGCCCTTAGTAGCGCGAGCCTCGGCAAAGGCGGCGCGGATCTGGTCGAAATCGTTGCCGTCGGCAAGCTCCACCACGTGGAACTTAAAGGCACGGAACTTGTCGGCGAGCGGCATGGGGTCGTTGACCTCCTCGACGGGGCCGTCGATCTGCAGGCCGTTGTGGTCGACGATCACGCAGAGGTTATCGAGCTGCTGGTTGCCGGCAAACATGGCGGCCTCCCAGACCTGGCCCTCCTCGCTCTCGCCATCACCCAGCAGGGCGTACGTGCGGTAAGTATCGCCCCAGTGCTTGGCGGCAACCGCCATGCCCACGGCGGCGGAGATGCCCTGGCCGAGCGAGCCGGTGGACATGTCGACGCCCGGGGTGTCGTTCATGTTGGGATGACCCTGCAGGTGGCTGCCGATATGGCGCAGCGTCTCGAGATCCTCCTTGGGGAAGAACCCACGCTCGGCGAGCACGGCGTACAGGCCCGGAGCGCAATGGCCCTTGGAGAGCACAAAACGGTCGCGATCGGCCTTGCGGGGATCGGCCGGGTCGACGTTCATTTCCTCAAAGTACAGATAGGTCATGATATCGGCAGCGCCGAGCGAACCGCCCGGATGGCCGGACTTGGCAGCGTGCACGCCGGTGACGATGCCCTTCCTTACCTCGTTGGCAACCTTTTTGAGCTCTTCGTCGCTCATTGTGCCTTCCTTTCATCCTCTTTAGACAAGATGCGCACGGCACCGAAGGTAATCCCAACACAGCCGCAATGCACGTACGTCATTCATTATGCTGGAAACTGATGGCTTTACCAGAGTTTTTATCATTATTTGAACAATTTAGCAGGCAGAACCGCTGATGAAACGGTTTAT
>DBGAZC010000121.1:0-2414 GCA_048472015.1 Collinsella sp. | reverse complement strand
CTCTCCACAACGGCTGCGCGCGACGCTGCCCGCATCGTCTGGTTTAAGCGCTACCCCGCCAAGCAGACGCTCATCGCATTTTTGCTCGCGCTGTTGGCGACCACGGCGTTTTCCATCGATCCCGCCCCGGTGTCGAGCAACGCAGTCTTGGCGATTGACCCCAAAGCCTCGGGCATGCTGTACGTGTGCTACGAGGTGCTCCTCTCATTTGCCGGCCATACCGACGCGGTCATGCTGCTTGCACTTGCCTGTCTGCTCACCTTGCCGTTTCGCTACGTGTTCTTTGGCCGTGGCGACACCTGGCGTCCATCGATCATTCTGCCGTCGCTGTTCTTCGCCATCTGCATGGTGTTCGGCCGCAGCTACGACCTCACCGACTCGGCCGAGATTGTCCTTGGCGACAAAGCCCGCATCATCTGCGCCTGGATTGGCGGCGCGGGCTGGATGCTCTTGGCGGTCGTTGCCTTCTACCTTGCCTTTGAGTGTCTAGATTGGCTGAGCTCTCGGCGCATTCCGTTTTCCGAAGCGCACTTTGGCCGCGTATGGCGTG
This sequence comes from Collinsella sp., assembly GCA_048472015.1. Classification (GTDB taxonomy): domain Bacteria; phylum Actinomycetota; class Coriobacteriia; order Coriobacteriales; family Coriobacteriaceae; genus Collinsella. Next base: position 1,864 of record DBGAZC010000121.1, on the reverse strand, counting down.
TGGCTCACGCCGTGCTCTCGGTCCATCCCTTTGCCGGGCCCTTCCTGGTGCTTATGATCGCCTGGGCGCCCACGCTCATTGCCTCGCTGCCCGGCCTTTTTATGGGAGATACGGGCGCGCAGATTCGCCAGTGGTTCAACTATCCCAACGGCACGAGTGACTACCTGCGTCTGCTCAATCCCAATGTGTTGCTCAACGGACATCATCCCGTGGTGCACACGGCTATCATCGGTTCGTGCGTCCAGCTGGGGCTTTCGCTGTTCAACAGCGCCAACGCAGGTCTTGCCATCTACACCTGCGCTCAGTTCGTCATTACGGCCGCCTGCATGGCCTATTCCATCTCGTCGCTGCGCAAGCTGGGTGTGAGCCTGCCGGTCCGCGGCGTGATCTTGCTGTTCTTTGTGTTTATGCCCATGTTCTCTAACTACGCGGCCCTGCTTACCAAAGATGTGCTGTTTGCCGACGCGTTTTTGGTGCTGTTGGTGCAGACCGTGAAGCTCGTGGCCTGCGGCCTGCCCCGTCGCGATGCCAATGCCGAGCGTGCAGGCGAACAGAGGCCTGTGCTCTTTGCGCGCCATGATTGGCTGCTGCTCGCTCTGGGCGCCATGGGTTCCACGTTTCTGCGCAACGGCGGCCTGGTGTTTCCCCTGGCGGCATGCGTAATCGCGGCAGCTTTTTGCGCATGGGACGTGCATGTGGCTCGTCGTGCAGCCAAGCAGACCGGTGCTGCGCCTTCGGGCGCCACCCCGCGTTTCCGCTGGGTGGGAGTTCTTGCGGTGCTTGCACTCTGCCTTGCCTCTAATATGTACTTCACCAAGGTCTTTATGCCGGCACACGACATTACGCCTGGTTCCAAGCGCGAAATCCTCTCGATTCCGTTCCAGCAGACGGCTCGTTTTGTCCAAAAGCACGACGGCCTCAACTCGGGCGTCAACCCCACGGTTAAGGAGGACGGCACCATCGTGGAGGCTCCTTGCGACGGCTTGGTGACCGACGAAGAGCGTGCCGTGATCGACCGCGTGCTCAAGTACGAGAATCTGGGCCGCCGTTACAACCCGGATAAGTCGGACGCCGTCAAAAATTGCTTTAACGAGTACGCCTCGCAGGAGGACATCAAGGCCTATTTTGAGGTGTGGGCCCAGATGTTCAAAAAGGATCCCGAGTGCTATATCTCGGCGCTCATCAATAACTACTACGGCTACTTTTATCCGAGTGCCCGCGATGCGTGGGTCTACAGCACGGCGCGCAGTGCCGAGATCATGGCAAAGCCCGATAACCTCAAGTACTTCGACTTCCATCCGGTCGATAGCAAGGTTGTGCGCTGGTGCGACCACCTGATCAACCTGTATCGCGTGGCAGTACAACGCGTCCCGTTTATCTCGCTCACCATGAGCTCGGCCACCTATGTGTGGATCATGATCGCCGTGGTTGTCTATCTGCTACGTCGTCATTCGTGGCGCGGGCTGGCCATTTGGGTGCCGCTGCTGGGCGTGCTCGCCGTGTGCCTGATCGGTCCCTGCAACGGCTCGACCTACATGCGCTACCTGTATCCGGTCATCTCCTGCATACCCTTTGCCGTCGGCGCCACCATCACCCGCAGCGACCTCCTCTGGTCCTAATTTGGTGCAAAGGGGACAGGTTACTTTGCACCAAAGGGTGGCATCATCACGACGCCTTCATTTTGGGGTTTATCTCGCAGGCCAGTAGGTATATCATAACGACGTTTGTTTATATTGCCCGAGCATCTGCGCTGGGCTTTAGGTCGAAACCGATAGGAGACACGTATGTCCGGACACTCTAAGTGGGCCACAACCAAGCATCGTAAGGGCGCGCAGGACGCCAAGCGTTCCGCCCTCTTCTCCAA
>DBGAZC010000120.1:0-2658 GCA_048472015.1 Collinsella sp. | reverse complement strand
TGCGGCGCCCCTGACGCTTTCCCTCGACCTCAAGGCGGATATCTAATATGACCGAACGTTCCCGGAGCGGTAAGACCGCTTGGGACAAGGAGAAAACCCGCGAGCTGTTTCGTCGCTATAAAGAGACCGGTGACCCGGACGCACGCGAGCAGCTCGTCATGTCCCACATGAACCTGGTAAGGTTTCTTGCCAACAAATTTAAGAACCGCGGCGAGCCGCTCGATGATCTGATGCAGGTTGGCTATTTGGGCCTGCTCAAGGCTATCGACCGCTTTGACCCCGAGCGCGGACTCGAGTTCACGACGTTTGCGACACCCACTATCTTGGGCGAGATCAAACGCCATTTTCGCGACAAGGGCTGGAGTGTGCGCGTGCCGCGCCGTCTGCAGGAGCTCTCGGCCAAGGTCAACCAGGCTACTGACAAACTTACCAACGAGCTGCAGCGTTCGCCCAAGGTTGAGGAGATCGCTGAGTATCTAGATGTGACTGTCGATGAGGTCCTCGAGGCTATGGAATCGTCCTCGGCCTATACCTCGGTGCCCATCGAGGCTCCTGGTGCGTCCGATTCCGACGATGCGCCCTCGATTCTCGACCGTTACGCCGACGATGACAACGAGCTCGACTTTACCGATGACCGCCTGGTGATCGAGGAAGCCATCCGTGATTTCTCGCCGCGCGAGCGCGAGGTGATCGAGCTGCGCTTTGTGAAGGGCATGACCCAGATCGAGATCGCCAAGAAGCTGGGTATTTCTCAGGTGCAGGTTTCGCGTCTGCTGCGCCGCACGCTTAAGAAGATTCAGGACAAGATCGACCCCGACGGAGTGATGATTCGTTCATGAGTGAGCACCCCCAACAGACCGATCGCGTGCTGCGCGACACTCGCATTCTGACGCTGCGCATTTGGGCTGTTGTCGGCTGCATTGTCATCGCCGCTGTCATCTTTAACCTTATGGGCATCCTGGCGCCGGTTATTGAGTTTCTTGCCGTCGGCTCCATCATTGCCTTTGTGATGTCCCCGATCACCAACTGGCTCGAGCACCATGGCGTGAATCGCGGCATCGGTTCGCTTATCGCGCTTATTGTTGTTGTTGCCGTGCTCGTCGGTGTCGTTTGTATCTTGTCGCCGATTCTCTTTGGTCAGATCATGGAAGTCCTGAGCCGCCTGCCCGAGCAGCTTCGTGTTGCAGGTGGCGATCTCAACGAGATGATCTCGCATGCAAAGACGCTCAACAACACGCCGCTCAAGGAGTATTTGGACGATAATCTTTCGTCGCTGGTTGCCGTGGCATCGAGGTATGTGTCTCAGATTGCCGCCGAGCTTGGTCGTGGTGTGTTCCCACTCATCACCAATACGGCCTCGCAGCTGTTCGTTATCTTCCTTGGCCTGGTGCTTGCCTACTGGATGGCCTGCGACTACCCTCGCATGCACCACGAGATTTGCACCATCATCGGTCAGGAGAAGGAGACCTCGTACCGCTTTATGGTCGCCATCCTTTCTCGCTCTGTCGGCGGCTACATGCGCGGTATGGTCGTGACGTCCATCTGCGGTGGTTTCCTCGCCTTTATCGGTTTTATGATCATCGGCCATCCGTATGCGGCGCTCATGGCTATCTTTACCGGCATCATGCATTTGGTTCCGGTCGTCGGTCCCTGGGTGAGCGCAGCAATCGCCACGGTGCTCGGTTTCATGTTCAGCCCCATGTTGGCGTTATGGACGCTCATCGTGACGATGGTCGCGCAAAACGTCACCGATAACGTCATTTCGCCCAAGGTCATGCAGAGCTCGGTGCAGGTGCATCCCATCATGAGCCTCACGGCGCTCGTTATTGGCTCGGCACTCATGGGCCCCATCGGCATGATTATTGCCATCCCGCTTTGTGCGGCCCTCAAGGGTATCTTCGTGTACTACTTCGAGAATGAGACCGGCCGACAGCTTGTGGCCTATGACGGCGCCGTGTTTAAGGGCACGCCGTACCGCGATGCCGATGGCAACCCGGTCGCCGCCTACGACGCGCTCGGCGACGACACCTTCATCTACGAGTCCGAGCTCATCGGCAACGAGACTGCGCCCGAGGCCAAGGCCATGCCCAAGCCCGATCTCGATAATCCCTGGATCAAGCTCTCTGGTCTGCAGCCCGATGCGACGGGCTTCTTCAAGAACCCCTTCGCTAAGGATGACGATTCCAACACGGATGACGACACCAAAACCGGCATCGACGGCTCCATGGACGATGATGACAACTAGCGGGGTAATTCGGATTAATATTCATACGCGCTAACATGCAATTTCGCTGAAGGGCCGGCATTGTGCCGGCCCTCTTTTTTGCACTTGCGCGGTGGGATGGTAATATCGTTACGTTTGAACTGTTTCGATGTGAAACCGAGGAGATTCCCTCTATGAGTGCTGACTACCCGTCAATGACTACGGCCGAGATTCGCTCCAAGTTCCTCAACTTCTTTGAGGAGCGCGGTCTTAAGCTCTATCCTTCTTCGTCCCTCGTCCCCGACGATCCCTCGCTGCTGCTTGCCAACGCCGGCATGAACCAGTTTAAGGAGTACTACCAGGGCAAGAAGACCATGAAGGAGATCGGCGCGATCTCCTGCCAGAAGTGCGTCCGCACCAACGACATCGATTGCATCGGCGAGGACGGCCGTCAC
>DBGAZC010000119.1:0-1028 GCA_048472015.1 Collinsella sp. | reverse complement strand
CTTTCCTATTCAGTCAAATGGTCTGCCACCCGAGGGCGCCTTCGCTGTTGTGGAGGCGCCCTTTTTTGCAAGTGAGTAGACTTTTTGGCTTAGTCTGACCACGCCGGAACATGCCAGGTAAGCTACCTGCGGTTTTGATGGCGTCAAAGGCGGGTCTGGTTGAGTTTTGCCAAAAAGTCTACTCACTTGACGTTCGCGGCGTGTGGGCGGGTGCTTTTTCGTGCACGCGAGGTATCAAAAAGTGTCAGGAGCGCACCGTCTGCCGATATGCGGGAGCGAAAAGAAGTGTCGACCTGCGCCGTTGCCGTTGAGCGACGTGCCGTTTATAGAGATACTGAGCCTATGACAAACAGCGTGTGAAAGGATCGATGTATGGCTTTCCGTAAAGACTTCCTGTGGGGCGGCGCGACGGCTGCCAACCAGTGCGAGGGTGCCTACGACGTGGACGGTCGCGGCTTGGCTAACGTGGACGTGGCGCCGCACGGCGCTGAGCGCTACGCGGTGGTCTCCGGCCAGCGTAAGATGCTCGACTTCGAGGATGGCTACTACTATCCCGCGCAGACCGGCATCGATTTCTACCATCACTACAAGGAGGACATCGCCCTCTTCGCCGAGATGGGCTTTAAGACCTTCCGCATGAGCCTGGCATGGACCCGCATCTTCCCCAACGGTGACGAGGCTGAGCCCAACGAGGCCGGCCTGGCTTTCTATGAAGATGTGTTCCGCGAGTGCCAAAAGTACGGCATCGAGCCGCTCGTGACCATCACGCACTTCGACTGCCCGATTCACCTCATCAAGGAATACGGCGGCTGGCGCAACCGCAAGCTCATCGACTTCTACAAGAACCTTGCGACTACGATCTTCACCCGCTACAAGGGCCTGGTGAAGTATTGGCTCACCTTTAACGAGATCAACATGATCCTGCACCTGCCGTTTATGGGTGCCGGCCTGGTTTTTGAGGAGGGCGAGAACAGGGAGGCCGTCGAGTATCTGGCCGCCCACAACGAGCTCGTCGCCAGCGCTTGGGC
>DBGAZC010000118.1:0-7645 GCA_048472015.1 Collinsella sp. | reverse complement strand
GCGGAGCTGTAGATGCCCTCGCGACGACGCAGGGTGATGAGCTCATCGACATCGGGGATGTAGTTGAGCAGAACATCGGGCAGGTACTGGAAGCCGACGTAGAAGAACTTCCAGATGGCGAAGATGATGGGGTAGGCGATCATGGCGATGGCGACCGTGGAGGTGCCATTGATCTGACCAAAGGCGAAGTAGTTGTAGGCGATGATGCACGCAGCGCAACCGACGTTGGCCAGGTACCAAGACTTGTGGAAGCCCTTCTTGGCCATGAGAGCGACCCAGATGGCGGTGCAGACGATAGCGACGACCTTGCCAGGCATCTCCATCACGGACTCGTAGGACTTAGGAATCTGCAGGCAGTAGACGATGAAGAAGGACAGGCAGGCAGACCAGCAGGCAGCAGCGAGCTTCGTGGAGACCTGTGCGTACAGGACCTTGCGGAAGGACTTGTTGCGGAAGGTGGAGATTACGTCGATGAAGAACTTCTTGATACCCTCGCCGACGCTCTCGATCTTCTCCTGAGCGACCTCCTCGGGGGTGTGCTCCCACGTGGACAGGTACACGCAGAGCAGCGAGATTGCCATGACCGAAGCGTTGATCGTAGCGATGATGAAGTAGCTGAACGGGTTGGTCTCGCCGAAGGTGCCAAAGCCGAAGCCCACAAGTGCAGCCATCAGGAAGCCGGCGGCGTTACCAAAGAGATGCTTGTAGCCGGTGAGGTACGTACGCTCCTTGAAGTCGTCGGTCATCTCGATGGTAAGCGGCGACAGGTTGGCGGTGCAGAACGTATACGCGACGTTGTAGATCAGGTACAGCACAAAGTAGTACGGGAAACCGAACGGCGTAGCCACAAAGATGAGCGGCTCGGCGACCATCATCGGGATTGCCAGCAAGATCCAGAAACGGCGGCGGCCAAAGATACGGCCGATCTTGGTAGCGTAGAAGTTATCGGCCACAAAGCCCATAAGCGGGCACAGAATGGCGTTGAGATAGATGGCGAACGAGCTGATCAGCGCAGCCTCGCCTGCGGACAGGCCGCACTCCGTGGACAGGAACAGCACCATGTAGCTGTGCGTAAAGGTCAGGGCACCGGAGTTGAGCATGCCGCCCATACCAAAGCCCAAGCGCGTCCAGAATGTGATCTTGCGCTTTTTACCGATCTTGTTAGTCATCGAGCTCCCTCTCTTTTCTCGATTGTCTTGGAACAAGACATTGGAGTCCATACCGACGTCTGTCTGCATGCCGTTCAGGGTGAACGTTTAGCTAGATTATGCGCGATTGCTTATGATAGGTGAACGTTCACTTGTATATTATCCTTGAACGGTCGTTTTTTGCCGTTGAACGGGCCTGAAAATGAAAAAATCCCTGCATTTTTGATTATCAAGTCGATTCAGCACCACGCAACAACTAGGTGAACGTTCATTGTTCTCTGGAGATGAGGGAGGTGCCGGGCACCCTTCCCAAAAAAGCCGTGCACGACAACGCAACGAGAAACGAAAAACGACCCCGCCGAGATTGTCCTCGGCGGGGTCGCTCAGTCTTTGCAGCAGCTTATTCAATCACGCGCTCAACGTGTCATCGCTACAGGCAGACTCCGTCCTTCCAGATGCTGATCTCGTGACAGCCGCGACGCTCGGCGCTGGTAAGCTTGCCGCTCGCCGTGTCCAGCACCAGCTGATACAGATCGCCGGCAGCCTCATCGAGCGTACGCTCGCCCGTAGCCACCACACCGGCGTTAAAGTCCATCCAGTTGGCCTTGTGGTCGCACAGGCGCTGGTTGGTGAACACCTTGAGCGTAGGCGCCGGCGCACCAAACGGCGTGCCGCGGCCGGTCGAGAACAGGATCACGTGGCAGCCGGCAGCCGTCAGGGCCGTGGTGGATACCATGTCGTTGCCCGGACCGCACAACATGTTCAGACCATGCTTGGTAGCCTGACCGGCGTACGGCAGCACGTCGACGATGGGGGCAGATCCGCCCTTTTGCACGCAGCCGCAGCTCTTGTCCTCGAGTGTGGTGATGCCGCCATCCTTGTTGCCGGGGCTCGGGTTCTCGTAGACGACCTCGCCATGGCTAATAAAGTAATCCTTAAAGCCGTTGAGCATGTCGGAGGCGGCGTTAAACACCTGCTCGTCCTCGCAGCGATCGAGCAGAATGCTCTCGGCGCCAAACATCTCGGGGACCTCGGTGAGCACCGACGTGCCACCGCGGGCGACGAGCATATCGCTCACGCGACCGATCGTGGGGTTGGCGGTAATGCCCGAAAGACCGTCAGAGCCACCGCACTTAAGGCCAATGACCAGCTCGGAGGCCGGAATGGGCTCACGCTTGGCCTGCTTGGCCAGGTCGGCCAGCTCAGACAGAATCTTGTGGCCTTCGACCTGCTCGTCGGCAACATCTTGGCAGGTAAGGAAGCGAACGCGCTCGAGATCGTACTCGCCCAGCTCGTCGAGCACCTGCTGATGCGTGCAGTTCTCGCAGCCGAGCGACAGGAACAGCACGCCCGCAGCGTTTGCGTGACGCGAGAGCGCTACCAGCAGGCGACGGGTCTGGGCATGGTCGGCGCCGGTCTGCGAGCAGCCAAACGGATGCGGAAAGTAATAGACGCCCTCCAGCGAACCCTCGACCAGATCCTGAGCCTGCTCGCACATGGCACGTGCGACCTCGTTGACGCAGCCGACCGTGGGGATGATCCACAGCTCGTTGCGCGTGGCGGCGCGGCCGTCGGCGCGACGGAAGCCCATAAAGGTCTCGGGCTCAACCGGCTCAACGACCGGATGCGTCGGATTGTAAACGTACTCGACCTCGCCCGAAAGGTTGGTCTTGACGTTATGCGTATGAAGCCACTGACCGGGCTGGATGTCGCCCGTCACATGGCCGATAGGAAGACCGTACTTGACAACGTTCTCCCCCGCCGCAATGGCACGCACGGCCATCTTGTGGCCCTGCGGAATATCCTCCGCGGCAGCGACCTCGCCCACCCCGGGAACCGCGACGGCGGTGCCCTTGGCAAGCGGCGACAGCGCGACGATCACGTTATCGGCCGGATTGATCTGGATAGTGTTCATTACAAATGGTCCTAACCCTACAGGTTGAGCAGAAGTCGAGGCGCGGGCAAGCCGTCTGGCGCCCGCACCGGGAATTTACGCTTGAGCGTTGGCGAAGGCCTGCTTGGCGCCCTCGACACGCACGACGGTGAGCGCGTTGACGACAAACTCCTCGAGACCGGTGATCTGCGTAAGGTCCTCGCCCCACATCTGCTCATTGGTGAGCACGTCGTGCACCAGCTCGGTATCGTCTGCACCGGCGTGGGCGGCGTAGAAATCGAGCACGAAGGCATCGTCCTGAGCGGTGTACTCGGTGCCGTCGGCGCGGCGCAGGTGCAGGCCATCGCCCTCGCGAGCAACGAGCTCCTGAGTATAGAAGGCAATGAGCGTAGCGAGGCTCGTCGCCAGGCACTTGGGCAGGTTGCCGGTCTCGGCAACATAGTCCTTGAGCGTGGGCAGGTCGCGAGCACGCCATTTGGCCGTGGAGTTGAGGCAAATGGAGAGCAGCGCGTGGTCGATAAACGGGTTGTCGAAGCGGTTCTCGACGGCGGCAGCAAAGGCCTTGCAGTCCTCGACGTCCAGGTCGGCGGCAAGCGTCGGGATGACCTCATCGTAGAGCATGGTGTTCATGAAGCCGCGGACGGTCTCGTCGTGCATGCAATCGCGCACGATGTCAAAGCCGGCAACCCAGGAGCCCGGGACGAAGGCGGTGTGGGCGCCATTGAGGATGCGAACCTTGCGCTTCTTGTACGGGGTGACATCGGGAGTCACAAAGACACCCGGAAGACCAGCCTTCACAAAGGGAAGCTTCTCGGCAAGCGACTCGTCGCCCTGGATGCCCCACATCTGGAAGGGCTCGCGCACGGCCAGGAAGGGATCCTCGTAGCCCAGACGCTCGGCAACCGCCGCGGCCTCCTTAGGATCGCGGATGCGGCCGGGGACGATGGTGTCGACGAGCGTGGTGCAGACGGTGCAGTCGTTAGCCATCCACTGCGCAAACTCGTCCTCCCAGCCCCAGTCGCTCACGTACTGGTTCATGATGCGCAACAGCTCCTCGCCGTTGTGATCGATGAGCTCGCAGGCGAGCACGATGACGCCCGGCTTGCCGGCGGCCCAGCGGGTGTGGAGCACCTGGGCAAGCTTGGCGGGGAAGCTCGCGGGCGGCATGTCGTCGGCCTTGCAGGACGGGTCGTAGGCGATACCGGCCTCGGTGGTGTTGGAGACGATAATCTCCAAATCGTCGGAGACGGCGACCTCCATCATGGCGCGGTAGTCGTCCTCGCGGTACGGGTTGATGCAGCGGCTGCAGGCGCTGATCACGCGAGACTCGTCAACCGTGTTGCCGTTCTCCTTGCCGCGCACCAACACGGTGTACAGGTCGTCCTGGGCGTTGATACCATCGGCAAAGCCAAAGGCGCCGCTGATGGGCTGCACCATGACAACCTTGCCGTTCCAGCCGGTTGCCTCGTTGCCCATGTCAAAGAAGCGGTCGACGAAGGCGCGCAGGAAATTGCCCTCGCCAAACTGCAGAACCCTCTCGGGCGCGTCCTTGGGCAGCAGGTAGCCCTTGTAGCCGATCTTCTCGAGCGTCTCGTAGCTGATGTTCTCCATCGATGTCTCTCCTTAGATTGCTGTTAGCGTGCAGGCAAAACGGGGGCGCCGCGTGTGGCAACGGCGCTCCCGAGTTCGGTGTGATTCGATGCGGGTTTAGGCCTCGACGGTATCCAGGTCAAAGCCAAAGTAGCGGACCGCGTTGTTGTAGCTGATGTCGCACACGATGGCTCCCAGCAGCTCCATGTCGGCCGGATACTTGCCCTGCTCGACCCACTCGCCGATCACGCCGCACAGCACGCGACGGAAGTACTCGTGACGCGGGTAGGACAGGAAGGAGCGGGAATCGGTAAGCATGCCCACAAAGTTGCCCAGCACGCCCTCGTTAGCCAGAGCCGTGAGCTGCTCGCGCATACCGACCTCGTTGTCGTTGAACCACCAGGCAGAGCCGTTCTGGATCTTGCCTGCGGTCGGAGCCTCCTGGAAGCAGCCCATCACGGTATCGATCATGGTGTTGTCGATGGGGTTCAGGCTGTACAGAATGGTCTTGGGCAGACCCGTGGACTCCTGGATGGAGTTGAGGAAATCGGCCAGCTGGTCGGACGGCGTGTAGTTGGAGATGCAGTCGTAGCCGGTGTCGGGACCGAGCTTGGCGAACATAGCGCGGTTGTTATCACGCTTGCAGCCAAAGTGCAGCTGCATGGCCCAGCCAAGGCGGACATACTCGCCGGCGACGAACTGCATAAAGGCCGTCTTGTACTTGAGGACCTCGTCCTCGGTAAGCGGCTCGGCGGCAAGGCCCTTGGCAAAGATGGCCTCGATCTCGTCAGCGGTGGCCGGAACGTACATAACGTAGTCAAGTGCGTGGTCGGAAGCGCGGCAGCCCAGCTCGTGGGCAACGTCGTAGCGCTTGGAGATGGCGGCCTTCATGCCCTCGAAGTCGCTGATCTCAACGCCGGCAACCTCGGAGAGATGCTTGCAGTAATCGGCGAACTCCTGGCCACGCTCGATGCGCAGGGCGGCATCGGGGCGCATGGCGGGAACGACCTGAACGTCAAAACTGTCGTCGGCGGCAATCTTCTTGTGCCACTCAAAGCTGTCGGCGGGGTCGTCGGTAGTGCAGATCATACGAACGTTGGACTGCTTGATCAGGTTACGGCAGGTAAAGCTGGCCTCGGCGAGTTTGGCGTTGGCAAGGTCCCAAACCTCCTGAGCAGTCTTGCCGTTGAGGACGCCTTCGTAGCCAAAGTAGCGCTTAAGCTCCAGGTGGCTCCACTCAAAGACGGGGTTGCCAACGCAGCGACCCAGGGTCTCAGCCCATTTTTGGAACTTCTCGCGAGCAGGGGCGTCGCCAGTGATAAAACGCTCGTCGACGCCGTTGGCACGCATCAGGCGCCACTTATAGTGGTCGCCGCCCAGCCAAACCTCGGTGATGTTCTCAAAACGCTTGTCGTCCCAGATCTCCTTGGGAGAAATGTGGCAGTGGTAGTCAACGATGGGCATACCCTCGGCAAAGTTGTGGAACAGTTCCTCGCCGGTTTTGGTGCTCAGCAGGAAATCCTGATCGTCCATGAAGTTTTTCATCAAACAACCCCTTTGTTGGCGGAGCGGGCGCACGATGCGCTCGTTATCCTCTAGGTGAACGTTCACTATACTAATTCATTGCGGCTTAAAAGGTGAACGTTCACCTAACCACCATGGGGTGAATGGTCGATTTTGCCCGTTCAACGGTTACTGGAGCCGTGACTTGTATGTATTGCGAATTGGCAGGCGTCCCCGAATACCGAACTTGAGCGCTTTTGGCCAGGTGGGTCATGTTCCGCCGTGCATTTTTGGGAGTATTCAGCATCGGAGCGCACCGCGCACCGTCCTCAACGCCCTATTCGATACGCATATTGCGCCCGATCGGCATAAAAAGTGCCGCTGGCGGCGAATTACGCCATCGGGGGCACTTAAAACAGTCGTTCTGCACCTCATTCAGGGCATGCCAATGCTGAATACTCCCAAAAATGCACGTCGCAAGAGGGGGTACCTGCTCAATCGGCTAAATACCCGCAAGTTCGCAGTAGCGGTCGACATTGCTGGCAAATACCATCTCGACGGCGCCCTTCTGGACGGGCTCCGTCGGGGTCCTTCCCCACAGCAAATAATCGCCCAGTGTCTTGGCGCCGCGATACGCCAGGCTCGTCGGGTCCTTATAGACAATATTGGTAAAGATACCGCGGCGCAAGGCCAGGGCGCTTTCGGGAAACAGGTCGTTGCCGATCACCATGACCCGACCGGCCTTGCCGGTCGAGACGAGCGCGTCGGCAACCACTTCGGAACCAACGGCAAAAACGCTACAGATAAGTTCGGGGGCGTCCGGCGCACTCAAGCGCTTTTCGAGCTCATGCTCGAGTTGTTTGACTTGCGCATGGGCACCTGCAAGATCCTCAACCTGCCATGGAATATCACGTTCGCGCAGGTAATTGTGGAAGGCGCGGGCGGTTAGATAGTGCGAATCGGTATATGGGTCGCCTGTCAAAAGGAGCACGCGGGCGTCGGCCCCAGAAGCATGGACCAGGTTTGCCGCCTGCTCGGCCATAAGGCTGCCTGCCGTCGAATAATCGGCCAAGCTCGCACCCAAACGATTCAAATGCGGACGGTCGCCGTCGACAAGCTCAATCGTCACGCCCGCCTCGGCGATCTGCCCCAAAAGCTCAGTCGCACGATCGTCGCCCGGCGCATAGGCGAGCAAGCCATCAATCTTCTCGCCCACCTGCAGACGCTCGTCGATTTGCTCGAGTGCATCAGCGTAGCCGCCCACGCCAAATTCAACGCGCTCAACCGTAATGCCCCGGTCGATGACCTCCTGTTCAAAGCGATTGCAGCCTTCCCACAGGTAACGGAAAAAGTACGCTCCCTCGCGCGATGCGCGGGGCAGGCAAAACACCAGATTGATATCCTTGCGGCGCAGGCTTGAGGCACTTGTGTTGCGGTGATAGCCCATGGCCTCGGCCTTAGCGTTCACCTTGGCGCGCACGGATTCGCTCACGCCGGCCTTTCCCGTCAG